>MGQQ01000101.1:1887-2141 GCA_001798855.1 Deltaproteobacteria bacterium RBG_16_49_23 | reverse complement strand
GTCGATAATGATCTCCTCAACGCCCATGTCCTCATATTGGAGGGCTTTCCTGACCGTATTGACGCGAGCCGTGGTGGAGACCTTCACCTTCAGACGGGGAAAGCGTTTTCTTACAAGATCGATGAGGTAAGGGAGGCCAATCGTGACCGCATCCGCTCCAGACTGATCAATCCATTCTAAAAGCTCGATGAGCTGTCCATATCCTTTCTTGGAATATTGGAGGTTTCCAAGGCAGGGGGCATTGAGCAAGTAAC
>MGQQ01000101.1:1745-1811 GCA_001798855.1 Deltaproteobacteria bacterium RBG_16_49_23 | reverse complement strand
CTCCCACCACGTCGAAGGGGAGCTTGCCGAAGAGGGCATCGACGGATGTCCCTTTTAAGGCATCGA
>MGQQ01000101.1:1469-1736 GCA_001798855.1 Deltaproteobacteria bacterium RBG_16_49_23 | reverse complement strand
AGTCCCAGTTGGATCCTAAACGGATTTTCATAGGTGGCTTAAACGTTAATTTTCACATAAAGTTTAGGAGGTTTTCAAGAGAGGTCCAACAACTCTTTTCCAAGGCAGAGGATTTTTACTTCCTTGCTCTCGAGGAGGGTGGAAGCGGCTCCCTCTTTGATCAGCCGGCCATTTCTCAGAAGATAGCCTCGATGAGAGATCGACAGAGAGAGATCGATCTCCTGCTCCACAATGAAGAGGGTGAGCCCTTTCTGATTCATCTCTTGA
>MGQQ01000101.1:330-1448 GCA_001798855.1 Deltaproteobacteria bacterium RBG_16_49_23 | reverse complement strand
TTGAGATGAGAGGCGAGCCCCATGGAGGGTTCATCAAGCATGAGGAGTCTGGGCCGGCCCATGATGGCCCTCCCGATGGTCAACATCTGTTGCTCCCCCCCGCTCAGCGTGCCTGCCCTTTGGGTTTCTCTTTCTTTTAAGATCGGGAAGAGATCGTAGATCCATTCCAGGTCTTTCTTGATTTCTCCTTTCTCTTTCCGGTGAATGAACGCTCCCATCAAAAGATTATCGAACACGGAGAGAGTCGGGAAGGTGTGTCTGCCCTGGGGAACATGTCCGATCCCTATCGATACGATCTTATGAGGATCGAGATTGGTCACATCCTGTTCCTCGAAGAGAATTCTTCCCTCGGTGGTCTTGAGAATTCCGGAGATGGTGAGAAGAAGGGTCGTCTTTCCTGCTCCATTGGGACCTAAGAGGGCTATGATCTCTCCCCTCTTGATCTCGAGAGAGATCTCCTGGAGGGCAGCCAGAGGCCCATAATGGACATCCAGTTTCTTGATGTTAAGCATCGGACCTCTTCCTTTTTAAATAGGCATCCATCACCCGGGCGTCCCTTTCCACA
The DNA here is from genome assembly GCA_001798855.1 of Deltaproteobacteria bacterium RBG_16_49_23. GTDB lineage: Bacteria > Desulfobacterota > BSN033 > BSN033 > UBA1163 > RBG-16-49-23. Next base: position 883 of record MGQQ01000101.1, on the reverse strand, counting down.
ATATTTGGAGGGCCTTCAGCAATGAGTCTGCCGTTGTCGAGCACCGCCACCTGATCGGCAATCTCCATCACCATTCCCATCTGATGCTCCACGATGCAGAAAGTCATCCCATCCCTTTTGAACTGATGGATTCTTTCTTTGAGCTGGTCACCCTCAGCAGAGGTCAAGCCCGAGGCGGGTTCGTCTAAAAGGATGAGTTCCGGTTTCATGGCGAGGGCTCGGCCCAGTTCAAGAAGTTTCTGTTTGCCAAGGGGAAGCTGGGAGGCGGGCGATTTCCATCGACCCAGAAGGCCCAGGAGATCGAGAATCTCCTTTGCCTCCTTCAAAGCTCCCTTTTCTGCCCTGGCGGTCCACGGAAGCCAGAGCCCTGAGGAGAGAGGGTTTCCTTTCAATCTCAGATGCATTCCTGCCATGATATTCTCTATCACGGTCATGTTTCCCAGGGTCTGGACCGTCTGAAATGTCCTTCCAATTCCAAGGGCCGATATTTCGTGGGATTCAAGGGCAGTGATCTCCTTATCTTTGAAGTATATTTTCCCTGAATCAGGCTTCT
>MGQQ01000101.1:0-100 GCA_001798855.1 Deltaproteobacteria bacterium RBG_16_49_23 | reverse complement strand
TTCCGATACCGTCAGGGAAGAAGATGAGGAGGAGGATCAAAATGACTCCGTAGATGGGGAGGCTCCACGCCTGATATTTTCCAAGGATATCGATGAGCCA
>MGQQ01000100.1 GCA_001798855.1 Deltaproteobacteria bacterium RBG_16_49_23 | reverse complement strand
TGTCCATCCCGTAAGCAGATGGGATTTTGTGATGGGGGTGATTGTAACCCTCATCCTCCTGGAGGCTTCGAGAAGGGTGATCGGGTGGGCGTTGCCGATAACCGCTGCTGTTTTCCTTCTTTTTGCCCTTTTCGGCAATTATCTTCCCGGATTGTTGCGACATACCGGATTCAACATGGAGACGATTATCGATCAGCTCTACTTAACCACAGAGGGCATCTTCGGAATACCGCTGGGAGTCTCTGCCACCTATGTAATTCTGTTTGTCATCTTTGGCGCCTTTCTGGAGGAATCGGGAACAGGACAGTTCTTTACCGATTTTGCAAGCTCGCTGGTGGGTGGAGCAAAAGGGGGACCCGGGAAAATCTCCGTTGTTTCGAGTGGTCTTTTTGGGACTATTTCAGGAAGTGCGGTAGCCAATGTGATGGTCGATGGATGGCTGACGATCCCCTTGATGAAGAGGGCAGGGTTTAAAAAGGATTTCGCTGCCGCTGTCGAAGCCACTGCATCGACCGGAGGCCAGATCATGCCCCCGGTCATGGGTGCGGCAGCCTTTGTCATGGCTGAATATACAGGGATATCCTATCTTCAAATCTGTGCTCATGCCGCCATCCCGGCCCTTCTTTACTATTTTGCCCTCTTTATGGCTATCCACTTTGAAGCGAGCAGAACAGGGCTTTTAGGTGTTCCAAAGGAAGAAAGGCCGATACTTCGATCGGTGATGATGACCAAGGGGCACCTTTTTGTTCCTCTGGCGGTCATCGTCTATTTCATGGTAGCGGGTTATACACCGATGTATGCATGTATCTATGCTACTCTCTCGGTCTTTGTGGTAGCTCTCCTGAGAGCAGGGACAAGAATGGGCCCGAAGAAGATCTTGAAGGCCTTGGAATTCGGGGCAAAGAACATGCTTCCTGTGGCAGCGGCCTGCGCTTGCGCTGGCGTGATCATCGGAGTAATTAATCTGACTGGATTGGGTCTCAAGTTCACCAGCCTCATCCTTTTTATTGCCGGAGATTCGCTCATCCCCGCCCTCATCTTCACTATGTTTGCAGGGATTGTTTTGGGGATGGGACTTCCCACGACAGCCGCCTATATTGTACAGGCGGCCCTGCTGATTCCGGCCCTGATCAAACTGGGTGTGCCGGTCATTGCGGCCCATATGTTCGTTTTTTACTTTGCCATCATCTCAGCCATCACGCCTCCAGTGGCGATGGCTGTCTATGCAGCCGCTGGGATCAGCGGATCGAATCTCTGGAGGACAGGACTGGAGGCCATGAGGATCGGAGCGACTGGTTTTATTATTCCTTTTATGTTCGTCTACGGCCCCTCCCTTCTCATGATCGGTTCTACCGGCACCATTGTCACCACGATCATCTCCTCCTCCATCGGTGTTGTTGCCCTCTCAGCAGGCTTAATGGGGTGGTTTTTAAAAGAGGCAACCCGGCTGGAAAGGTTGATACTCGTTGCTGCGGCTTTACTTCTTATCAAACCCGGCCTCTATACAGATGCCGTAGGATTGGTTTTGCTGATCATCGTTATCCTTCTCCAGAAGTATTGGCATCGTTCGGGTTGAGACCATATCCTTAATTAAGGCATACCCAAAAAACTCCTCTCCCTTGAAGGGCATAAACGCTAACTTAATATTCCCTCCCCTTCAAGGGGAGGGTGAGGGAGGGGATGGGGTAGATTGTGATCGGCCAGACAAAAAAGCAGATACGTTCGGGCAAACTGCAACGGGCGTTACGTAACAACGTGTCTGACGCGGAACAGGCTATGTGGCATTTTCTGCGAGGTCGTCAGATTTCCGGTTTAAAATTTCGTCGGCAGCATCCATTTGGTGATTATATCCTCGATTTTGTCTGCCTGGAATACAGACTGGTAATTGAGGTAGATGGGGGACAACATGGACAGCAGGCAGGGTATGACGAGAATCGCACACAAAAACTATAGGCGGCTGGTTTTCGTGTCCTCCGATTCTGGAACAACGAAGTTCTGAAGGAGATGGAGTCGGTAAGTGAGAAGATTTGGTTCGTAGTTCAGGAGCTGTAATCCCATCCCCCTCTCTCCGAGCCGGCGGCCCGGCCTCCCCCTTGAAGGGGGAAGAATTAAGAAAGGTCTCGCCCTATGATTCCATCCTCTTCAAGGGGAGGGTCAGGGAGGGAGGGGAATAGATGGGGGAATTTAAAATATCTTTGGAGAGGTACAGGAAAGGAGAAGCTTTTGAAGAAAGAATTGTTCATCAGTGCGGTTCGAACGCCCGTGGGTAGGTATATGGGAGCCCTGAAAGAGGTGCCCGCCTATGATCTCGGAGCCCTGGTATTGAATGAAGCCGTGAAGAGGGCCCGGGTTGATCCATCTCAAGTCGATGAGGTCATCCTGGGCCAATCCTACCAGAATGGTGAGTATGTCAACGTTGCGCGCATGTCGCTTCTGAAGGCCGGATGGCCCGACTCGATTCCCGGAATCACACTGGACCGGCGCTGTTGCACAGGACTGGATGCGATCTGTCATGCGGCTACGGCCATCCAGTCGGACCATGCGGAGATCGTTGTGGCAGGCGGGGTGGAGAGCATGAGCACGGCGGAGTTTTATCTCTCAGGTGACATCAAGTGGGGAATAGGGGGTAAGAAGGGAATGCCAAAAGGTCACGGCGATCTTTCAATATGGGGAGTTCCCTTTTATGACCGGATTCAGAGGGCGAGAGTGATGTCGCAGCCTGTCGAGAGGTATGGGATTCTGTCCTCCATGATGGAGTGGGCAGAGACTGCTGCGAGAGAAGAGAAGATCAATCGTGAGGACTGTGACCGATGGGCCCTGGGGAGTCACCAGAAGGCTTGTGAAGCCATGGAGTCCGGGAAATTTAGGGAGGAGATCGTAACGGTGCATGTTCCACAGGAGAAAGGCGGCACGGCCATAATGGACCGGGATGAAAACCCAAGAGCGGATACGACTCTCGAACAATTGGCAAAGCTTAAACCTGTTCTCGGGGGCGTTTGCACTGCAGGCAATTCATCCTCTGAAAACGATGGAGCGGCAGCCTGTGTCCTGGCCTCTGAAGAGAAGGTTAGGGAATTAGGATTGAAGCCTCTTGCCTCCCTCACGGACTTTGCTGTTACGGGTGTGGACCCAAGGCACACCTACCAGGCTGTCCCGGCGGCTGTGAAGAAGGTCCTGGACAGGAAAGGGCTGAAGATTGACCAGATGGACCTGATCGAAATCCAGGAGGCTTTTGCTGCCCAGGTATTGGCAGATCTTAAAATGATGAAGCTTACTGAAAAAGATTATCACAAGATTAATGTCAATGGTTCCGGTATCTCTCTGGGTCATCCCATTGCCTGCACGGGGACAAGGGTTCTGGTCACGCTTCTGCATGAAATGAAAAGGCGTGGCAGCCATTACGGCCTGGAGACCATCTGCGGAGGAGGGGGATTGGGCATCGCAGCCATCTTCGAATCATTCACATGAACAAAGTAACTCCCCCATCCCTCCTCTTCAGTAGTAGGGGCAACTAAACATTCCCTCCCCTTCAAGGGGAGGGTTAGGGTGGGGATGGGGCAAAGGAAGGGAAGGGGAGGGTGAGGGTGAGGGAGATTGAGCATGTCTTATAAGAATTTATTCTTTGAGACGGATGGAAATGTCGGCATCATCAAAATTAACCGGCCGGAAGTGAGGAATGTTTTCAACTGGGAGACCTGGATGGAATTCGAAATGGCGTTGAAGGAACTCCATGGCGCCCCTGAAGTGAGAGTGGGTGTGATTACAGGCGCGGGAGACGAAGCCTTCATCGCCGGAGCCGATCTTAACATGTTGAAGGTCAGAACGCCTGAGATGGCTGTCGATGCATCGAAAAAGGCAAATGAGATCCTCCTTTTTCTTGAGTCGATGGAAGAGCCGGTGATCGCCGCCATCAATGGCTGGGCATTGGGAGGAGGCTGTGAGATCGCACTAGCCTGCGATATCCGGATCGCCAGTGATCGAGCAAAGATCGGTCAGACAGAGGCGCGGGTGGGAATCATGCCCGGATACGGAGGAAATGTGAGGCTGATGAGGCTCATCGGCCCGGGCCGGGCAAAGGAGATGATCTATACGGGAAGAATCCTCGATGCCGAAGAAGCGGAGAGAGTGGGCCTGGTCAACCGGGTTGTACCCCATGAGAAATTAATGGAAGAGACAATGGCTCTGGCCAGAGAGATCGCAAAGGGCCCCAGGGCCATCCATATTGCCAAGAAGGCGATGTTTCAAATTGCCCAGCTTCCCTTTCTGGAAGGTCTTAAAGCGGACTCCGAGCTTTATGGCGAGGTCTATAAGACAGAAGACTTTAAAGAAGGGGTAACCGCCTTCCTTGAGAAGAGAAAACCTGTTTTTAAAAACAAATGATCAATACCCAATAGTCAATGACCAATGGCAAATTGACATTGAGCAATGCTCATTGGTAATTGACCATTGTTCATTGAATTAGGAGGCATGATGAATCATATTCTCCATATCACTCCCTTTGAAGGCAAGTCTCCTCAGTTTGATGAGACCGTATTTATCGATCCTTCGGCGAGGCTGATCGGAGACATTATCCTTGGCCCCATGGTGAGCATTTTCCCTTTTGCGCTTCTGCGGGCGGATAGCAATCGAATTATTGTAGGGGAGCGCTCCGTCATCCTGGATAAGGCGCTGATCGAATCTCCTGAGAATCATCCTGTGGTAATCGAAGAGAGGGTTCTGATCAGCCATGGCGCCATACTTCATGGATGCATAGTCAGAGCAGGGGCAATTGTTGGAATCGGGGCAATCGTCCTGGATGGAGCAGAAGTGGGGAAAAATTCGATTGTCGGAAGCGGAAGCCTTGTGGTTCCGGGGATGAAGATTCCGGAGGACTCACTGGTTATCGGCATCCCTGCAAAGGTGGTGAGGGCGCTCACCGATGATGAAAAAAAGAGATCAGCAGGTCAGTTAAACGAGGCCTATGAAAAGTCGAGAAAGTATCTAAAAATCTTTAAATCCTGAAGCGAAAACCATACCCCACCCCCACCCCGACCCTCCCCCCTGCCTTCGCCGAAGCGGCTTCGCGCAGGCAGGCTGAAGGGGAGGGTAATCATCACGCGCTTCGTGTGATTCCTCCCCCTTCAAGGGGGAGGTTAGGAGGGGGATGGGAGGTGAAGGAGAGAGGAAAGTGACCATCGATCGAATTAAAAGAGTGTTGGTTGTAGGGGCAGGGACCATGGGTCATTCGATTGCCATGGTCTTTGCACAGGGCGGGTATGAGGTCGACCTGGCGGATAATAATGAGGATAGCCTCAGGCAAAGCCTCAAGCTGATACGCTTCAATCTTCGGACCCTGAAAGATGCGAAGATGATCGATTCTGGATCGATTCCAAAGATTTTGGGTCGAATCCATACCTCCACTTCTCTCGATGCGGCAAAGGAGGCTGACCTGGTCATAGAGGCGATCTCAGAAATTCCGGAGGCTAAGAAAGAACTCTTTCGGGCTCTGGATCGCCTCTGCCCCGCCAGGACGATCTTTACCAGCAATACTTCCTATTTCAATATCTTCCAATTAGCGAAAAGAGTCCGTCCGGGAAAAATGTTGATCTGCCACTGGTACGCTCCTCCTCACCTTATCCCTCTGGTCGATCTAGTCAGGGGGCCCCGTACATCCGACATGACAATAAAAACGGTGAAAGGGATTCTCCTTAAATTGGGAAAGACGCCGGTTGAAATAAAGAAATTCATCGCCGGCTATATTGTGAATCGACTCCAGAGGGCCATGGCAAGGGAGATCTTCTACCTTCTGGACGAAGGCTATGCAACAGCTGAGGAGATCGACAGGGCGGTGAAAAGCAGTCTTGGGATCAGAATCCCTGTGGTCGGTGTGGTTCAACGATACGATTTCACAGGATTGGATTTATCCCTTACCATTGATAGAAATCCATCTATCCATCTGGTCTCAAAGGACCGGAGACCAAAGACCTTGACCCGATTGGTGGAAAAGGGATATCTGGGGGTGAAGTCGGGCAGGGGGTTCTACGACTACACATCCAAGAACATTGCGGATGTCTTAAAAGAGCGGGACAAGAAGTTAATCAAATTGCAAAAATTCTTAATAAAGGAGAAATTCTAATTAAAATTTTCATGATAGGTTCGTTACCCCCAAACCATGTAAATTAAAGGGATATTCCCTCCCCCTACGACGGGGGAGGGTTGGGGTGGGGGTGATTCATGAGTCCCCCCTCACCTCAATCCTCTCCCGCGAAGAGACTGTGTCGTAATTCGCCGTTCCCCCTTCGACACGCTCAGGGCGAACGGATAAGTAGTTGATTTTAAATGGGTGGTTTTCCGTTCGTGGTGAGCCTGTCGAACCATAAACGGACTTACGACACAGTCTCGAAGGGGAGAGGAAGTATTTTTAGACTTTATTTTCTAGGCAGTTTTTCTGGAACTTTATACTTTTTCCGTTGTCATTATAAAAGGGTAAATACGAATTCTTAATGGAGCATTCCCCCAAAGTTCAAAAAGAGGTGATTGAGGGTTGCAAGGCAGGAGACGAGAGCGCCTTTGCGGAGATTGTCCTTATGTACCAGAAGAAGGTGTTCAATATTGCCTTTCGGATGTTGGGAAACAGAGAGGAGGCAAAGGAGTTGTCCCAGGAAGTCTTTCTCTCCGTTCTGGAATCAATTAAGGATTTAAGAGAAGAGGCTAAATTTGAGCCCTGGCTGACACAGATTGCCTTGAACCATTGTCGAAATCGTTGGAAATATTTGAAGCGAAGACACTACTTCAAAACCGACTCGTTAAACGATCCGGTCGAAACAGAGGATGGAGAGATGGAGAGGCCGGTGTATGATCCCTCCGGTAATCCGGAAACCCTCTTCGAAAAGAAGATGATTCAGGAATTCGTGCAAAAGGGACTCATGAAATTGAAAGAGGATCAGAGAGAGATCATCGTGTTGAGGGACATCCAGGGATACTCTTACGAAGAGATAGGAAGGCTGTTTTCAATTCCCGAAGGGACGATCAAGTCAAGACTTCACAGGGCCAGAATGGATCTCAAAGAGATTCTGGAAAGATCCATGCATTAACAAAAATGAAAAATGATTCTTCCGGGTTTTGAATGGGTCCTGTCTTTATCCCTCCCCTTTAATAAAGGGGAGGTGAGGAGGGGTTAACACATAAGAGGGGGGTATACCCATACAAAAGCCGGAGGAACCTGAAAAATTAACTTGTAGGGCAAGACTTTAGACTTGCATAAATACCAGGGCAATGATTTGGCAATCCTGAAGGGTTGCCCTGTAATGAATGGGTAGGGTTGATGGAATGCAATGAGGTTCAAGACCGATTCTCCTCCCTGCTGGAGGGGGAACTAAAACCGCCGGAAGAGGAGAAAGTCAGAGAGCATCTGGCCTCCTGCGAGAGTTGCCAAAAGGATTGGGAGCAATTCAACCGGATGATCCACTGGCTTCACACGGTTGAAGAGGAGGAGGCGCCGGAAGGGTTTCTTTCTGAGATAGAGAAGAAACGGGAAGAACGAAAGGGTAAGGTAAAGCGGGGGGGGGATCGGTTCTTCCAGTCCATGAAGATCCCTGTCCAGGCTGCGGCCATGGTGTTGATTGTTTTTTTGGCCCTTTATCTCACCAAAATGGAGCCCTTTGAGATGCTTCAGAAGAGGGCTGTAGAAAAATCTGATGTTCCCTATTCGGCCTATTCGGAGAGAGAGAAGAAAGAGCTCATTTTAAAAGACGAAGAGAAGCAGAAGGTGACCTCGCCGCCCCCTGCATTATATCGGAAGGACTATCTTTCAGAAGCCAAACCCTCTGCTACGGATGAAATAGAAGGTGCCAAAGACGAGGTTGCTCAAAAAGTGAAAGAGAAGGACAAGAAACTGCCCGCTCCTCCTCTAAAGGAAGAGATGACAACGGCTGAACCCCTTCGCCCGAAAGAGATGGCAAAAGCAGAACTCCCTTCCTTGGAAGAGAAGAGGAGAGAAGGCGAAAGGGTTGGAAGAGTGATGATGCCTCTTGCCAAAAAAAGAATCCGTGAAATTACTTTGAAGATCAATGACCGGGAGAGAGCCATCTCCAGGCTTCAGGATTTGGCTAAACAGCTTGGGGGAGAAATGGTTCGAGAAGATGAGAATATGTTCCTGGCTTCGGTGCCTGCCTCCTCGTATGCCGAATTTGAGAAAGGGCTGGTCGAGGTCGGCTCTCCTCCGGCGGCTCCCCGAACCACAGCCCCAAAAGAGATGAAGGAGGATTTAAGCGTTGCTGCCGGAGCCAAGAACAAAGACCCCATTTTTATCCGCATCCACCTCCTCCTGGAATGATTCCGTTTGACTGTACCCCCTCAGTTACAGGTTCAAATAATACAAATAAACCATTATACCCCTCTTTGGCAAAGAGGGGGTGGGGGAGATTTTCTAAATGTGTTTTAAAATCCCCCTTTATCCCTTTTGCCAAAGGGGGATAAAACACCAGTAATTGAGGAGTTACTTTCGACTTCTAATTCCGTTTGACTTATCAGGATAATCCTTGTATATTTTTAAACTGTCTTATCCCGTAATCTAAAATAATCTTTGTAATCGGGTATAATCCGTATCTCAGGATTTTACCGAGGAGGGGATTCATGATAGGACGGTGGGGCTTTTCGGGGGTGATGCTGGTCGTCCTTTTTGTATTGGTTTGTCCTCAGAATGGATTAACAGAAGACCGCTATACGGTTAAACCGGGTGATTCTCTTTTTAAGATTTCCAGATCGTACGGGATTTCCGTAGAAATCTTAAAAGAGGCGAACGGCCTGGAAGGGGATCAACTCAAACCGAAACAGATTCTCCTCATCCCGGATCCAAAGAAGAAACCCACCGGGAAGGTTGCCCGGAGGGTTTCGCCCGAAACCGAATCCTACATCGTGAAGCAGGGAGACAATCTTTATACGATTTCGAAAAGAACGGGTCTTCCGGTTGAGGAGATCAAGAGGTTAAACCAGCTCCAGACGGACGTCCTCAAGGCAGGCCAACGGCTTACCCTGTTGAAACAGAAAGACAGGGGAGAGGAAGAGGCAGAAGAGATCGGTGATGCGGAGGAGGCCAAAGAGGTCCAGCAGGCCCAGGGCGAGAGCCAGGCGATCCAGGAGCCTCTGGGAAAATGGAAAAATCCAGAGGAGAGAAATCTCTTTGTAAGGGTGGTCAAGACCTTTTTGGGAGTTCCCTACCGGTTGGGTGGTTCCACACTCAAGGGGCTCGATTGTTCCGCCTTCGTGAAAAAGATTTTTGAAATTTTTGATGTGCGGCTTCCCAGGACGGCCCGGGAACAGTTACACATCGGTAAGAAAGTTGACAGAGGAGAGCTGGAGGAGGGCGATATCGTCTTTTTTAAGACACACCGGGCGAATAATGCCCATGTGGGAATCTATATCGGCAACAACGAATTCGTTCATGCCTCCTATAGAAGCAAAGAAGTGAGAGTGGACAACCTGGACACCCCTTATTTTAACCAGCGTTTCATCAATGGGGTGCGCATCATCGAGTTGGAGGTGGAGGGGTGAGATTATGATCCTTGCTATCAATCCTAAGAATCCGCAGTTGAGGCTGATCCGTAAAGTGATCGAAATCCTGGAGCAGGGCGGGGCGATCGGGTATCCCACCGACACGGTCTATGGGGTGGGGTGTGACCTCTTCAACCAGGAGGCCATCCGGAAGATTCATCGATTGAAGAAGATGGAGGGGAAAAAACCGCTCAGTTTTATCTGCTCCGACCTGAAGGACATCAGCCGCTATGCCTATGTTTCCAATTATGCCTACAAGATGATGAAGAGGCTGCTTCCCGGGCCCTATACCTTTATTTTAAAGGCAACCAAACTTGTTCCCAAGATTGCCATGACAAAACAGAATACCGTTGGCATTCGTATTCCGGACAATAAGATCTGCCTCAGCCTTGTCCGGGAGTTGGGCCACCCCATCATCAGCACCAGCGTTTACAAGCCTGACGAAGGCCTCTACAACGACCCTGCTGAGATTGAGGAACGCTTCGCCAGACAGCTCGATCTCGTCATCGACGGCGGAGTGATCGTTGCCGAGCATTCCAGTGTGATCGATCTCACCGATGAATCTCCCAAAGTCATAAGAAAAGGGAAAGGGGATGTGAGTCTTTTTCAGTAAACCCCGTTAGAAATTCCAGTCCCGCTATAGCGGGACTCGAAACCGAGCAGACCATTATTTCTAACGGGGTAAAAGCTAAGTCCCCTGGAGGAGGAGAGAAATGGGCCGAAAGAGCCTCGCACCTACGACCTTATTCTTTTCCACGCCGGTCGTCCTGGTCACCTGTACGGATGGAAATGGAAGACCCAACATCATTACGCTGGCCTGGGCAGGAGTGGTAAATTCTGGACCTCCCATGGTCGGCATTTCCATCAGGCCAGAACGATATTCCCATGATTGCATAAAAGGGGCGATGGAATTTGTGGTGAACCTTCCCTCAGAGGAGATGGTCAAGGGGGTCGATGCGTGCGGAATGGTTTCGGGGAGGGAGACAGATAAATTCAGCCTGACGGGATGGAAAACTGTTCCAGCAGAGAAGGTAAAAGCGCCATTGATTGACGAGTGCCCGGTTCAAATGGAGTGTAAAGTCAAACAGATCATCTCCCTGGGAAGCCACGATCTCTTCCTCGGTGAGATCATTGCCCTCCATGTGAAAGAGGAGGTGCAGAAGGAGAAAGGCCGGATCGATATATTAAAGGCCCTTCCTCTGGTTTACTGTCCGGGAGCTCGAGAGTACTGGAGCCTCGGCAAGCCCCTCGGCCATTATGGTTTTACCAAAGGGGAACCCTAAACAAAAATATTTAAAATATCCCCCCAATTCCCTCCCCCTTTTGACGGGGGAGGGTGGGGGTGGACAAGAGAGAGACCATAGTCATGATCATCGACTGTCATACCCATATCTTCCCTGATGAGATGAAAGAGAAGAGGGAAGCCTTCTGTCTAAGGGACAGAGGATTTTCTTCCATCTATAAAAACCCCAAGGCCAGGATCGTCAGGGCTGAGGAGTTGATTGCCTCGATGGACGGATCCGGGATCGAGCAATCCGTGATCTGCGGTTTTCCCTGGAGCGAACCAGAACTCTGCTCCTTTCATAATCAATACCTAATCGATGCCGTCTTACGCTATCCCAATCGATTGATTGTTTTCATCCTTCTCCTCTTTTCAGATCCGGAATGGTCTGCCAGGGAACTGGATCGTGGAATCAAGAACGGAGCAAAGGGAGTGGGAGAGATCGCCTTCTACGATCGGGAGATGACCGCCCAGGATATCGAATCGATGAGGCCCGTTTTCACGGAGATGGAGAAAAAGAGGATTCCCATTCTTCTCCACACCAACGAACATCTTGGGCACTCCTATCCCGGCAAGGGTAGAACCCCTCTTGAAGCCTTCTACCAGTTTGCTCTCGCCTTTCCATCTCTTTCGATTCTGCTGGCCCACTGGGGGGGAGGGCTTCCTTTCTATGAGTTAATGCCCGAGGTTGCGAAGGCCATGGCGAATGTCTATTATGATACGGCCGCCTCTCCCTTCCTTTACTCGAAGAAGATCTATAGTGTAGCGAAAGAGATCGTGGGCGCGGAGAGGATTCTCTTCGGATCGGACTTTCCGCTGGTTCGCCCCGGCAGATATTTTCAGGAACTGGAGGAATCGGGCCTTTCCGGAGAAGATCAAAAAAAAATCCTCGGCCTCAATCTGGCGCGACTCCTCAATCTGTGAAATAAATCCCTCCTACCCTTCCCGGTCTACCGATCCCGATTTCAACCGAAGACAATATAAAAAGAAGGCAACACTTTAGAACTTTGACTCCTCCCTTTGGCCGCCGGCCCATAAGGCCTCTGGCCCGGAGGGCAAAGGGAGGCGGGGAGGGATTTTATAAGACGATTTCAAACAGCTAAATTTATACAAAGAAAAACATCTCAAAGATGACGGAAAATAAGGGGAATTTTATGAGTGTTTTTAAAGTCAATGTCATCGCCATAAATCCTAAGAGTCCGGATAAGCTTACGCCGTCCATTGAGGTTATCGTAGACACAGGGACTGGAATGACCTGGTTGCCGAGAGATGTTCTCGTTCAAATAAGCATTGAACCTGTCAGGAAGCGGGCTTTTATAACAGCAACCAAACAAATCGTCCAGAGAGAGATAGGATATGCAATCCTTCGCTCAGAAGGATATGAGACAATTGACGAGGTAGCTTTCGCTGAGCCAGGGGATATGAATCTTCTGGGCGTTCGCACAATTGAAGGTTTTGGCGTCATGATCGACAACCTCTCCCACCGATTTGTTGCAATCACCACCCTCGCAGTTTAGGGAATCAACCCCTCCCCAATTTATAAGGAGTGAAACAATCGTTGTCTGCTCCTTGCTGGCACTCCTAACCTATGGCAATTATTCTGAGATGCTCTTAATAAAATCTGAAAGAGTGATGATGTCAGTATCTTTGAAATGCCTTAAGGAAAGGAGATGTTTATCACCTGTGACAATGAAATCGGCCATCGCTTCTTCGGCGCATTCAAGAATGCGATTGTCGGGTTTGTCAGATAATAGATGTTGAGATGATCGAGGTTTGACGATAATAGTTATATCTCGAATTGTTCTTAGAAACTGAATGATTTTGTTCTCTTCCCAACCGAACTTTTCCCTGAGCTTTTCTGCCGTCTCTGTGAGAATTGGAACCGATGTGTATAGGGTAAATCTCCCTCTCAACCCAAGAAGATAGGCTTCTTCGGCTCTACCCCCGGGGATAGCAAAAGCAGATATGAAGATATTGGTATCGAAGACGACTTTCAACCTCAACGACCCTCGAATACGATCCTCTCAACATCCTTTTCTGTTAAGACCCCTTTTCCTCTTGCCATCCTGACACCGTAGCGTTGAAGCTCAAAGAACTCTTTCTGACGGGCTTTTTCTTTATAGAGTAAGAACATGTCGCGGAAGAGTTGACTCTTATTTTTTGCCTCTTGTTCAGCAATCTTCCCGTAATCCTCAGCAATTTCGGGAGGAATAGAGAGAGTCATAGCAACCCGCTTTCTTTTCATGCTTTACCTCCTTTACTAAATTAATGTATGACAAAATAATACCAGCTTTTGACAAGATTGTCAATGAGTTCCCGGGCACATCAGAAAAATAGCCAAGGAACCGGAGGGCGAGACCGGAAATGATGGGAAGTTGAATGTATGCGGAAATGGCCTTCAGAGTTTTCCCTTTTCACCGGGGTATGATCCTTTCTCCCCATGGGATTATGAAGTCGGAATAGGAAGGCTCGGCGGATAGGCTTGCTGCCTTCATCTTTGTACAAAGGAATCCATTTTAAGAGGTTGACTGAAAAATTCAGTCAACCTCTTCGACTCTCTGCTGTAATTGTGGGGGCTTGCCCTTAGTCCAGATCGGCTCGACTGAGTTTGACGAAGTCTCAAGTCGAGGGTGTGCTCCTAATGGGTCAACTTCCAGCACCTGGTAAACTTGACAAGACAGAATTAAATTAACCCTCCACACAAATGTCTCCTTTGGCCAAGTATGCAATATAGTCTTTGACACGTTTTCCCATACGATGTATAATATGACCTAGTTAATGTGTTGAAGGAGGTAAGAGAGTATGTCTCGAATGGTCCGTAAGCAAATATATATTGAATCCCTCCAGGATAATAACCTAAAAAAGCAGGCACGTGATTTGGGTGTCACAGAAGCGGAAGTCATACGGCGGGCCATCGACCGTCAAATGACTTCTGTTCGATTTAGCATCCGAGATCTGAAAGCATGGGAAAGAGAAAGGGCATACATCACCAAACGCATGGCCAAAGGTCATGCCCCTGGCGGCCGTCAATGGAAACGGGAAGATGCCTATGAAGAAAGGTTGATGCGTTATGGCAGATAGAATCATGGTCGATACAAATGTATTGCTTTACGCTTATGACCGCGGTGAGCCATCGAAACAATCTCAAGCCTTAGCCGTACTGGATCATCTGGCAGTCAATCGCTTGGGTGTGTTGACATCACAAGTATTGGCTGAATTCTTCGTCAATGCAACCAGGAGACTGAAACCCCCTCTAACGACTGAAGAAGCTTATGGCTGTATTCAAAACTACCTTTTATCATGGGAGATATTGGACATAACTGGACCGATCGTCTTAGAAGCTGTCCGTGGGGTCCGTTCCTACCAGATGGCTTATTGGGACGCTCAAATTTGGGCGTCGGCTAAGATGAGCCAGATTCCAATTGTGTTTAGTGAAGATTTTGGTCAAAGAGCCATCATTGAAGGGGTGAGCTTTGTCAATCCTTTTGGGAGGAATTTCAATTTGGAGGCGTGGCTTCCTGGATCAAAAACATCATAGCAGAATATCCATACCCATTTCTACTGCTGTTTTCCTTTTTCTTCATCCGCATTCCATCTCTATCAAAGACAGGTGATTGCCGATTATCCGTCCTTTTTTCATTGTATAAATTTACAAATTATCCTAAATTATTAAATAATTAAGAGGAAAAAGATTTTACAAAAAGTGGTAAAATGCTTCCCAAAATAATTCTTGACAAATCTTTTTGGTTCATATTTAATTTACAAACTCCCCCAACATATTAAACAATTCCAATTGAATCTATATAGTTCGGTTTTCAAGTAGTGAATACTATACCCTTCGCTGGTTTCACGAAATTTAGGTTTCTGATTTTTTCGCCCAGCACCACCTGTCCTCCGTAGCAAGTTATTGCGAAGGACGGATGTCCTATGCCTGCCCGCCGAAGCTTTAGAGTAGGCAGGCGCTATGCGGGCTTTTGGTTAGGGGGGGAAGGGATGGAGAAAAATAATAGTCTGGTTTTTCACCGAAGTGAAACAGGTTTTTTTGTTTAAATTCATCCAAGGATGCAGAAGGGAAGAAACAAATTCAATCTTTAAGTCTGACCCCGATTTCTCACTGGATTACTATCACATCCGGCAGCAGTAGTTCCGGCTCCACAGTTACTTCCTATTCGGTTTCCTTTAATCCAGGTACCTCCCGGGTAGGTCATATCACATACGTTTATAATTTTGTTTGTTTTCCTCCAACAATTTGCCCCTACGGGGCAACCTTTACGGTGAACCAATCAGGAAACAGTCTTCCGATTGCAAACAATGAGTCTGTGACGACCA
>MGQQ01000099.1 GCA_001798855.1 Deltaproteobacteria bacterium RBG_16_49_23 | reverse complement strand
GCCCCGGAGGGAGGGACTCCGAACCGGCTGAAACCAAAACGACCTGCATCCTGAATGGTTGTCAAAATTCCAGGCTCAAGAACTTCAAAGGCTTCTACTGGCGTCATCTCCAATCCTTTTCTGGCAACCGCAGAATAGCATCTGTAGCCGCACCCTTCAGGGTGCGCTATTTTCGCAGGCTAAAGCCTGCGGCTACAGTTTTTATTGCGCAACGGCCCTTTAGAACCAAACCAATAGTATGCTAACCTCATACAATAAAATTGTTTTTAGTCGCTATGCGCCATGCCCTATGCGCTCTGCGAATTCCAGTCATGGAATTCCTCCTCACTGATCGGATAGAACTGGACGAGGTCTCCCATCTGAAGTAGAGCCGGAGACTCTCTTCCGGGGTCGAATAATTCGACCGGTGTCCGGCCGATGATCTGCCAGCCCCCGGGGCTTTCCATCGAATAGATTCCGGTCTGTTTCTGTGCAATAGCTACAGAGCCTTTGGGAACTGAGAGCCTGGGCGTTTTGAGCCGTGGTGTGATTAAGGCTTCTGGAAGCTCTCCCATGTAGGGATAGCCCGGCATAAAGCCGATCATATAGATGAAGTAGGGCTTGCTGGTGTGAAGGCGGATCACTTCTTCCTGAGAGATATGATGATACCCGGCCACGAATTCCAGATCCGGTCCATAGGCGCCTCCATAGACAGCAGGGATTCGTGTCAATTTGGGTTCCGGAAATGGAATCTCCTGAAAGCCTCTTTCTATCTTTTGCAGTCTTTTTTTCAATTCTTCGAGAGGAAGGGTTAGGGGATTGTAGATGATGAGCAGAGACCGGTAGGTAGGAACGGTTTCGACAATCCCCTCGATCGCCTCATTCTGAATGGCAAGGGCCATCCGTCTCACCTTTCCATTGACTTCGTGGCTAATCTCATCCCCGAATTCAAGAAGAAGTCCCCGGTCGCCCATCAGATAGAAAAGGGTTTTGGGATAAAGGGCCATGCGTTTAAATTCCAATAACCAAATCCCAAATAATAACCAATCACCAAATTGCCCAATTTTTGGATTTTGACATCCACTCCGGCGTCTTTCAGACGAACCATTTCATGGAGATCACATTGACGCCGGAAGCTTTCAGTTCTTCCCGGATTTTCTTGACCATCTGGACGGCAGCAGGATTATCGCCGTGGACACAGAGCGTGTCCGGCCGGAGTTCGATCTCCGTCCCATCGATGGCGATCACCTTTCCTTCCAGGGCCATCTTTAGCGCCCTCCGGGCAACGACCTCATGATCCTCGATGACCGCTTCCTTCTCCCTCCGGGGAACGAGTGAGCCGTCGTTCCGATAGGCCCGGTCCGGAAATGCCTCGAAAGCGATGCGGATGCCATGGCGCCTTCCCATTTCGAGAAGAGACTCGTTCTTCGAAGAGGCGAGAGCAACCAGAATGATCTCCTTATCCACTCTGGAGACGGCGTCTGCCATTGCCTCCCAGATCTTTGGGTTGGCCACGGCCATATTATAAAGGGCTCCGTGGGCTTTCATATGTTGAAGCCTGAGTCCCTGGGAGACGGCGAAGGCCTGCAGGGCTCCTGTCTGGTAGACGACATAGTCCCGGATGTCTTCGAGGGTAGCATCGATATTCCTTCTGCCAAATCCGATCAGATCCGGGAATCCGGGATGGGCTCCCACTTCCACGCCGTATTGTTTGGCTAAGGAGACGGTCTTTCGCATCACCCCCGGATCTCCTCCGTGAAATCCGCAGGCGATGTTTGCAGAGGTGAGATGAGGGATGACCTCCTCATCCAGTCCGAGTTTGTAGATGCCGAAACTTTCCCCCACATCGGAGTTTAAGTCGATCCGAATCTTTTGGCTCATTTCCCCTCCTCCAGCGCCATCTCGATCGCTCCCTTCGGGCAGACGGAGGCACAGATGCCGCACCCTTTGCAGTAATCCAGATCGATCAGGACCTCTCCGGTCTTCTCGTCCCGGGTGATGCAGAGATCCGGGCAGAGAAGGCTGCAGATCTCACATGATTCGCATTCCCTTAAACCCAGGCAATGCTCCGCCTCTTTGATGGCCTCTTCTTTCAGAAGGCCATATTCCACAGGAGAAAACCCTTTCTTCCTCGCTTTCACTGAAAGGGTCTTTCGCTTTATTTTTGGAGCGGTTTCTTTTTTACATTCTTTGGTCATCATTTTCTATGATTTCGGATTGCGGAATGCGGAATATTCCGAAATCCACATTCCGAATTCCGCATTCGGTTCAGGAGAGATACCGAGCGATGGCTTCCGCTCCTTTCTTCCCTGCGGCAATGGCGTCAATGGCCCAGCCCGGCCCGGTGACCATATCTCCGCCGGCAAAGACGCCTTTCAGGCTCGTCTCGCCTGTCTCCGGAGCGACACGAATCGTTCCATCCGGATTCTTTTCCAGTCCCTTTAAAGGCTTTTGATCCACTCTCTGGCCAATGGCGGAGATGATCGTGTCGGCATCGACTTTGAAATTGGAGCCTTGAATCGGGACGGGTTTTCTTCTTCCATTCTTGTCGGGTTCACCCAGACGCATCCGGATGCATTCCATTCCAATCGCTTTTCCGCGTTTTCCGATCATCCTGACCGGAGCGGTGAGAAGATGGATGTTCACCCCTTCACGGGCGGCCTCCTCCACTTCTTCGGAGATGGCCGGCATCTCTTTCCTCGATCTCCGGTAATAGAGGTCAACCTTCTTTGAGCCAAGACGAAGGGCGGAGCGGGCCACATCGATGGCTACATTCCCACCTCCAATGACCACGACTTTTTTCCCGATCTCCACCTTCCTTCCGAGGTTGATGTCCCTCAGAAACTCAACACCCGGAAAGACTCCGTGGAGAAACTCACCCGGAATATCTAATTTCGAACTCCGGTGGGCTCCCATCGAAAGAAAGATGGCATCGAAACCGGATCTTTTAAGGGTTCTTCCGTTCCTTCCGAAGCGGAAAGAGTGATTGGTTTCCATCACCACACCTAATTCCCTGATTCCGTCAATCTCCATCCTGAGGATCTCTCTGGGCAGCCGAAATTCGGGTATGCCGACCGAGAGCATTCCTCCAAGAACGGGCAGGGCTTCGAAGATTGTCACCCTGAAACCGAGAAGGCTCAGATCATTGGCGCAGGCCAGACCCGCAGGGCCGGAGCCGACCACCAGGATCGTTTCACGCCTCTTCCTCTTTGTCCCCTTCCTGGCTCTCTCACTTGCTCGGCCATACTCTGCGATAAACCGTTTCAGCAACCGGATGGGAATTGGATGATCCACGCCCTCACGCAGACAGGCCTCCTCACAGGGATGGTGACAGATGAAGCCGCAGACCGCAGGCAGGGGATTGACCTCGCGAACCAGTTCGAGGGCCTCTTTAAACTTCCCTTTTGCAATCAGGGCCACATAGCCCCTGGTGTCCTGATTGATCGGGCAGGCTTCCTGGCAGGGAGGGAGAGGGACATTTCCCGGAACCGTTTTTTTCCCCATCTTTCCGCGGTAGAGGGTTCCCCGGAGGCTCTCCTCTTCCAATCGATATTCCGGGATAAACTCGGCAGGGCATCCCCTGATACAGACATCGCAGCTATGACAACGTGAAGGCTGGATGATTGGACGGTGGGTTCTTCCCTCAACCATGGGCCTTCCTCCCCAACTCCATACCGGTCCGGAGGGCCTTCAAGTTGAGCGACCGGAACCGTTCGCTGACATGCGTGGAAATCGCCTTCCGTATGGCTCCGGGCGAAACAATCCGGGTCGCTTCAATCAGGACCCCTAAAAAAACGATGTTGGCAGCCTGTTTGTTCTTCAGTCTCTTCACAGAGACATCGGTCGCCGGGATGCCGAGATGCCTTACTCTAAGATTTTCCTTTGGAGTCACAAGGCCCTGGTCGTATAGAATGAGGCCGGACTCCTCTCTGACGTCTCCACAATAGCTGTTGTATGCTCCCTGCGACATGGCAATGAGGATGTCAGCGGTCGTCAGATGGGGAAAATCGACCGGGCCATCGGAGAAGACAATCTCCGATTTACAGCCCGAACCCCTTGCCTGAGCCCCGTAAGAATTCGATCCGGAGATATACTTTCCATCGAACACGCCTGCCTGGCCCAGAAGAAGGCCTGCGAGGACCACCCCCTGACCGCCAAAACCACTCAGGCGCACCTGTTTGATCCCGGTCATGATAAAAATTCTCCTGTGATGATTTTTTCGGCCCGTTCCTCCTCGGTCAACCCCTCTGCCTCTTCCTCGAGGATGCATCGCCGGATCAGATCCTTGATCATGTCTTCCGGGCGCTCGAGGAGATTTCGCCTTCCGAATTGTGTGGGGCAGGGAGAGAGAGCCTCGATGAATGAGAATCCCTTATGGAGAAGCGCCTTCTTAATGGATTGGATGAGCGAAATGGGCTGTGTGACGGAGAAGCGTGACACATAAGTGGCTCCTGCTCCCTCCACCAGTTTGCACAGGTCAAATGGACGGTAGGGATTCCCTTCCCCCGTGGTAGAGGTCTTCGAACCTCTGGGAGTGGTCGATGCGGCCTGCCCTCCGGTCATGCCGTAGATCATATTATTGGCACAGATGACCTTCAGGTCGATATCTCTTCTCGCCGCATGGATGAGGTGGTTTCCACCGATCGAGGAGAGATCTCCATCACCACTGACAACCATGACACAGAGGTCAGGATTGTAGAGTTTTGCGCCGGTGGCAAAGGCAAGCGCCCTTCCGTGAAGGGTATGGAGGGTATCTCCGTTGTAGTGGGGGCTCGGTATCCATGCAGCGCAGCCGATGCCCGAAACGAAGAGCATTTTCTTCATATCCATCTTCAGATCATCAATGGCTCTCAGAATGAGGCCCATGAGAATGCCGTGGCCGCATCCCGGGCAGAACGGTGTCGATTTCACGCCCGGCCGTATATATTTTTCCAACGCTCTTACCATTACCCAACCTCGTTAAATCCCCCCAACCCCCCTTTTCTAAAGGGGGGCGAGGGGAGATTATACATTCTAAATCTTCCTTAACATCTCCATGATAGTATCAGGCTGGATCACCTCTCCGTTGGTCTGGCTGAGGGAGATCACATCGCAGGGGACATACTTTTTCACCTCCCCTGCCACCTGCCCAAGATTCATCTCAGGGACGATGATCTTCTTCACTTTTTTTCCAATCTCTGCCACTGCTTCGTCCGGAAAGGGCCAGAGGGTCTTCAGCCTCAGCATTCCAACCTTCGTTCCGTCTTTTCTCATTCTTTTTACCGCATAGAGGCTGGTGCGGGCTGTAAATCCATAGGCGACCACAGCCATCTCCGCATCCTCTAAGAGATAGTCCTCCGTTTCGATGATCGACCTCTTATGGTTCAAAATTTTTTTGTTGATCCGTTCGACGAGTCTGGCGTGAGCCTTCGGGTCGTCCGTTTTCCGGAACCCGTAGGCATCATGGGTGGATCCGGTCACTGAGAGTCGCTCTCCCTCTCCGAAGGAGGGCATGGGAGGCACGCCATCTTCCCCCTCGATATCAAAAGGGGCTCCTCCTTTCTTTTTCTTTCTGTCCCAGACCTCCACTTTGGCGGCAACCCTTATTGTTTCCCTGAGATGGCCGATGGCTTCATCCGCCATCACCATGGCTGGAACGCGGTATTGCTCACTGAGATTGAAGGCTCGAAGCGTCAGGTCATACATTTCCTGCGAAGACCAGGGAGAAAGGGCAATCACCTGGTAATCGCCATGGGAACCCCATTTGGCCTGCATGATATCTCCGCTTCCGACTTTCGTGGCCTGCCCGGTGCAGGGCCCGGCTCTCTGGACATCGATGATGACACAGGGGGTCTCGGTAAAAGCGGCATACCCGATCGACTCCTGCATCAGGCTGAATCCGGGTCCGGAGGTGGCGGTCATTGCCCTGGCGCCTGCCCAGGAAGCCCCGATCACTGCCGAGATGGAAGCGATCTCGTCCTCCATTTGAATGAAGACTCCGCCGATTTCGTTCAGACGGACAGCCATGCGTTCCATCAACTCGCTCGACGGAGTGATTGGGTAGCCCGCATAAAACCGGCATCCTGCGGCGATCGCCCCTTCTGCCGCGGCTTCATTTCCCGAGAAATAATAGGTCCCTTTTGGAAAAGGGGATTTCACCCATCTGGACGCCATTTTCCACCTGTCAAACAATCCAAAATTTTGACTCCCTCCCCGGGAACCCGTATCCTTCCTGCTATTCTTTTTTAACAGAAAAGAAAACTCTTGACAAATAATAAATTAAAAGCGATAAAAGGTTTAATATATTAAAAACACATGGAGGTGAAAAAAATGTCCTGTGGAATGAAGCACCCCAAACCGAAAAAAACGACAAAGAAAGCCGCTCCAAAAAAGAAGAAGTAGTGGAAAAATCATTTCATGACCGTAACCCTTGAAAGAGTTATTTTTTTACTTGACAAGGAAAAGGATTTTTGTTATCCGTTTTCTCTAACCGCATCGGTTAAGTTTAATTTTGCGATTAATTCGTTTATCTATTAAGAAAGGAGGTGAAGGTAATGAAGAGAATGGTATGTATCTTTTTGGCATTGGCGATGTTGGCAATCTTTTCTTTCGGGTGCGGAACAGCAGGAGACATAAAGATTAAATGCCCGAAATGCGGCGCCGTGTTCACAGTGGATGAGGGCTTAGCAGAAATCCAGAAGAAGGGTTTCTAATCCTCCCTCTACAACAAGCTTCATCATCCTGTGGAGGAAAGAAGAAAATTTAAAAAGGGAAGAGGATGGCTCTCTTCCCTTTTTTTTCGTAACACTTTAGCATTTTGAAATAAGTTATCTAATCCCCCTTCATTCCCCTTTGTCAAAAGGGGGAAATATTTTACCTCCCTTTGACAAAGGGAGGTGAGGAGGGATTTTAAAGATTTATTTCAACCGCTTGTTACGATTTCAGAAAGAGAATTCTATAGAAGTCTTTTCCCTGTTGAGGATGGCCGAGAAGAAGGTCCCCCCTAAGAACTTCGGAATCCCTTCGGAGAGTTCGTTGATGATCTCATTCGCCCATTGGCTTCCCACCTCGCCTAACACATCGATGGGGATGAAGATATTTCTCGTCTGTTCGGTGGTCTTATCCTTTTCACATTGACGCCAGACCCAATTCCGGGTCAGCACCTCCTGGTCATCCCGATAGACCAGCTCCCCTTTCGGAACGGCCGCCCTCTCCCCGCTCCCCATGGGAGTGAAAGGTTCCCATCCTTCGGTGAACCGGAGATAGATATTTCCCCGGAGCGTATCCAGGTCGTGTCCTCCCATAGGGACAAGATACTTCAGAGAGACGCTGTTATAGAGATCGACCAGGGAATTGATCTTAGGAAAAGGGTCTCCTTTGAGAATTCTCCTTGCTATCGATTCCACAGAACTTGGGAACTTGCTTCCCGAAATGCCGAGTTTGGCAAAGGCATTTCTCCAGGGCTTGATCCTGGGATGATCCTGAGCTTTATCCCCAATGAAGTTCTTCTTCAACGCTTCGACGGCTTGCTGGAGGAGTTGATCAATCTCGCTGGAAGGATGGGTATTGTCCAGACCCCCTGCCACTACCACCCCGATGGTGAGATCGGGCAGGAGATCGAAAAGCTCCTTCTGTATGGAAAAATACATTCATTTCCCCCTTTTACCCCTCGAAGCTCATAAGGAGCGTAGTGGGGTTTTGTTCCAACTAACATTGTGAATATAAAATGTCAACCAATATAAAATTCTCAGCATTTCCTCGCCATCACAAATCCTCTCTCTCTCCCCCCTTTACCAAGAGACTGTGTCGTAATTTACCGTTCGCCCTTCGACACGCTCAGGACGAGCGGACTTATGACACCGTCTCTGTAACACTTTAGCTTTTTGAAAAAGGGTATCTAATCCCCCTTCATCCCCCTTTGTCAAAAGGGGGGAATGTTTCTCCTCCCTTTGGCAAAGGGAGGTGGGGAGGGATTTTAAAAAGTTTATTTCAAACCGCTAAATTGTTACCAGCCTCTAAAAGGGGGGGATTATTCTTGACGAAAAAAGCTACTTCCTTTATAGTGACTACCAATGGAAATAAAACCCACAATCTTAGTCGTAGACGATGAATTGGGAGCGAGGCAGTCCCTTGAAGTGATCCTTGAAGAGGACTACCGTATGCTGAGCGTTGAAAGCGGCAAGGAAGCGCTGGAGATCCTTCAGAGAGAGCCCGTCAATCTCATCCTCTTGGATGTGAACATGCCCGATATGGACGGTCTGGAGGTTCTTCGAAGGATCAGGGCGCAGGACGAAGAAATGGACGTCATTATGGTCTCCGCCCTCAATCTGGCCCGTAAGGCAGTCGATGCCATTCGATTGGGAGCCTACGACTATATCACCAAGCCTTATGAACCCGAGGACATCCTCTCGGCGGTGCATCGGGTTATCAACAAACAGAAACTCCAAAGGGAGTTGGATTTTCTCCGGAGAGAGGTCCAAACGGTTCGCGGATTCGATCAGATCATCAGCCAGAATAAAAAAATGTTAGAAATTTTCGAACTCATCAAAAAAGTGGCTTATACCTCCACGAACATATTGATCACCGGGGAAAGCGGGACAGGCAAGGAGCTGGTCGCCCGCTCCATCCACCGCCAGGGAAATCGAAAGTCAGGTCCTTTTGTGGCTATTAATTGTGCGGCTATTCCTTCCGAATTGATGGAAAGCGAGATGTTCGGCCATGAGAGGGGAGCGTTTACCGGGGCCCATACGCGAACCATCGGGAAATTTGAGCATGCCAATGGAGGGACCCTCTTTCTCGATGAAATCTCCACATTGAGGACCGACCTGCAGGCGAAACTCCTCCGGGTCCTTCAGGAAAGGGAAATCGAGCGGATCGGTTCAAACAGACCCATCAAAGTCGATATCCGGGTCATTGCCGCCACGAATACGAACCTCGAAAATGTTGTGACCCAGGGGAAATTTCGCCAGGACCTCTACTTCCGGCTCAATGTTGTTCCTGTCTCCATCCCGCCCCTTCGGGAGAGAAAAGAGGATATCCCCCTTCTGGCTAAACACTTCCTCAACAAATTTAACATTTCTTTTAATAAGAAGATTCCAGGATTCTCTGAAAAGGCATTGGATGCCCTTTCCCGGTATCATTGGCCGGGAAACATCCGGGAATTAGAGAACCTCATCGAGAGGATAACGGTCCTTTTTCCTGGTGACGATAAGATTGATTTAGAGAATATTCCTATCGAAATTCTGATGTCCTCCGGCCCGGGTGGGGGCGATTTTGATAAACCCCAGACAGGGCTCATTAAACTGAGAGAGGAGTTTGAGAAAAGAGTGATGCTCAATGTCCTCGAAGCAACCCGGTGGAATCAAACCGAGGCGGCGAAAATCCTGAGGATGAATCGGAGCTTCTTCATTAAAAAGGCCAGGGATCTGGGGATTTTTTTTAAGGCCGTTTGATTGCCCTGTTTTCTTTTTTTCAAATTGTATCCGATCACCTACAATTTAAACTCTTACAGTGATATCCAATAGTTTTCCATCCTTTTCTCTCTTTCTTCCAATTCACTGTCTGCAACCACATACAATCAATCAAGAGTCGATTGCCCGGACATTGTGAATCGTGTCTGCCAAAACATCTTTAATAATAATCGATTAAGCAATCTAAGGAAGTCTTTCATTTTCTGGCATCCAACTTGCTCAACTCATAAGTATCCTGTTCTGCTTTTTCCATTTTTTTTAAATCCATTACAAAGGAGGTGATATCATGAAGAAGATCGCAATCGAGCTGCTCATCGTTGCATTGTCAGTGATGGCCTATGTGCTGCCTGTCTTGGCTGAAAGCGGTGGATGGTAATTTTTCCCCTCATCTTCTAACCTGCAAGACATAAAAGAGGCGTATCCTGCAATCAGGTTATGCCTTTTTTATTAATAACCTTTGACATCCTTCCTATTTCTCCCTATATATATTTAAAAGCCCTCTAAAATTTAGGACTCTTTTACCAATGGGATTCAAAGTTTTAATATTTATTTTAGTCATCTCAATTTCCTTTACCCTACTCTTTGATCGGAATGGTTTTTCTACAGAAAAGAGATCCGATATCCCAGGAACTGGAGGAACTTATCGAAGGCCTCTCGAATTCAACCCCAAAACCCTCGACCCACCTTTATCCCTCGACATGTATGCGGTAAATATCATCCAGCAAGTTTTTGACGGGTTAGTTCAATTCGATAAAGACCTCAATATTATCCCGGCAATTGCAAAGTCCTGGAAGGTCTCACCGGATGGTCTTACCTATACCTTTTATTTAAGAGAAGGGGTTAAGTTTCATAATGGAAGAGAAGTTGTTGCTGAGGACTTTGTCTATTCCTTTACACGAGTCATCGATCCTAAAACAAAATCTCCTGCCGCCAGTTTATTAGACAGAGTCATAGGGTTTAAAGAATTTCAGGAAGGGAAGATATCCACTGTAAAAGGACTCAGAGCAATTGATAAATATACATTTGAAATTAAACTTACCGAGCCTTATTCTCCATTTTTATCCATTTTAGGGATGAACAAGTTTAAGGTATTACCGAGAGAAGAAGTCGAAAAATCAGGAACGGATTTTGGGAAATCGCCGGTAGGGACAGGGCCATTTAAATTCATATCCATGAAAGAAGGAGAAGAGATTGTCCTTGAGGCGAATAAGGACTATTTTGAAGGAAGACCTTATCTTGATAAGATTGTTTTTAAAATCTTTCATGGAGCACCAAGGGAAAAGATTCTAACAGAGTTTAAAGAGGGGGGCTTGGAAGAATCTTTTATTCCTCCGGAGGAAATAGAGGAAATCCTAAAGCAAAAAAAATATTCATTTATTCAAAAACCTCTTCTCTCTTTGAGATTCTATGGGTTTAATTTGCGAACAAAACCCCTTGATAATAAAAGACTGAGAAAAGCTATCAATTTTGCCATTGATAAAAAGTCCATCATTTCTGAAATTCATAAAAATCAATTCCATTTGGCAAAAGGAATCCTTCCTCCTGGGATGCCTGGATACGATCCTAAGAGAGAGCCCTATCCCCATAATGAAACTCTTGCCCAAAAATATCTGATGGAATCAGGTTATGGTAAAGATAAACTTGCCCCCACCTTGGCAATATGGAGCGCATCCAAATCAGATGCTGCACAAAAGGAGTTGAATGAAATTAAATCTCAGTTAAATAAGATAGGTATTCAAGCAATTATCCATTACGAAACAAACTGGCCAAATTTTTTATTGATGCTAAGGGACCATAAATTCCCAATTCATATCCACGCCTGGTATGCTGACTTCCCTGATCCGGATAATTTCTTAGGAATACTCTTTCATTCAAAATCAAAATATAATTATTGGGCTTATCAAAATAAGGAAGTAGATCGTCTCCTCGATAAGGCAAGGGCAGAGAGGGATTACCTCAAGCGGATGGCAATGTATCGGAAGATTGAAGAAATTGTATTGGATGATGCGCCGATCGTTCCTATGGTGAACCATTTATTCCAGATGGTCTATCAGCACTATGTCAGGGGTGTTGAGGTGAGCGCACTCGGCGGACCTTATATCCCAATGAAAAAGATTTGGCTGAAAAAGAAATAATCATCGGTTTTGTAATATAATACTTTAGCGCTTTGAAAAAGGCTGTCTAATCCCCCTTACTCCCCCTTTGTCAAAAGGGGGAAATGTTTCTCCTCCCTTTGGTCTCCGACCCAGAGTGGTCTCCGACCCGGAGGGCAAAGGGAGGTGGGGAGGGATTTTAAAAAGTTTATTTCAAACCGTTAAATTGATCCTTAGTTTTTTAATCTCCCCATCCAAATGGATTCTAAAAAAGAACCTAAATCCATTCGCCTTCAGACCCGGCTCATCCTTTACTCCACGCTCGTCATTCTCCTTCTCATGGCTCTGGTCATTATCATCGTCGAAAAGCGGCAGTCTGAAACGATTCAGGAGGAGGCACAAAAACGGGGTGTCACCATGGCGAGGCATTTGGCAGCGGTGAGCACGAACGCTCTTCTTACTTATAACTATGTTATCCTCGAGCAGAATGCGGAGCGGGTTGTCCTTGAGGAAGAAGTCCTCTATGTCATCATCCACGATAAAGAAGACAAGGTGGCCGCCTACAGTCAGCATGATGAGAAACAGGGGATGATCCTCACGGACGAAGTGAGTCAGAAAGCTGCCAGAGCCAGAGCCCCATTGATTCAACCGATTCTCTATGGAGAAAAAGAAGTCAGGGTCCTGGATATCTCCATCCCGGTTTATATTAAAGAATCTCAGGAGAAGTGGGGGACCATCCGGATTGGTCTCTCGTTAGAAGGGATGTCCAGTCAGATTTTAAAGACACGCCTCAATCTCCTCCTTCTGGGTGGTTTTGCCATTGTCCTTGGTATCCTTGGATCGGTTTTCTTCGCCAGGCGAATCACCCAGCCTATCTCAAAGCTGGTGGGGACGACGATCGCCGCTGCGGAAGGAGATCTTGAACAGGCCATTGACATTCATACAGGAGATGAAATTGGGGAACTGGGGAAAAATTTTAACCATATGATCGAACAGATTCGCCTCCACCGCAATGAACTGGAAGACCGCCTCCGTCAGATCACTTCCCTCAAGGCTTACAATGATAATATCCTCGCCTCAATGACCAATGGGCTCATCACCGCAGATTCGGAGTTGAAGGTCGTCACCCTTAACGAGAGAGCCGAGCAAATTTTAGAAAAAACGAAGGAAGAAGTCGCAAATCGTTCGCTTGATCAGGTATTGGGCGATCGGCATCCCCTTTATGGAATGATGGCTGAGACATTTGCTCAAGACAGGGTGATATTCCAACCAGAAATAGAGGTGAAAAGGAGTGAGGAACCGATGTGGTTGACCGCAAGCGCTTCGGTCCTCACCGATGGAGAGGGGAAGAAAATTGGCGTTTTAGCGGTTTTTCAGGATATCACCGGCATCAAGGCCCTCGAAGAGAAACTCCGGCAGGCAGACCGGCTGGCCGCCATGGGAACTGTCTCCGCAGGATTAGCCCACGAGATTAAAAACCCCCTCTCAGCCATCAAGACCTTTGTTGCGCTACTTCCCAGAAAATTTCAAAATCCCTCTTTTATGGAGAAATTCAATATTACGGTTCCAAGGGAAATCGACCGGATCAATCAACTGGTAGAGGATCTGTTGGAGTTGACCAGAATACGAGAACACCTATTTGTTGCCCTGGATGTAAACCATCTCATCCTTCAAGTCATTGACCTTTATAGTGAAGAGATGAAAAAGAAACAGATCCATTTCGAAAATCATCTGGACGGAACGATTTCCCAGATTCAAGGCAATGCAGAAACGCTCTATCGCGCCTTCTCCAACCTTGTCATCAATGCCATCCAGGCCATGCCCAATGGCGGAACACTTCGTATCTCCACAGGCTTAATAAGCTCAGAAAATCCCGACTTGAGAATCGCTTTCAGCGATACAGGGATGGGGATGGATGCGGAGACGACAAAAAACATTTTTAATCCCTTTTTTACTACTAAAGATAAAGGCGTTGGACTCGGAATGGCCCTCACCCATAAAATTATCGAAGACCATAAGGGAACAATCGAAGTCGTAAGTGTAGAGGGAAAAGGGGCCACCTTTGTCTTGAGCCTACCTGTTGCAAAAAAATAGAGTTGTATTCGAACGCATACAATTAGAAAGAATCACCCCCCAAGACCACCTCATCTTCATCAGGCAATAACTTATTATATTTAAAGGACTATTCTTTTTTACCCTTAAGATGTGCCCAATTGGCATTTGCTTTGCGAACCATAACATAAGGTCAATATTTTGTAATTTTCTGATGCCTTATGGGAGGGGAATAGCAGATTAAATCAACTCAATCTGGAGGGTAAAGATGAACAATTTCACCAAACGCATTCTGATAGTGGATGATGATAAGGGAATCCTGGACTCCTTCGAAGTCCTCCTGGGCGACCGTTACGATCTCGTCATGGCGGATAACGGTTATGAGGCCCTGAGGATTATCGAAACCGAACAGCCACATCTGGTGTTTTTAGATATCAAAATGCCCGGTCTGGACGGCATGGATGTGTTGAAAAAGCTTCATGAGGAGCAGAAGAATGTGGAGGTCGTCATCATCACAGCCACCCACCGGGAGGAGACAGAAAGAGAAGCCAAATCATTAGGAGCCATCGATTTCCTGATGAAGCCTCTCAATATTGTTGATGTCGAGAGGATCGCCTCACAGGTTCTCTCTTAATCGCTAAGGAAGGGGAAGGTTGGGATGAAGCTTCAACAAGGCGCAAGAAAAAGGGATCGTTTTGCAAAAAAGAAAGAAGAAGCGGAAGAAGAGAAAGGACTTCTTCCAACTTCTGGAATCGATTACCGGACTTTGTTGGAACAGATTCCGGCAGTCACTTACATCACTGCCCTTGATGAGACAGGAAGTCGACGCTACATCAGTCCCCAGATAGAGACCATGCTGGGTTTTCCATCCTCTGAATGGTTAACCGATCCCCAACTCTGGTTCAGGCGGATCTATCCTGATGACAGAAAGCGTATTTTAACAGAGTTTTACAAGAGCCATGGGAATGGACAGCCGTTTCGATCTGAATATCGCTTGATCGCCCGTGATGGCCATATCGTCTGGGTGCGTGATGAAGGGACAGTGGTGAGGGATGAATCCGGCCATCCCTGTTTCATCAGGGGTTTCATGTTTGATATCTCAGAACTTATGCAGACCAAAGAAGCGATTCAGAAGAGCGAGGCAAAATTTCAAACCATTTTTGAAGGGATGGCTGTCGGCATCGCCCTGGTCAATACGGATGGGCGGGTCATGGAGAGCAATCAGGCCCTTCAAAAAATGCTGGGCTACGGGGTAGAAGAGGTTTACGGCAAAGTTTTGAATGAACTCGCTCACCTGGAAGATGCCACAAAGGATCTGGATCTTCACAAAAAACTTATTGCGGGCGAAAAAGAACATTATCAAATAGAGAAACGTTACATTCGAAAAGATGGAGAAGTCGTCTGGGCTCGCCTGAATGTCTCTCTTGCGACCGGATTGAGAGAGGTCTCTTCATACACCATCCACATGATCGAGGATATCACCGCATGGAAGCAACTGGAAACGCAGTTCCTTCAATCCCAGAAAATGGAGACGGTGGGCCAGCTTGCAGGCGGCATCGCTCATGATTTAAATAATCTCTTCACCGTCCTCAGCGGTTATTGCCAGCTCTCCCTGCTTGAAATCAAAGAAGATCATCCCTTGAGAGAGAATTTGGAAGAGATCAGGAAAACCACGGGGCGAGCCGCTGAATTGACACATCAACTTCTGGCGATCAGCCGGCGCCAGGTTCTGGACATGAAAGTCCTCGACCTCAACCAGCTTCTCATGGGTCTGGAGAGGATGTTGGGCCGGGTCATTGGAGAAGATATCGATCTGATCACCCGCCTGGCTGAAGATCTGGGAAGGGTGAAGACCGACCCAGGCCAGATCGAACAGGCCATCCTCAATCTGGTCGTAAATGCGAGGGATGCCATGCCCAATGGCGGAAGGCTCATCATCGAGACCGAAAATGTTGAATTGGATAAGTCTTATGCTCGATCCCATTTCAATGTGACACCGGGTCGGTATACCCTGCTCTCCGTGACCGATACGGGATGCGGTATGTCACCGGAAGTCAAAGAGAAGATCTTTGATCCATTCTTTACGACCAAGGGAAAGGGGAGGGGGACAGGGCTGGGGCTTTCTATGGTTTATGGCATTGTAAAGCAGAGTGGAGGTTACATCTGGGTCTACAGTGAAATCAATCAAGGGACGACCTTCAAGATCTATTTGCCCTGGGTGGATGAAGAAGCAGATGACCTCTCCCGCCAGGAGGAGACAGGCGATTTCCCGCAAGGAGACGAAACCATACTCCTGGTGGAAGATGAGGATTCATTGCGGAGCCTGACAGCCAAGGTTCTGCGTGATCAGGGTTACACGGTATTGGAGGCGGCCAATGGGGATGAAGCAATGAAATTGGCCCGTGAGCTCGCCCATAAGAAGATACACCTCGTGCTCACAGATCTGGTGATGCCACAAATGGGAGGCAAAGAACTGGTTGAACAGTTCAAACCCCTTCATCCCGATGCCAGAATCCTCTTTATCTCAGGATACACCGATGGGGTCATGATCCATCAGGCCTCCCTCCAACCCGGAACGCCTTTTTTACAAAAGCCCTTCTCACCCATGGAACTTGCGAGAAAAGTGCGTGAGGTTTTGGACCAGTAACCTATCTGTTCGTCTATCTTAAACCTCCTCATCCCTTATCTTTCCAAATCTTTCCAACCGACCTTGACGGGTCAACCCAATTTCTATATAGTGCCATTACTAATGAGTCCATAATTGAGAAGGCATATTTATACTGCTCCGACAAATCCCCATCCCCCTCCTAGCCTCCCCCTTGAAGTGGGAGGAATCACGCGGAGCGCGTGACGATTTCCCTCCCCTCTCAGGGGGAGGGAAAGGGTGGGGGTGGGGTTAATAAATTATGGACCGATTAATAACAACCGGGTTTTCCGAAACTGGGTTTGGGCAGTGTAACCCCCCTCTATTCCCCCCTTAAATTAAGGGGGGATGAAGGGGGGTTAAGCCTTAACATAAGGGGAGTTACCCACTCAATGCCTGGATGAACCAAAACATTGTAGGAAAGGAGTTTCATGGAAAGGGAGCTAACTCCAAAAAGGATGCGGTATTTAAAAAAGGACTATTCGAGGGGATTTATTGCGGACTGTGGTTTTAAGGCAGTCCATTATCAAAGGGGCTATCTGATGTCCCGCCTGAAAGTATTGACCCGTCATCGGCAGCAGGATAATTACATTCATGCCGGGGTCATCGCCACGATGGCTGACCATACCGCAGGGTATGCCGCCTTCAGCCTGGTTCCGGAGGATCATCGCATTTTGACGATAGAATTTAAGATCAACTTTCTCCAGCCCGCTTATGGTAAGACCCTCATCTGTAAATCCCGGATTCTTCGGGAAGGCGGCCAGATCCTGGTGGGAGAGAGCGAGGTGTTTGATCAAAGGGCCGATGGAGAAGAATTGGTGGCCAAGGCCATGGTGACTTTAAGATCGATTCATCAGAGCAAGATCAAACTCGTGAGGCTTTCCTAAACTGCCTGCCCCGCCCACGGTCGGGACCGGGGCAGGCAGGCAGTTACTGAAACACTATTTGCTCATCAAATATTCTTGGATCGAATTGGCGGCTTTTCTTCCTGCGCCCATAGCCAGGATGACCGTTGCCGAGCCCGTCACAATATCTCCTCCTGCCCAGACCTCGGGTTTATTGGTCTTTCCAGTCTCAAGGTCAGCCACAATGTATCCTCTCTTATTCAGTTCAAGCCCCGGGGTGGTTGCGGGAAGAAGGGGATTGGGGCCTGCACCGATGGCGACCACCGCCAAATCGCATTCGAGCTGGAATTCCGAACCCTTGATGGGGACGGGCCTTCGCCTTCCTGATTCATCAGGCTCTCCCAGCTCCATCCGGAGGCACTCGACACCCGTGACCCACCCATTATCATCTCCTAAAAACCTTATCGGAGCGGTCAGAAGGTGGAATTGGACCCCCTCTTCCTCTGCATGGTGGATCTCCTCAATACGGGCCGGCATCTCATCCCTTGACCGGCGGTAGATAATCCGGACCGTATCCGCCCCCAGACGGAGGGCGGTTCTTGCCGAATCCATGGCCACATTCCCGGCTCCGAAGATAGCTACATTCTTTCCCCGGGCAATGGGTGTGTCATATCGCGGGAAGAGGTAAGCCTTCATCAGGTTGGATCGTGTCAGATATTCATTGGCTGAATAGATCCCGCAGAAGTTCTCACCGGGGACATTTAAGAACTGTGGAAGTCCTGCGCCCAGACCCAGGAAGATGGCGTCATATTCCGTGAGCAGTTCATCCACGGTTTCAATTCTTCCTACGACACAATTACATTCCACTTTTACGCCCAGCCGTTCCAGGTAGCTAACCTCAGCCTGAACAATATCCTTGGGAAGACGGAATTCCGGAATCCCATAGATCAGGACGCCTCCGGTTTTGTGGAGGGCCTCGAAGATGGTCACCTCGTGCCCTTTAAGGACTAAATCTCCTGCCACGGTCAAACCCGCGGGTCCGGAGCCCACCACCGCCACCTTTTTACCTGTGGCAGGCGCCTTTCCGGGAATAAAGACCTCTTCCTTCTCTTTCTCCCAATCGGCCGCAAATCTTTCCAGACGACCAACGGCAACAGGCTCTCCCTTCTTTCCAACAATGCACACCTTCTCGCACTGGTCTTCCTGCGGGCAGACACGGCCGCAGACGGCAGGAAGGCTGTTTCGTTCCTTCAGTTTCCGTGCCGCCCCGACAAAATCTCCATCCTGAATCCGTTTAATAAAAGCGGGGATATCGATTTCCACGGGACATCCCTCAATACATTTAGGTTTTTTACACTGGATACAACGGCTCGCTTCGAGCTGGGCCAATTCAGGTGTATATCCCAAAGGGACCTCATTAAAATTTTTCGCCCTCACTTTGGCTTCCTGCTCCGGCATCTTCTGCCTTGGAATCTTCGGTTTCTCTTTTTTCTCTTTCTCGACCATTTCCATCCCCCTTTACCCTGTTAGAAATAATCCCTCGCCCGGTTTCGAGTCGAAACGACTTGAATGTCTAACGGGGGTTTATCTTCCTATTTCTTTAAATCGATCCAGAGAGGCCTTCTCCTCTGTAAGATAGGCTCTCTGTCGCTTGACCAGCTCATCATAGTCGACTTCATGTCCGTCGAATTCAGGACCATCCACGCAGCAGAACATCGTCTTGCCTCCCACGGTGACCCGGCAGGCCCCGCACATTCCGGTGGCATCGACCATAATGGGATTCAGGCTGACCATGGTCTTCACCCCGTACCCCTTCGTCAATTTGCACAGGAACTTCATCATCGGCACCGGTCCGATCCCCACCACCAGTTTCACCTGATTCTGCTCATCGAGGATCTTCTTGAGGACATCCGTCACGAAACCATGATGGCCGTAACTTCCGTCATCGGTCGTTACCCGTAAATCATGGCTGGCTGCCTTCATCTCCTCTTCGAGAATGAGAAGGTCTTTGTTTCGGGCCCCGATGATGGCGATCACATGGTTTCCCGCCTCTTTATAAGCTTTGGTGATCGGGTACATGACAGCCACGCCCGTTCCGCCTCCCACACAGACCACGGTTCCAATATTTTCGACATGGGTTGGCTTTCCAAGGGGGCCGATAATATCCTGGATAGCATCTCCCACGTTGAGTGTCCTCAGAAGGGCGGTGCTCTTTCCCACGACCTGAAAGATCAAATCAATGGTTCCGGCAGACGGGTCTGTCCCTCCCATCGTCAGAGGAATCCTCTCCCCTGTCTCATTGGCCTTCACGACAACAAACTGTCCTGGCTTTGCTTTCCTGGCGATTCGGGGCGCATCCACCTTGAGATGGCAGACCGTCTTCTCAGCCATCTCTCTTTTATATGTGATCTTATGCAAAATACCCCCTCCTTTCTGATAAATATTTCACAAAGTCAGTTAATATATAAATTAGACAAAAAATAATGTCAAATCTTTTAATGGTCTTTATCGAAATTAACTTGACATAAGATTAAGTTTCTATTATAAAAGATAAAATTCCGCTGTTCATTAGGCAAATCTCCTGAACTTAATAAAAAGTTTTTGGGCACCCCTGGAGGCTCTTTAGAAAGTCCTGGGGGTTTTAAATTGAAAAAGGAGGAGAATGATGAGCCAAAAACTTTATGTTGGGAATCTTCCCTTTGGGGCTTCGGAGGAGGCATTGAAAAACCTTTTCGCAGAAGCAGGAACAGTCGAATCGGTTAAAATCGTTGTCGATTCTTATTCAGGTCGGTCGAGGGGGTTTGGCTTTGTGGAGATGTCCTCAAAGGATGAGGGGGAAAAAGCGATTTCCCTGCTTAACGGAAAGACCTTTATGGAACGGGCCCTGATTGTGAACGAGGCGAGGCCTCAGAAGAAAAAGAGCGGAGAGTTCAGGGGCGGCAGAAGGGATAGAAACAGGTAACCAGCCAACAAGGGCGAAAGGTAAATACTTTGGAAGTTAAAGTTCAAAACAATCAGATCGAGAATGCCATCAAAGCATTGAAACGCCAGCTTGCCAGGGATGGCATTCTTAAAGAGCTGAAAAAGAGAAGAGCTTACGAGAAGCCTTCCGTTAAGAAGAAGAGGAAACAACAGGAGGCGAGAAGGAGAAGACAGAAGGCTGCACGGAGATTTTCAAGATAAAGAGACCTTTAACGGGATTCATCGGGAGTCTCGGATAGGTTGTAATAATTCTTTTTATAAGAATCTCTCAATAGGGTGAGCGATTCTTTCACTTCACTAAAGGATCGTTTTAACGCCTCGTACTTCCTCTCCATCTCTCCATTTTTCGCGAGGGCCTCTTCCAATCGGGACTGGAGGTCCCGGTTCTCCTCATGGAAATGGGAAGCCTCACGCTCCTTCATCTTTCCTCTGATCTTGACCAATTCGTTCTGATCCATCTGGGATTCCAGTTCCCGAACGCGGCTCAACGCCTCATCCCTCTCTCTGCCCGTCTTGGTCAGGTTTTCCTTCAGGCTCCTCCAATCCTGCTGAAACTCATGTATTTTCTGTAAGGCTTCTTCATTCTCCTCTTTCAGATAGATCGATTCGGCATGGGCCTCTTTGAACCTCTGGAGTTCTTTCCTCTCCGCCTCCAACTGGCTTCGCAACTCCTTATTGTCCCGGGCGAATTGATGAATGGTCTTCTGGTAGGAAGTCAAGTCCATCTCCAGGGCTTTCTTCGTCCGGCTTGAGACGAGAAGCTGGGTGTGGAGATCCTCAATCAGCCTCGGCACATCGAGGTCCTCCTGCATTGACTCCGTGGTTGCCCTGATGGGTTCGAAAATCACCGTCTTTTCAACCGTTTTTTCCGGAGGCCTTATTTCCTGGATCACTTCAGGATGATCTTCTTCGAGAGGCTGGAATTCTTCTTCCTGTTCCTGAAGAAGAGGTTCCTCCCATTTCTTCATCTTCGGCATCTTTCCCGCCACGCTCCGGTCGAATCCATCGGCTGTCATAACCTGCGCCTTTACCTTCATCTTCCCGTCTCCTCGTCCCCGCCGGGTCTGCTCTGGCGTTTCATTGTAACGTTAAGGTTTACCCCGTTGTTGCATAAAGATGCGGTTGAATCAACTGCATACCCCCATTAAAAGGCTGTTTCTATCCTTTTGAGGATAACTCCCAAAGGTCACTCTTGGATTGATCCGGGTGACGACATTGATTTGACAGCCTTCCCTCTCTGGGTAAGGGGTTTGTAAATCCATGCGCCGAATTTAATGCAACAACAGGGTTTATTTGAGCCGTTCCTTCATATAATCTTCCATTGCCTTTAACATCTCGACGATCTTTTCCACCTCTGCCTTGATCTTATTGACTTCCTCCAGAACCCGGTTTGCCCTCTTGAGGTCGAATTCCAGAGCAGTTCGCACAGTTAGGGAGGAACGAAGTTCCGAATAGAGCGCATGGATCCGGTCCGTGATCTCCTCGCGTTTGGGCTCTTCGCCGATTTTTTTGATCGGGGAGACCACTTTAGACTCCGTGACATCCCAGGGTTTCTCGATCGATTCCTTGTTCAGGGTGTTGGGAAATTTTTGTGCAACATTGTTAGTGAACTCATCCGCCATATCCGTTTCCTTTCATTCCGAAAATTTCTCCGATCAGGTCCTGTATATCCTCCGCCCCCTTTGAGGATTGGGCAAAGAGAAAAATGGGCGTTCCCTGGCTGGTCGCCTCGACAATCTTCGTATCCTGCCGGATGACCGTGTTGAGAAGGTATTTCTTATAATGGGTCTCCAGGGCCTTCTTCGAGCGCCTGCAGATCCGGTGGGATTCATTGTACCGGTTTAAAAAGATGAAGATATTCTCAAAGACAAAAGAAAAATCTTCTTCAATGGTGGAAAGGGTCTCAAAGAGAATCTTGAGACCATGGTAGGAGAGAAAATCGGCCAGAACAGGGATGAGAAGGTCGTTGGAGGCAAGGATCGCATTGAGGTTTAAAAGTCCGATGCTCGGAGAGGCATCCATGACGATGACATCATAACTCTTCTCCATCGAACCGAGCAGCCGCTTCAACCGGAACTCCCTCGAGTTCATTGAAAAGAGCGAAAGCTCCACAGGCGAGAGGTTCAGGTTCGATGGGATGATATCGAGTGTGGGGAGATCCGTTTTGACGATGATCTTTCCGATCTCCTCCTTTTCGACCAGGGCATGGTAGAGGGTCTTGGGATACTGTTCGTTATTAAGGCCCAGGCACTGGGTGAGGTGTCCCTGCGGGTCGAGGTCGATCAGCAGGATCCGGAATCCCATCTGGGCGAGACGAAATCCATAAGAAGCGGAGAGGCTGCTCTTTCCTGTCCCGCCCTTAAAGTTGAGGAAGAGTTGCTTGCGGACCGATGGGATAGGCGATGGGATGCTCAGATAGTTACGATATTTGACCACATCCCCGGGTTTGTAATACCTTTCTCTTCTCGCATTCCTCTTGGCCTGAGGGATGATCCCCTGGGACTCCTTTTCGAGGAGTTCCTGTTTTGAGATTCCGAGGAGTCGGGAAAAAGCCTGCGGAGAATAGACCCTGTCACCGAAAATCTGGGCCTTTAGAATCAGGGGAAGAGATTGGGTTGCCATCGCTTTCGGTCTCAACTTCACCTCTGAAGGGAGGAGGATATTTTTGTTACCGGTCTTTCGAGCATTCGATTCAAATGGTCTCTTGCCCACTTACGGATATCCGGGTCGGAATCGGTCACGGCCTCCATCAACCGTTCCTCCCCCTCCTCCGGATAGAGGGTGACAAGCGAGAAGATGGCTGCCTTTCTCACCTTTGGCTCTTCATCCCTCGACATCTCCGTCAGGATGGGCAGGGCCCCTTCGAGTTGATTCCATCCCAGAAGGGTTGCCGCCTTCCGTCTCACCCATGGGGATTCGTCGCTTAGAAACTGCATCAGAAGATTCAGATCCATCTTCTCCTTGAACCGAAACATCCCTCTGAGGGCGACCATCCTGACCATGGGGTCAGGATCCCTGAGATGCTTTTTCAGGAAGGGAGAAACGATTGGATTTCCGAATGTGATCAGGGAGGAAAGGGCTTCGGCCCTCACGCCTGAATCGGGATCGGATAAAATCTCCTGAAGGAGGGGCAGAGTGATGGAGAGATGGGATTTTTCAAAATAAAATTT
This sequence comes from Deltaproteobacteria bacterium RBG_16_49_23, assembly GCA_001798855.1. Lineage (GTDB taxonomy): Bacteria > Desulfobacterota > BSN033 > BSN033 > UBA1163 > RBG-16-49-23. Next base: position 3,977 of record MGQQ01000099.1, on the reverse strand, counting down.
TACAGCCAGAATCCTCACTTTCGGATCGGGGTGTTTGAGGTCGGCTTTTGCCTGTTTCAGAATCTCCCGGGTTGCGTGAGTCTCGGGAGCAGGGTTGTTCGAAGAGGAGAAAGACCTGTCTGGTTTCTCCTCTTCAAAAGAAGGGGAAGCTTGATCCGGAGGGAGATTTTCCAATCCGGTTGATTTCAGATAGATGAGTCGAAAGCGATCCGTCACAATGACTTCCTCTTATAAGTTATACGCCAAAATCCTTTTGAATGGCTCTCTCTTTGAAGGAATCTTTAAACTCCAATTTCAACTGTTCAGAGTATTTATCCAGGAGCATATCGAGAGCCTCCCTCACATAGACAGCCTGGGGGACCTTGGTCTTATCGGATAATCTCTTCAGGGCTTCTACCTGGTCACTGTTGATGTAGATCGTTCTGGCAACTTTTGTGTGGGACAAGAAAACCCCCTCGAATAGTTTAGAACACAATACAATACAATATATTTATTGTCAAGAAAAAAATCCTTAGCCCCGTAACCCTTCAGTTACGGGTTCAAGTAATACAACTTATACCCATAAGTGAAGGCGCTGGATACAAGAAGGAAGCGCATATTGGAAGCAATTAAGGCCCTAGCATACCCCACCCCCACCCCAACCTGCGCCGAGGCTTCGGCAGGCAGGCCAACCCTCCCCCCTGCCTTCGCCGAAGCGCCTGCCCTCCGCAAGGCTTCTGGAGGCGGGGCTTCGCGCAGGCAGGCTGAAAGGGAGGGTAATTGTCACGCATCTTGTGTCATCCCTCCCCTTTCAAGGGGGAGGTCCGGAGGGGGATGGGTATCTATGGGGTTCCTTTCTTGTGTCAAGCCCCCGAGATATCGGACACGGTTAGTTTGCCAAAGGGAGATAAAAATAACTATAATTGATGGGTTACTCACACGAAAAAATAAAAGCTTGACATTTGAAAAGGGATTGGCCATAATTCCGTCAAGGTAAGTTGTAAGGAGTATGTGGTTGGTTGGATAGATAGAAAGGTCACAAAGTTTTTATCTCAAACTTCTGTGGCCTTTTTTTATTTAAGGGCCAGAGGCTATTACAACTTACGCAGTTTAGAGATGGGAGGAGGTGAGTTTTAGTGGCCAAAGGTCGTGTGAAATGGTTCAATGAGAAGAAGGGCTTTGGGTTTATCTCCAGAGATGATGGAGGAGATGTCTTCGTACACTTCTCCGCCATTAAAAAGGACGGTTTCAAAACCCTCTACGAAGGAGATGAAGTAGAATTCGATATTTCAGAAGGACCGAAAGGTCCCCAGGCAACCAATGTGACCCCGGTAGCCTAAAAAGGGATTCCTCAAAACGAAAAGAGACCCCGAATAAACCCCGGGGTCTCTTTTTTTACCCCGTTAGAAATAATGCCTCACTGCTCTGCAGTCCCGCCTGTGGCAGGATTCCATTTCAGAATGATTCTGGCGGGGTTTAATGCCCCGTTGGAATTTCTAACGGGGTTTAACCCTCTCCATATCGTCTTCAGTGGCGAGTGCGAACCCCCGCTTAGACATAGGATCGTCATGGCTGAAATTAAATCCACCCTGGAACTGACTCTTGAGCGCACCAAGAAATTTACCCTCTCAGAAAAGGATAAAGAGGAGATCAAGCAGAAAGAGATCCAGCAGAAAATCATGAGCCTTTTTCATCGGTACAGAGAAGGCCATCTCCATCTGAATGAGATTCAAAAGGAGATTGAACGGATGGATGAGAAGGCAGGAAAAGAGGTGAAAGAAGGTCTTCTCTCCCTGTGGATCGATGGACTCTCTCTGGATGAAGACGACGAAAGGTTTCTCAGAGGGATCGAATCGCTGAAACATCGAAATATCGATGAGGTAAAAGTAGAATTCCGGAAACTCATCACCCAATGCCAGACAGAGAAAGAGCGGATCAAACGGGAGGTCAGAACCCAACTTTCAGAAGCATTAAGGAAAGAGGGGTTTGGTGGAGACGCTGTGGAACCCAACATCGAAGCAAGCGATCCATGGGAAAAGGCCTCCGTAGCATTGGATCAGGAGTATCAGAGTGAACTGAGAGAGTTAAAAGGGTTCTTGAGAACCTTATAGATAGGGAAAGTAATTCTGGCGGATGAATTCAAAATTCTGAAGCACCCTCTCCTTCCCCTTCACCGCCTCCCCGTGTCCCGGCAGCAGGAGCTCCGTATCCAGACGGGACATCCTCTCGATGCTTTCCATTAAATCCCTGGAATTGCCTCCGGGAAAGTCCGTCCTTCCTATTCCCCCGTAAAAGATGAGGTCGCCGGTAAAGAGCGCCTTTCTCTCCGGCCAGTGGATCGTGAGAGAACCCGGGGAGTGGCCCGGGGTCTGATAGATGTGGAAGCCCTCCTTCCCCAGAAGAAGTTCTCCCTCCTTCAGAAAGAAATCAGTCCGGTATTGCGGCAGGGGTTGTCCCATCATTTTAAAGAACCGTTTCCCGTTCTCCCGGAAGTAGCGTTCTTCTTCCCGGCCCATGGCCATCTTTACCGGCCTGTCGAGGAAGGCTTCGAGGCCTTCGAGATGATCCGGATGACCATGGGTGACGATCACCAGGTTAATCTTCTCCGGAGAGATCCCATCCTTCTCCATCTGATCAAAAAGATTCGGAATATGATGGGAATGGCCGGGGTCGATCAGTACCGTCTTCTCCCCATCGATCAAATAGGTATTGCAGTTGTTCTCATAGGCACTCTGCCAAAAATAGGCATAGAGATCTTTTTCAAGTTTCATTCTCTTTCCCTTTTATTAACAGATTAAACTGTGGGGCCCGGTTTTGCAACCTCTACTCCTTCCTTTGCTAAAGGGAAGGTGTGAAAAAATCACATTTCTAGAATCGGCATCATTCCGGCCCACAGGGTTGGGGGGATTGGAGGAGCTTTAGGGCGGAACCTCTAATATTAAACTACGTTGTCTAAATCTGGATTTGACCGCTATCTTACCGGAAACGAAGGTTACCATAACATCTAATGACCCGCCTTCTAAAGCTTGGACAAGACGCCCAGCTCTTTGGGTCGAGGCACAGTCTGTCAATTTTTTCACAACTTCAGGGGGGGTAAGAGGGGATTATCAATTTTAATTGTTCAAGGGTGACGCTCCGACATGAAGGATTATCCATAAGCCATCAGCCTTAATCAGGGTCTTCTACCTGCCCAGCAGCTCCCGGGCGATGATTAATTTCTCAATTTCCTTGGTTCCTTCCACGATCTCCACGAGCTTGGCGTCCCGGTAGAGGCGCTCAATCCCGTATTCACCCAGATATCCGTATCCGCCGTGAATCTGCACCACCTCATCGATGACCTTGACAGCGATCTCGCCCCCGAACCACTTGGCCATGGAGGTGAGTTTGGGATCGATCCTTCCATGATCAACCATCCAGGCGGCCTTGTAACAGAGGGCCCTTGCCGCCTCGATCAGACTGGCCATCTCTGCCAGCTTGAATTGAATCCCCTGAAAACTGGAGATGGGGCCTCCAAACTGCTTCCTCTGTTTGGAATACTGGATCGCCTTCTCCAGTCCTCCCTGGGCGATTCCCACCCCTGAGATGGCCACGGCAACGCGGGTGTGGTTAAAGACCGTCATGAGCTGATGGAATCCCTCTCCCTCTGCCTCTCCTACCAGATTCTCCAGAGGGACCTTCACCTCTGAGAAATTGACCTCCGCTGTATCCGAGGCCCGCATTCCAAGTTTTCTCTTCAATTTATTGGCCTCGAATCCTTCCCGGTTCGTCTCAATGAGAATCGGACTATGACGCTTCGACTTTAACTTCTCACCTTCGCCGGTGACGCAGAGGACGACTAAATAGTCGGCTATGCTGCCATTGGTGATGAATATCTTGCTCCCATTGATCAAATAAGAGTCATTCACTCTTCGGGCTACGGTTGAGACGGAAGCCACATCGCTTCCGGCATCGGGCTCGGTTATCGCCATCCCCATGATGGCCTTCCCTCTGGGCAAGAG
>MGQQ01000098.1 GCA_001798855.1 Deltaproteobacteria bacterium RBG_16_49_23 | reverse complement strand
GAACCAAATTACCCCCAATCCTTATCGATGTCAAGCACGCTCTGCACAAACGTCCCCCTACTTTTTTTTCCGACCAACGTGGGCATTGCTTTTTGACCCCTTTCGTTGAAAATTCATCAAAGCCAATCCCTTCCTTTATACTGAGGTTTTACTTCATATTGGCCGCCCCCAACAGACAGGAAGTACTTTTTGTAAGTGACACTGTGCTTATCACTGGCACCATTTGCGAGCGTGACATTGATATGATTTTCGGTTGGTTCCGGCTTCCAGTTTTTTATTTTGATCAATTTTCTTATGTCCTTTGTTGAAAATGGCTCTGTAATTAAAGCCGCATTCACAGCGGCAACGACCTCTCGATTTAGCCCCCTTCCGTATTTGGCCATTTTATTCCCCTTTTATTCAGCGAACGAGCAAAATCAGCCGGAGCTGTAAGCGATCGGCTGGATTGCCTTGTTACACAAGTTATTGGGGTTTTGATTGTGCGCGTTATCTCCTTTGCCGGTCTCTGATGCCTCTGTCTCTTCGTGCTCCCGCTTCTATTCTGCACGCGTCTCAGTCACTACATTCTTTCCTCTTAATTAATTTCATATTCCAGATAGCCTCTGCCTTTGTTCCGAGAAGCCAGAAAGAAACGGCCAAGATGGCGAAGAAAATTGCTTTATGCGTTGCATTCCAGAAGTACTCAAAATATCTCGTATATAGTTTGATGAACAGGAATGTAATGCCGAAGCCTCTTGCAGGGGCATCATCATATTTCAGTCCGAACAGGATGCATCCGATGGCGGCTGCCCCAAACAGAAGACTCCAGTAATACAGTTCGATCTGTCTCGCACGATACCATGAATGCATATCACCGTAGTTGCCAAAGATGGATAAAATCCAGAGCGCAATGAAGAGGTACAGAAGCCCCATTATGTACGTCGATTTGAAGAATTCTCTCATCCGCGATTTTCCTTTGAATAGATGGCTCATACCAAGAAGTGCAGCGCCGAACAGGACGAATCGAAGCGGATAGTTCATTCCCAAGAAATATTCACCCCATCCTGACGTGTATCCGGTTTCAGTTCCAAACCAACCACCAAGGGACAGAATGGAAAACAGCCAAGTCAGTTTCGATGGAAATAAGACACCCAGGACACCATAAACTACTGTGGCAAGTAAGATAAGCAAAGAAAAATGACCAGTCCCGGTATCGACGGCTTTTCCAAGGAATGCAATTGAACCGGCCACCGCCAGGATTCCCAGAAAGAATATGGCCTCATTGCTCAATATGTTGTCAGGATGTTTTGATCTTCTTCTCAGCCCCAGATAAAAGAACACCGCTGACAGTACAGCCAACAATAAACACTTCACTATGTCAGGAGCGTTGAATATCCTCTTCAGGAATGCCATGAGAACCTGGTCCATGAGGATTGAGCTTACAGCGATGATAATGCATGCGATAGATATCCAGAAAGAATACTTGGCAAGACGTTTCCAGTCAAAAGACGTAACTTCAAAACTACTCCTCAATTCATCTGCTTTATCTGGAGAGATTACTGCCCCGTCTTCCCAGTACTGGATGATATCTCTCAGGAACCCTGCCCGTCTCTTGTTAATCCTCATTTGCCGCCCTCTTGCAACTCATCAGGTGTCGGTGGCAGATTAATCTGCCTTCGTCTATTCCTTATCTATTGTGTAACAGTGCAATCAGTGGAAAGTTGTCCGTCATATCACCCCCTATAGGTGGACGGATTTTCCGCTTATCAAGATATTGAATGCAAAATATGGAAAATTTGTCTGTTTGGTGTCCGCTTATTGCATTTTTTCTTGCAGTCTCGTGAACATCAAGTCTCGCAGTCAATTCTTCTTCCAACTCTGCGAGTTTGCGTGCAAGACCCCGTTGCTCAATAAGCATCTGCCGCATACGAATGAACGCACGCACTACAAACACACTCATCTGAATGGCCCGCTCGCTGCGCAGAATGTTGGCTGCCATGAGTGCACCGGTCGCAAATTGCGACCGGTTAGACTGTGCGTTTGACATCGCAATTTACAAGGTCCAATCGGCCCATTCTTTCGCAGTCAACTGAAACATGAAGTCATCGGGGAAGCGGTTACGATTGCGCTTAACTTGCTCGTTTAATCGCTTTGTGGTTGTTCCGTAAAGGCCTGCCAGATCCCGATCCAAGTTAACTCTCTTACCGCGGACTATTACAATCAGGGTCGTTATGTCAACCGTGGTGTAATCTACCATTTCCCTCTTCATCTTCCCCCTTCCCTTATAAGGTTCCCCTCACCTTTCAATTGTTCTGGGGCCTGCCAAATGCCGAATGCGGCCTCCGGCTCAGAGAGCCCTCCGGCTCGGAGAGAGTGCGGAATTGTCAACCCAGTTAAAACTTATTCTATTCAACTTAACCCTGCCAACATCCCGTATAATTGAGGGATATGGTTGAGTTCTTGCACTTATCAAAGTCTTTAGGATGGCCTTAAAGATTGGTCCAACCTTATCAAACCCACTCTAAAAAATCAAATGGTTTGAGGGCTCATAAAAATTGACAAAAAATTTGACATTATTGAAAAAAATCATATAATTAATCATTTAAAATTTGGTTATGAAAGGAGGGGAAAGATGAATGCTTGGCATTCGGATTAAAGAGAACGAATCCTTTGAAAACGCGCTCCGGCGATTTAAGAAGCAGGTTGAAAAGACCGGGATATTGTCCGAGATTCGAAAAAGGGGACATTACGAAAAAACCCAGCATTAAGAGAAAGAAAAAGGCGCTGGCTTCCAAAAAGAGGGCAATGAAAAGGATGCGGAAAGTCACCGATAGAGGGTAAGAATGAATCTGGAAGAGAAATTACTCGAAGAGATGAAAGAAGCGATGAAGACGAATGACAAAATCCGGCTCTCCACCATCCGGATGATTCGTTCGTCTTCTAAGAATAAAGAGATCGAACTGCGAAGAAAGCTGGAGGATGAGGATATCCTGAAGGTCATCCAGGGGATGGTGAGAAAAGGCGAGGAATCCATTGAACAGTTTCAGGCTGGGGGACGGAACGATTTGGTAGAGAAAGAGAAGAGGGAGATGGAGATTCTGAAATCCTTTTTACCTCAACCCATCCGCCAGGAAGAAATCATCAAGATCATCGATGAAACGATTCAGGAGACCCAGGCCTCATCCTTAAAAGATTTAGGAAAAGTGATGAAGGCCATCCTGCCCAAATTAGGAGGGAAAGCCGATGGCAAAGTGATCAATCAGCTGGTCAAAGAAAGGCTTTCCCCTTAATTTCCTCCTCAGTCAATGAAGCGGTTTCCCTTTTTCTTGTTTTATGGATAATCGTTCCCTGAAGGCATTAGAGTTTCACTCCCTTTTAAACATCTTAAAAGATTTTTCAATCTCACCTCTGGGTCAGAAGAGGTGTCTGGCCCTCACGCCCACCCGGGACCGCTTCCTCATCGAATCAAGATTAACCGAAGTCATCGAACTGAAAGAGATTCTGGAAACCCTGGGGGATATTCCCCTCAGGGGTCTGAAGGACATCGGGGAGCTTCTGAAGAGATTGGAGGTCGCCGGATCGGTCCTCGAAGTCCAGGAGATACTGGATATTCACCGGCAGATGCTGCTGGGCAAGGGGCTCCGGCGGTTCTTCCTGAAACCGGAGGTGAAGGCTCCCTCCCTTCAGGAGAAGATCTCAAAGCTCTCTGCTCTTAAGGCTCTCGAAAAAGAGATTCTCCAGGCCATCAATACGAAAGGAGAGGTCCTCGATCGCGCCACTCCGGGCCTTTCGGATATTCGCCGTCGATTGGGAACGGTCAGAGAAAAGGCAAAGGGCGCGCTTGAGCGCCTCCTTCGCCGGGAAGATCTCCAGCCGATCTTTCAGGAAGATTTTATCACTTTAAGAAACGGGAGATATGTCCTCCTCATCAAATCCGATTTCAAAAACCGTCTCGAAGGGATCATTCATGACCAGTCCCACAGCCATATGAGCCTCTTCTTTGAACCGCTTCAGGTCGTCCCCTTCAACAATGAGATCAACATTCTCACGGCGGAGGAGAAGGAGGAGGAATACCGGATCCTTGAGGACCTCTCCGGGAAGATGAGAGAAGAGCTTCCGTCTCTCTGGAGCGACTTTGACATCTTCGGGGGACTGGATCTCCTTTATGCCATGGCCAGGCTCACCCTTCTCTTAAAAGGGATTCGACCCGAATTGAATGAGGATGGAAGGATCGTGATGAAGGAAGCAAGAAGTCCTCTCCTCAGCCTCCAGAAAGAGGCTCAGGTCGTCCCGGTTGACCTCCGGATGGGAGAGTCCATCCGGACCCTGATCATCAGCGGAGCCAATGCAGGCGGGAAGACGGTCGCCCTCAAGACCGTCGGGCTTTTGACACTGATGGTCCAATCCGGTCTTCCCATCCCGGCGGCAGAGGGAAGCGAGGCGGCCCTCTTTGATGAAGTCTTTTCCGTAATCGGCGATGAGCAGAGCATGGAGGAGAACCTGAGCACCTTTTCGGCTCACCTCCTCCATGTGAACAAGATATTGGAAAAGGCAGGGCCCGGCTCTCTCGTCCTTCTCGATGAGCTGGGTGTGGGAACCAATAGTTCAGAGGGATCCGCCCTGGCCATGGGATTTCTGGACCTGTTCAGGGAGAAGAAGGCATCGGTCGTCGTCACCACCCACTTCGATGGCCTCAAGACCTATGGATACCTTCATCCGGATGTGGAGAATGTGTCGGTCAGGTTTGACGAGAAGACTCTGGAGCCGCTCTATACGCTTTCCTACGGATCGTCGGGATTGAGCAATGCCTTTCTGGTGGCCGAGAAATTGGGCGTCTCGGAAAGGGTCCTGGAGATCGCCCGCCGGCACCGTAATGGAAGTGAGCAGGAGGCGGCTCGCGCCCTGGAGGGGCTGGAGAGGCTGAAGGCGGATGCTGAGAAAGAGAGGCTTCTGTGGATCGGCAAGAGAGAGGAGGCCGAGCAGGACCAACGGAGGCTGAAAGAGATTCTTGACCGGGTCAGACAGGGAAGGGAGGCCGCTCTCTCCCGTGCCGAGGAGAAAGCGAGGAAGGCGGCCCAGAAGGTGGAGGAGGAATTGAAGGCATGGCTGAGACTGCAAAAGGAGAAGCTTCCTTCTCAGGTTCGCCGGAAAGAGATTCAGGAGATCAGAGAGAGATTTTTCCCCTCGGTCCGGAGAAGGGGACTTCATGCGATAGCCGGTGGCTTAAAGATCGGGGATCATGTTAGAATTGAAAGTCTCAAGAAGGATGGAATTCTCCTGAAGATGGAGAAATCACTCAACCGCGCCGAAGTGATGATGGAGAAGGCAAGAGTGATTGTTCCTCTCAACGACATCATCCGGCCGGCAGGCGAAGAGGGGAACGTGGAGCCGGGAGGAAGAAGTTTCGCCGCCCCGGCGGATCGGCACGAGCCCCGGAGGGCTGTTGAGGAGATTCCGGCGGAATTAAATGTGATCGGCCTGACCGTGGAGGAGGCTCTTCCGGTGGTGGATAAATTCATCGATCAAGCCCTCTTGCACGGCCTGGAGAAGATCCGGATCATCCATGGAATCGGATCCGGAAGATTGCGAAATGCGATCGGAAAATATTTGAATACCCATAGAGGGGTGAAGCTTTTTGTTCCGGGTGAGGCTCAGAGAGGCGGCAGCGGGGTCACGGTGGTCGAGCTGAGGTAAGACGCTTTTGGCAGACAGCTTTTTCTCAGAGGAGAAGATTTCGGAAATCCGGGAACGGGCCAGCATCCTGGAGGTGGTCTCAGACTATGTCGGCCTGAAGAAGACCGGAAGAAATTATAAGGGATTATGTCCATTCCATTCGGAAAAAACGCCCTCTTTTATGGTCAACGAGGAGAAGCAGATTTTTCACTGCTTCGGGTGCGGAGAGGGAGGGGATGTCTTTGCCTTTTTAATGAAGGCGGGCCATTTCTCATTCCCGGAAGCTGCCGAAGAGCTGGCAAAGCGTTACGGGATCAAACTTTTACGAAAGGAATCCTCACCCGTTCAGAAGAAGGAGATGGCCAAGAGGGAAGTCCTCTTTCGGATCAATCAGCTGGCATCGGACTATTTCCACGACCTCCTGACCCAGAAGAGAGAAGGCGAGGCCGGGAGGAAGTATCTCTCTCAGAGGAACGTGAGGGAGCAGGTCATCAAGGAACACCAATTGGGCTACTCTCCCGAACGCTGGGATGGACTGGTCCAGCGCCTGAGGGAAAAGAAGGTTCCTCTGGAGCTGGCATGGGAACTGGGGCTAATCCTTCCCAAAAAAAAGGTCGGGGACTCGACTCTGCAAGAAGGTCGGGGACTCGACTCTACGAACTGGTATGACGCTTTTCGAAGAAGGATCATCTTTCCCATCTTTGACCTCCACCAGCGGGTCGTCGGGTTCGGAGGGAGATTGATCGGAGAGGGACAACCCAAATATATTAACTCCTCAGAATCGAGCCTCTATCATAAGGGAGAGGTTCTCTATGGCCTCCCGGCGGCGAGGCGCTATGCCTCGGAGAGGAACGGAGTGATCATCGTCGAAGGTTATTTCGATCTCCTGACCCTCCACCAGTATGGATGGATGCACAGCGTCGCCACGCTCGGGACCGCCCTGACGGCTCATCATATCCGGACCCTGAAGCGATATACGAAAAATTTGATCACCGTCTTCGACCCTGATCCGGCAGGGATTCAAGCCACCCTTCGCACCCTGCCCCTCTTTTTAGAAGAGGAGGTGACGGGCAGGGCTGTCCTTCTTCCGAAAGGGGAAGACCCGGACACCTTTCTGAAGAAAGGGAATCTGGAGGATTTTGAGAAGAGATTGGCCGGAGCCATTCCACTGATCGACTTCTTTTTCGAATGGTTAATGAAGGCCCATGATGCGAAATCGATCGATGGCAAAGTGAACATTGCAAAGGAAGGAATGGCCATGATCCGGAGAATCCCGGATAAGATCCGGAAGGATTTCTATGTGAGGACCCTGGCCGAGAGGCTGGAGATTAAGGAATCGATCTTATACGAGACGATCCAATCTTCTCCCAGGGAACGGATCCCCTCCGCAGAAGGGTTTAAAAAGAGACCGGCCGAAGAGAGTTTCTCAAAATCTGAGGAGTTGGTCCTTCGCCTCATGGTCCACCACCCCGAGCTGATTCCGACCATTTCAGAGGAGAGGATTCTGGAAGAGTTTGAAAGCCCTCTCCTGAAGAGATTGGGGCAGGAACTTGAAGGCCTCTTTCAGAAGAAGGGAAAGCTGGACCTCGCCGAGATGCTGGGAAGGGTGGAGGAGGGCCTGAAGGAAAGGCTCTGCGGCTATGCCGTTCAGGAGAGCGGCGTGGAGGAACATCAACGGGAACGAATATTGAAAGACTGTATTGAAAAGATCCGCAGAAGAAAGCTGAAGAAAGACGAGAGCGATTTGCTCAGAAGGATTAAGGAGGCTGAGAGACAGAAGGAGGGGAGAGGGCTCGAAGGTCTCCTGATGGAGCATCAGGAGCTGGCGAAAAGAGAGAAGGGGCTCTTGAAGGGCGGTCTCCCAAAGGGTTAAGGAAAAGCGGATGGGAAGAGGAACAAAGGCGAAAGAGATGGAGCGGATGATCTCCCTGGGGGAAGAGAAGGGGTTTGTCGACTTCGATGAGGCCAATGAGATTCCCGCCAATGATATCGTCTCTTCCGACCAGATCGACGATGTCCTGATGATGTTTGATGAGATGGACCTCGATGGGGTGGAAGACCTCCAGGGCTTGAAAGTTGAGGGCGAAAAGATACTGGAAAAAGAAGAGGAGGAGGGTGAGTTAGGGTTAGAAGGTTTGGGCAGGGCGACGGATCCTGTCCGGATGTATCTCCGTGAGATGGGATCGGTCTCCCTTCTTACCCGTGAAGGGGAAGTGGAGATTGCGAAGAGGATCGAGAGCGGCAAGAGGGAAGTGTTGAGCATCGTATTGACCTGCCCCATGGCCGTGAAGGAGATCGTCAATTTAGGCGGAGCCATCAAAGCCGGAAAGATCGAGATCCATGAAGTGACCAATGAGATTGATGAGGAGGAGACGAATGTTGAAGAGGAGCAGATTCAGAAAAAAAGGGTTCTGGATCTGATCGAAAGAGTCCGGCGCAATGAAGAAGGGATCCGGCGGCATTTGAAAAAGAATGGGGTTTCAAAGAAGAAGATTCAGGCTCAGGTGAAGAAAAAACACGAGGAGATCATCGAATTTCTCAAAGAGATCAATTTGAGGGATGTCCAGATCCACCGGATTATTCAGAAGATGAAACAGATGCTCCTCCGGATCGAGAAAGCAGAGAACGAGATCAAAAAGATTGAAGAAAGGACAGAGGTTTCGGTCAAAGAAGCCCGGGGACTGCTGAGGAAGGTCAGGGGCAGGAAGTCCAGAGAGAAGATCCTCCTCCGGGGCTGGAGTTTGAGCAAGGCCGATCTCCAGGAGATCGACCGGCTGGCGAAAAACAGTCAGAGGAAGGTCAGCCGGGTGGAGGTGGAGTGCGGGTTAACCACCCCCCAATTGAGGTCCGCCGTCAAGGCCATCATCACCGGAGAGGTCAAAGCCGGAGAGGCCAAGAGCGAACTGGTGAAGGCGAATCTGAGGCTGGTGGTCTCCATTGCCAAGAAATATACCAATCGGGGGCTTCAGTTTCTCGACCTGATCCAGGAGGGGAATATCGGTTTGATGAAGGCGGTGGATAAGTTTGAATACCAGCGCGGTTATAAGTTCAGCACCTATGCGACCTGGTGGATTCGCCAGGCCATCACCCGGGCCATTGCGGATCAGGCCCGGACGATCCGCATCCCTGTTCATATGATTGAAACGATCAACAAACTGATCCGGACCTCGAGATATCTTGTTCAGGAGATCGGGCGGGAGCCCACCCCGGAAGAGATCGCCGATAAGATGGAGATGCCCCTGGATAAGGTGAGGAAGGTGTTGAAGATCGCCAAAGAGCCCATCTCCCTGGAGACCCCCATCGGAGAAGAGGAGGATAGCCACCTGGGAGATTTCATCGAGGACAAAGGAATCGTCTCCCCCATGGAGGCCGTGATCAATACCAATCTGGCGGAACAAACCCGGAAGATCCTTTCAACGCTTACGGCCAGAGAAGAGAAGGTCCTGAGGATGCGGTTTGGCATCGGGGAGAAGTATGACCATACGCTCGAGGAAGTGGGACAGGATTTCGATGTCACACGGGAGAGGATCAGACAGATTGAAGCCAAGGCATTGCGTAAACTCCGGCATCCCAGCCGGGCAAAGAAATTGAGGAGCTTTATTGAAACCTGATGTCAAATGCGGAGTGCGAATTGTGGAATGCGGAATTAAAATCCGAAATCCCAATTCCGAAATCCGAAATTGGGATGGGGTTGACACCCTGAGGGGATAGCCTATAATGATAAAAGGGCCCATAGCTCAGCTGGTAGAGCCACCGGCTCATAACCGGAAGGTCCCTGGTTCGAACCCAGGTGGGCCCATTGAGAAAAAGGAGGGCGACCTCCATGAGCTTCCTGGGGATAAACACCCGGCATGCAGGACAGAGAAAGAGTGCACCCTCGGGTGCACTCTTTCTGTTTACCCCGTTAGAAAGCCCCGCTGCTGGCCCCGTGTGAAGCTTCGTTTCTATCGGAGCGAGCAGCGGGGATGGATGTTCCTTTTTCAGCGAACAAGGGATTTAATGCCCCGTAAGGGTCTTCCCGTCAGAAAGTCTTCAACTTTCTAACGGGGTTAACAGAAAAAAAATGAAAAAAGAGGAGGCCGCCATTGAGGGAAGATATGGAACTTCTTTGGGAACTTCAGAAGATCGATCTCGACCTGAAAAATATTGAGGAAGAGCGAGACCGTTATCCCAAAGAGATGAACAAGTTGAGTGAGAAGCAGAGTCTTGAGAAGGAGAGGATTCATAAGGAGAGGGAGAAACTCGAATCGCTGGAGAAGGATCGAAGGCAGAAAGAGAAAAATCTCGTTACCGAGCAGGATAAGATCAAACGGTCAGAGGGGAGAATGTCAGAGGTGAAGACCAATAAGGAGTATCAGGCGCTCCTCAGCGAGATCGAAACCTTCAAACAGGCAGTCAGCCGGGTGGAAGAGGAGATTCTGCTGGTGATGGACGAAATCGACGAGCTTAAAAAGGATCTCTCGAAACGGGAAAAAGAGATTGTCATCACCGTGGAGAAGTTCGAAACCGAGAAGAAAAAGATTGAGGAAAAGATGGCTCAGGATGACGTGGTCTGGGAAGAGAAGTTGGCGCGGAAGGAGATCCTGTCGAAACAGGTCGAATCGAAACTCTTCAAACTTTATAATATGCTAAAGGAGAAGAGACAGGGGATAGGGATGGTGAGCGTCAGGAATGAGACCTGTCAGGGCTGTTTTGTGAATGTTCCTCCCCAGATGTTCATCGAGGTCCAGAAGAACAAATCCCTCATCCGGTGTCCCAATTGTAATCGAATCCTCTACTGGGATGGAAACGGAGAGAAGAAGTGAACCCCGTTAGAAATTCGAGCGGGGCATTAAACCCCGCCCTCCGGGGTGGGACCCCCTACGGGGCGGAACCCGGAAATATTCTAAAATCTAATCCCGCCAAAGGCGGGACCGAAGAGCAGCGGGGCATTATTTCTAACGGGGTGAAGGAGAAGGAAGGAGAGCATTCCGGCCGGGAAGGTCTCGAGCTTTTCATCTTTATCGATGGCGCCTCGAGGGGAAACCCAGGAAGGGCAGGCGCCGGTGTTTATATCACCAATGGAGAGGGAAAGAGGATCGCGGGGACGGGACGATATCTCGGCCACAAGACCAATAACGAAGCAGAATATGGGGCCCTTCTGTTAGGATTGCAGGAGGCCAAGAGACTCGGAGGAGAGTCCGTTCGGATCTTTACGGATTCGGAGCTGATCGAAAGACAGGTCAAGGGAGTCTATCGGGTGAAGGAGCTTCGTCTGAGAATCCTCCACAGGAAAGTGATGGAGAAGATAGAGGAGTTTGCCTCCTTTAAGATCGAATCGGTTCCGCGGGAAAAAAATCAGGAGGCGGACCTTCTCGCCAATCAGGCGATTGAGAGGGGAATCACCAGGGAGAGAGAGAAAGGGGGGATTGGAAGGGGAAGAGATGGCCGCTCCTCATCACCGCCCGTCAGGGGAGGTGGTCGGGGGGAGGAAAGTCCGAGCTCCACAGGGCAGGGTGGTCCGTAACGCGGACTGCCCCCCGTGAAGCGGCGGCTACGCCTGCTTCACAGGGGAAAAGGAAAGTGCCACAGAAAAGATACCGTCCCGCCTTTGGCGGGATAAGGGTGAAAAGGCGAGGCAAGAGCTCACCAGTGCACCGAGTGATCGGAGCAGCTTGGTAAACCCCACCCGGAGCAAGACCAAATAGGTCCCGCTTCCTTCCCGTGAAAACGAGGAAGATGAGAAAAGCCCATTCGAATCTATTCCGTAAAACGGAATAAAGGCGGGACGGGTAAGGTCGCTTGAGGTCTTGAGCAATCAGGATCCCAGATAAATGGCCATCATCCCGGCTTCCCCTGAACGGGAAGCCGGGATACAGAACTCGGCTTACGGTCCCCTTCGAATCCCCCTTTTTTATATACAGCGACATGAGTCACAGCAAGGGGTGTCTTTCCTGCCCCGATTTACATCGGGATAAACTCCAGCAGGAATCCAGCCTCCTGCCCATGAGGGCCTCTGGCCCGGAGGGAAAACCACCGGATTCCCCCGTGTCAAGCACGGGGCAGGCTTAGTCAAGCCCGGAATGACAGACTTCACACGATTTATATCGTCAAGAATAATTATGAAATATTTCTTTCCCCCTTTAGAGACTGTGTCGTAAGTCCGTTCATGGTTCGACAGGCTCACCACGAACGGAAAACACACATTTAAAATCAAATGCTTAGCCGTTCGCCCTGAGCGTGTCGAAGGGGGAACGGCGAATTACGAGACAGTCTCATAAGAGAAGGGGAGGGAAATAAGGAATTTCGATTCCCTTATGAAAAAAGAACTTTCCCCAGAGAGGAGAAAACGGCGGAACGAACTCATCATCATTGGGATCGCCTCCATCCTGATCGTCGTCCTGACCACCCTTGAGATGAAGATCCCCCAGGTGGGGGATAAGATCCCGATCGCCAACAATATCATCATCTTTAGCCTCATCAACATCAACATCATCCTGATCCTCCTTCTGATCTTTCTGGTGATTCGAAACCTCGTCAAGCTGATCTTTGAACGGAAACGTGAAATTCTGGGAGCCAAACTGAGGACGAAACTGGTCGTGGCCTTTATCAGCCTCTCACTGGTGCCCACCTTTCTTCTCTTTTTCGTCGCTGTTGGATTCATCACCAACAGTGTGGAACACTGGTTTAAGGCCCAGGTGGAGCAGTCCCTCCAGGGATCGCTGGAAGTGGCACAGACCTACTACCGCGATTTTGCCAACCAGTCCGTCTCCTCCGCCAAACAGATCGGGCGCTACCTGACGAAGCAAGGCATCTTAAAAGGAGGGGCGGGGCTGACTCCTCTGAAAGAGGCTCTTGAGTTGAAACGGCAGGAATACCACCTGAGCACCGTCGGGCTATTTTTCAAGGGAGGTGAAGGATTCCTCAGAGTTGAGGACCCTGCGCTCAAAACCCTCTCCCTCTCTCTGCCGAAAGATTTATTGGAGGTAGGATTTTCGGGGAAGGAGGTATCGAGAACCCTTCCGGTTGGAGAGGGAGAGATGATTACAGGCATCGCCCCGGTCTTCCATCCATCGGACAGGGGAGAAGTCCTCGGTGTGGTGGCGGCCTCTTACTTCATTCCGAAGAGCCTGGCAGGGAAGATGCGCGAGATCTCCGAGGCATTTGTCGATTACAAACAGTTGAAGGTCCTGAAAAATCCGATCAAATTCAGTTATATGATGGCCCTGCTGATGGCCACCCTTCTCATCGTCTTCTCGGCGATCTGGTTCGGTATCCGTCTGGCCAGGGATATCACCGTTCCGATTAAGGAGCTTGCGGAGGCCACCCACCGGATCGCCGAAGGAGATCTCAACTTCCGAATCGAGATGAAGGCCGGCGATGAGATCGGGAGACTCGTCCAGTCCTTCAATCAGATGACCGGAGACCTTCAGGTGAGCCGGTCCGAATTGGAACAGCGAAAAAAATATATGGAGATTGTCCTGAAGAATGTGGCCGCCGGGGTCGTCTCTATTGATGACCGGGGGAGAGTCACCACGATCAATACTTCCGCAGAGCAGATGCTTAAGGTGAAGGGGGAGGCCGTCCTGGAAAGAAAATTTTCAGAGGTGCTCGAAAAGGAGTATGTGGAGAGAATAGAGGAGTTGTTGGGTGAGCTCAAATCCTCCCAGAGGGATTCGATTGAAAAACAGCTTACGGTTCCTATCGGCGGGAAATCACTCTCCCTTCTGATTAATATGGCGACCCTGAGAGACGAAGAGGGAAAGCCGCTCGGTTTTGTGGCGGTCTTCGATGACCTCACTCAACTGATAAAGGCCCAGAGGGTGGCGGCCTGGAGGGAAGTGGCCCGGAGGATCGCCCACGAGATAAAAAATCCATTAACCCCGATTCAGCTCTCTGCGCAACGGTTGCGGAAACGATACCTGGAGAAACTCGGCCAGGATGGGGCTATCTTCGATGAGTGCACCCGGACGATTGTGAAGCAGGTTGAAGAACTGAAGGGGATGGTCAATGAATTTTCGAACTTTGCCCGGATGCCGGCCTCGAATCCCACGCCCAATCATCTCAACGAGATCGTTCAGGAGACCCTGGTCCTCTTTAAGGAGGCCCATAAGGAGGTCCAGTTCCATTTCATTCCAAACGATCTTCCCGCATTTAAGCTCGACCGGGATCAGATGAAGCGGGTGATGATCAATCTCATCAAGAATAGTCTTGCCGCCATTGACAGGGAAGGAGAGATCAATATCCAGACGGGTTATGATCCGAAACTCCAGATGGTTCGCCTCGAGGTGAGTGACAACGGGTGCGGGATTTCCGAAGAAGACAAGGGAAAGCTTTTCGAACCCTACTATTCCACTAAAAAGACCGGAACGGGGCTGGGGTTGACCATCGTCAATGCCATCGTCGCCGACCACAATGGATATATCCGTGTCCGGGACAACAAACCTAAAGGCACCACCTTCCTCATCGAGTTCCCCGTCCGGGTCTAAAATGCAGGGGATAGGGAGATGGGGTGATGGGGAGACACGGTGATCAACCATTTTTCTCCACATCTCCGTTCCCAATATTACGAACCAATCTTACCAATCGTTGATTTAATCTCATCTTTCAGGTAAAATTGAATTAAAAAAGGTTATCTAATCCTCCTTTGTCAAAAGGGGGATATATTTTCTCCTCCCTTTGGCAAAGGGAGGTGGGGAGGGATTTTAAGAGTTTTATTTCAAACCGCTAAATTGATTAAATTTAGTTGAAATTTCGCTATGCGCTTTGCGCTATGCTCTTTGCGGGGTTTTGATAGATGGGTGAAAAACTGATCTGCCAGAACAAGAAGGCGAGATTTCATTATTCGATTGAAGATTCCCTGGAAACTGGAATCTGTCTGCTTGGGACAGAGGTAAAATCCCTCCGGGAGGGTAAGGTCAACCTCGGGGATAGTTACGGGACGATCAAAAACGGAGAGGTTTTTCTCGTTGATGTTCATATCAGCCCGTATTCCCATGGAAACCGGAACAATCCCGATCCGTTGAGGACGAGGAAGCTCCTCCTTCATAAACAGGAGATTCGCCGTCTCATTGGAAAGGTTCAGGAAAAGGGATTTACGCTCATCCCGCTCCGCCTCTACTTTTCGAGTGGGAAGGCGAAGGTAGAGCTGGGGCTGGCAAAGGGAAAGAAGCTTTTTGATAAACGGGAGACACTCAAACGCAAGGAAATGCAAAGAGATATGGAAAGGGGGCGAAAAGGGTTCGACGGGGATCGTTG
>MGQQ01000097.1 GCA_001798855.1 Deltaproteobacteria bacterium RBG_16_49_23 | reverse complement strand
CGGCTCCCCTTAAATTAATCTGCAACCATCAATTTAATGCGAAACTTTCAGTCAAAATAATTTGAAAACCAACACCGCCAGCTCGTATATTGCCGCCCCCGGTCCGTTAGCATCTCCTTCGCTACCCCATACTCTCCAACCGCCCTACGATATACCTCTAACACTTGGTCCGCCCTCTGAGACCGGTATAACTCCAATCCCACCATATACCGCGAATAATCGTCGATAAACCCAATCAAATAGGCATACCGGCCCCCCAGACGAAAGGTAAAGATGTCCGACTGCCACATTTGATTCGGCGTGGAGCGCTCAAAAAACCGAGGACGGGTGATGTTGCGCGGGCGCTTCTTTTTGGAGGGAACAATCAACGATTCTGCCCTCAGCGTCCGCCGCACCGTCTCCGGGCTGGCGCTGAGGAAGAACGCACGCTTTAATAGTTGGGATATCCGCTTAACACCAAAGAAGGGCTCTCGCTTCTTGATCTCGACGATCTTCTCGCGTACTGCTCCGGGAAGTTTCCGTCGACTCCCCGCCGGGACAACCCGATGCCGTAACCCCGCTTCTCCCCGTTCCTGATATGCCTTCGCCCAACGACGAATTACGTCCTTACTGGCTCCCGCCTCCTTGGACAACAAAGAAACTGGAATCCCTTCTTCCAATCGCAACTTCACACAACGAAGCTTGAACTCTAACCCATACCGCTTCCCATACCGACTCTCTTTCCCTTTACCCTTCTTCTTAACTCCTGCTACATCTTCCATGGGTACACTCCTTTCTCCCTCTCAGGAGTGTCACCCATTTTTCCCTTTTTAATGTCTCACGATCTGGTAGTTAGCCCATTTTTGTAAGAAATTATCCCAGAATTTTTTTCAGGGCTTCGTCGGTTTTTTTCCCCTTTGGACTTTCACCCGGAATGTAGAGCATCACCCCTTTGCCGCTTTTTAACGGAATGATTTCGACCTTCCCTGCTGAAGCCATCCTGCTTGTGAGTTCAACTGGGTCTTTATTGAAATGCTTTCGGAAGGCTTCATTGAATCCGCTGAAGACGCTGTGGATTCCTTTGTAAGGATCCCTTCTTAATTTTTTGATCGCCTCGAGGACGAACTCTTCTTCGGAAAGGGAGGGGCTTCCGGGCCCCAGTACCAATTGGATGATCTCCTCAGCCGAGGGCCTCTTTGGCGCCTCTCCGGGAAGGAAGATCATGGCCCCGCCCTTAAAGGGCCTCGTCTCTATCTTTCCTTCGGCAGCCAGTCTTGTAGTGGCCTCCACCGGATTGGTCCCGAAATACTTTCTGAAGGCTTCGTTAAACCCACTATAAACGCTATGGATGCCCCGGAACGGGTCTTTTCTCAGTTTTTTAATCGCCTGAAGGACAAATTCTTCTTCCATCAGCTTCCTCTCCTCTTCCATCAGCCACCTCCCTGGTCTTTAAACACCCCCCTCACCCTTTCCCTCTCCCCAATAGGAAGAGGATGGGGTAGGGGGAAGGTGAAAAATTAGAAAAATCTAATCTTATTTTAACCTTCCTCTAATGTAAGTTATGTATACTGATAACTAACAAGAGACAAAATCTCTTTCCTCCTCACTCAAAACCTTAACCCAAATTAAATCCACCAGGCCAAAGGCTTGGTGGATTTTTTGTTTTTTAATTGAGATGTCCATTCTCTTTTCAATAGCGCCGGGAAGCTCCTCCCCCCCATCCTCCACTCTCAACACTTCAATCTAATAAATACCAAAATTCCCGTGCCCAAACAAGCAATTTTTACTCTTTTTTTATTGATTTTGGAGCACCCAGTTGTTAAAATTAATTTATATATGTATTTTTTGTTTCAAGGAATTCAAAAATTCGTCCAAGGAGGTATGGGATGACAAAGAGATTCTTGATCGCGGTATCACTCATTTTTTTCATGGTTGGGATCATCACGACCTCTGCCAGATCCGCAGATGCTCCCAGGATGACAAAAGAGAAACTCAAGGCAATGATGGGCAGCCCTGATTTGGTGATCATCGATGTCCGGATCGACGATGCCTGGGCAGAGAGCGATTCAAAGATTCAGGGGGCTGTGAGAGAAGACCCGGATGAATTAAAATCCTGGGCTGATAAGTACTCAAAGGATAAGACCATCGTCCTTTATTGAACCTGAGCCCGGGAAGGGACCAGTGCCAGTCTGGCACAAAAGCTGATGGAAATGGGATACACGAAGGTTTATGCCCTCAAAGGCGGTTGGAAGGATTGGGTAAAGGCTAAATACCCAACAGAAAAGAAGTGAACATTTATCCCTCGCCGATTCTCCTCAATTCGGGGGATCCGTTAAACATTTCACTGGATGAGCCCATCGATATCGCCTTAACCCTTTCGATGGCTGACCTGAAAGCCCATTTTATCGATCCGGAGAGGGGCCTGGTCCGGTATGATGCGATCCGCAACTCTGATAAGTTTGAAAGGTATAAAAAACTGACGCGGGGATTGCGGTCTTTCGATCTCCAATCGTTAAAAGAACAAGGAAAGAGACTTGCTTTCTGGGTTAATATCTACAATACCGCCGTGATCCATGGGGTCATCGAACTGGGGTTAAAACATTCGGTCAAAGAGGTTTATAAATTTTTTGATCGAGTCGTCTATGAGATCGGAGGATATCGTTTCTCGTTAAACGATATGGAGCATGGCATCCTCCGGTCGAATCGAAGACCCCCCTACCGGCTTTTTAGACCCTTTGGTAAAAAAGACCCGAGGATGAAATTCGCCGTTTCACCTCCGGATCCACGGATCCATTTTGCACTGGTCTGCGGCGCCCGATCATGCCCGCCCATTGGATTTTATGAGTCCGGGCAGATCGACTTTCAGCTTCAACTTGCCGCAGAGAGCTTCATCAACAGTCCCCAGGTCAGGATCCTTCCGGAGAAAAACACGCTCTTGATTTCGATGATTTTCAAATGGTATAAGGCAGACTTCGGGGGAAGCGATCAGGCGATAGTGGATAGGATTTTTAACCTCCTCGATGAAGGGGAGAAAAAGATTTTTTTAAGGGAGCACAGGAACAGGATCCGGATTAAGTATCAACCCTATGACTGGAATCTGAACCAATAGCTGGTTACTAAAAAGGTTCGATAGGTCATCCCGATGAGAAGGACTTCATATCGAATCCATCGAACCCGACAGACAAAAAAGGCGGACCCTAATAAATCTGTCGAGGAGATCGTTAGGGAATTGCAGCAAAATCCTTCCAGGAAAAGTGATTACCGGGAACAATCACTGAAGATACATGGTTTTATCTGCGCCCGGTGCGGAAGGGAGTTTGATCACAAGACGAGCCATCTTCTGACAGTCCATCACAAAGATGGAAATCACCTGAACAATCCCCCGGATGGGTCGAACTGGGAGAACCTATGCGTCTACTGCCACGACAATGAGCACACCTGGTAAATCCAGATTAGTTGCCCGGAAAATAGCCTGATTGTCTCCCTCTCCACTGGCGGGTTGGGGTGAGGGGGAACAGGCGATGGTCACCCCTCTCCGAGCCAGAGGCTTTCTGAGCCGGCGGCCACCTCAATCCTCCCCCGTCGAGGGGGAGGATAAATCTTGGCAATTTTCATGGTTCGAGGGTGTAGACTCCGTCATGAAAGATTGTCCGGAAAATAAATGTGGGGTTATCTGCGGCGGGATCGTTTCTGTCTCTCCCATCGCCGATGGATCCAGAGCCATTGTTCAGGATACTGGCGGATGATCGATTCGAGAACCCGGTTAAAGAGCTGAGTATTGGCTTCCACATCCTGCCTGAAAACGCCGGTATGGATGATTTCGAGAGGGTCCCTGATGATGAGACGGTGTTTCCAGAATCCCTCCCGGACCATGAAAACGGGCAGGACAGGAGCGCGGCTTTTGATGGCCATGACTGCCAGGCCGGAAGTGGTCGGCACCTTTCTTCCGAAAAAGTCGGCCCAGACCCCTTTGCTTCGCTTTCCCCTCTGATCAAACAGAATTGCAACAATCTGGTTCAGGGAAAGGGCCTGCAAAACTTTCTTTGTCGCATTCACAGGAGGAATGATCTCCAGACCTATTTTATTTCTGGTTCCGATAATCCATCGATCCAACCGTGGATTCTTTTTGATGGGTTTGGCAATGGCCAGGATCGGCCTGTTGATGACCTTCGACATCAGAGCCATCAGCTCCCAGTTCCCGAAATGCCCGAGGAGAAGAAGCGCTCCTCTGTTCTCATCGAGAACCTTCAATGCCTTATCGAGCCCTTCCACGGCTACTTTTCTATCATAGGTTTCCATATCCATCTTTGGAATCTGGAAAAATTCGATGGCCATCATTCCAAGATTCTGAAAGTTCTTTCTGGCTATGGAATGCATCTCCTCTTCCGACTTCTCGTGACCGAAGGCAAGATGAAGATTTTGAATGGCGATTTTCCGATGTTTTACGTCGAGGAGGTGCATCACATCTCCCAACTGCCTTCCGATCCAGAGGGCAAATCTCTCCGGCAGAAGATTGATAAAGAAGCCGAACATCCGGATCGTCAGGTAGATAGATAAAGAAATCATCTCACAATCTAAATTAAGGCTCCAATCGGTTGAAATAACTCCCCCCATCCCCCTCTTAACCTAAGAGGGGGGTATCCCTCCCCTTGAGATAAGGGGAGGCGAGGTGGGGTTATGAATTTCAGGTTTAAATTGACATCTTATTTAATTCTACAATCCGCATTCCGCAATACTTACTCTTCTCCCTGATAAGGCAGGGCCTCATCAATGAGCATGACCGGGATATCCTCTTTGATCTGGTAGACCAGCCGGCAGGCTTTGCAGATCAACCCATCCCCTGCCTTGTTGAGAAAGATATCTCCCTTGCATTTCGGACAGGCTAAAATGTCGAGCAGTTCTTTACTGAGCGCCATCTTCTGATCCTCCTTTATGATCAGGAATGCATGAAGACATGAAAAACATTTTTAATTCTCCTGTATTCCTGGTTTCCTTGTTTTGATCTGATCCTTGTTTTCTCCTGTGTTCCTGGTTTCCTTATGTTGATCCATATTCTATTTAAAGCCGGACTCTTCCTGAAGAAGAATCCATTGAACTGCCTCAAAAAGATCCCCGGCCACATAATCAGGCTTGACCTTCCACTCGTCCTTGAAATACTCCCATTCTCCTTTCCCATATCCGGTGAGGACCAGGATCGCTTTGGCTCCAACCTGATGGGCAAACTGGATATCCGCGCCACGGTCCCCGACCATATAACTCCGGGAAGGGTCAAGATCCAATTCCCTCGCCGCCCCTTCGATCAATCCGGGCGCCGGCTTCCGGCACCAGCACCTCTGCCGGTAAGGAGGGACTCCGATATCGGGATGATGGGGACAGTAATAGATTCCTTCGAGATGAGCCCCCTCTCTCTTTAAAAGATCCTCCATTTTCCTGTGGACCTGATGAATAAGAGATTCAGGGAAATACCCTCTCGCCACCCCGGACTGATTGGTGATCACCACGGTTTTCCATCCATGCTGGTTCAACAATCGGATGGCCTCCCCCACACGGGGAAGAAGATTAAATCTTTCGATATGGTTCACATATCCCACTTCCTCGTTGATGGTCCCATCACGATCAAGAAATACCGCCCGGTTTCCCATATTCATCCAATCCCCCTCACCCCATCCCTTTCCCCAATGGGGAGAGGGATGGGGCAGGGGCAAATCGACTTAACTCAAACCGATTAGGAGGTGAAAACCGCAAGAAAGACCGGTGGACCATCCAGTCTCCCACATTAAAATAGAAGCATCTCTTGCCCTGGATCCATTCCTCCACCTCCTCCGGAGAGTGGGAGTGGCCGAGGATGACCATATCGAAACCCTCTAAAAATCTTTGGTGGGCAAAGGCTTTGAATTCCGGAGGCGGGCTGGAGGGAATGAAGGCATGATTTTTTTGATAACTCCTATCGCTGAGCCACTCTGCAACACGACGGGAAAAATGGGGACCGGTCATCTCGATGAGACTATAGGTCCATGGGTTTTTGATCATTCTCCGGAAGACCCGGTATGCCCAAAGTTTGGGATTGGCGAGGTCTCCGTGGGAGAGAAAAACCCTTCTTCCTCCCAGCCTCTCCTCGTTCCCCTCAGGATGGACCTCCACCTCCATCCCGAACCTCTCTGAGAAGAAGGAGTGAAGGAAGAAATCGTGATTTCCCTCGAAGTATTTAATTCGAATGCCCTGACGATACAGGTTTTGAAGCCCTTCCAGGACAGGAAGGTAATCCGCAAAAGGAAAGACCTTCCGGCCGGAGGGTTTATCTTTAAAACCGAATAGAAATTCGAACAGGTCACCCAGGATAACCAGATGGCCCATCCGATCCTTCTCCGAGTTTAAGAACCTGAGAAAGACCTCCATCGCCTCAGGTTCCCTTCCGCTCAAATGGGCGTCGGAGACAAAAATCCAGTCCTTCTCATTGTGGGTCAAAGTAAATCCTCTACCTTCCTACGCCGCAATAGTGGAAGCCCAGCCGTTTCATATGGGCGGGATCGTAAACATTCCTCAGATCGATGAAGATGGGCTGTTTTAATATTGCTTTGATGCGAATGAGATCGAGGCGCCGGAATTGGTTCCACTCGGTTGCCAGAACAAGGGCATCCGCCCCGCTGACCGCATCATAGGCATCTTCTCCGTACTCCACTCCGGGAAGGGCTGCCTTCGCCTCTTCCATGGCTGCCGGATCGAAGACCTTCACCTTTGCTCCCATTTCGAGAAGCCCCCGGATGATGGCAATCGAGGAGGACTCCCGGATATCGTTCGTATTCGGTTTAAAAGAGAGTCCAAGAATGCCGATCCTCTTCTCCCTGAGATCTCCCACCATGTCCTTAATCTTATGCACCATTCTCTGCTTCTGATCCTCATTGGCCTGAATGACCGAATCGAGGATCCTGAAGGTGTATCCCTTTTCCCGGGCTATTTTCGAAAGGGCGCGGGTATCCTTCGGAAAACACGAGCCTCCATAACCCGGACCTGGATGAAGAAATTTTTTTCCGATCCTCCCGTCCAATCCCATGGCCTTTGCCACATGGTGAACATCTGCCCCCACTTTCTCGCAGAGATTGGCGATCTCATTGATGAAGGTCACCTTGGTGGCTAAGAAAGCGTTCGTCGCATATTTGATCATCTCTGCGGACTCGAGAGAGGTGAGGATAAACGGAGTGTCGATCAGGTATAAGGCGCTGTAGATATCTTTCATGATGGCTACCGCCTGTTCGCTCTCTGCGCCGATGATGACCCGGTCCGGCCGCATGAAGTCTTCTATGGCAGAGCCTTCCCTCAGAAATTCCGGATTGGATACGACATCGAAGGGACCGGCCTGCAGTTGATGCTTTTGAATCAATTCCTTCAGCCAACGGGCTGTTCCTACCGGGACGGTCGATTTCATCACTACCACTTTATAACCGTCCATCCAGCGGGCAATCTCCTTGGCCACCTCTTCGACGAACCGGAGATCGGCAGAGCCATCCTCTCTGGGAGGTGTTCCGACAGCGATGAAGATCACCAGGCTCGATTTTATCCCTTCTTCGATGCTCGAGGAAAAACGGAGACGGCCTTCCCTCATACTTTTCGTCACCAGATTCTCGAGCCCCGGTTCATAGATGGTCATCTTTCCCTGCTTGAGGAGATCGATTTTCTGGACATCCTTATCCATGCAGATCAGATTCATTCCGAACTCCGCCATGCAGGCTCCGGTCACCAGTCCCACATAACCCGTTCCGATGATGCAGATGTTCATTGTGGCTCCTCCATTCTATTTCATCCTTTCCCCTTCTTCGAGTTCATATAAAAAATCCTTGAGCGCTTCCGACCAGGGGCGGAGAGGTCCTCCGGTCTCCTTTCTAAATCTCTCTGTGTTTAGAACAGAATAGGGAGGTCGGGGGGCTTTCCGGCCCAGTTGGCTTGAGGAGATGGGAAGGACTTGCACTTCCTCTATCCCGGATAGTTTTAAGATGGCCTGGCCGAAATCATACCAGGAACAGGATTCACTGTTGGTTACATGAAAGATTCCGCCGGCTATTTTCCGGACCAACTGGGAGATCGCCCTGGAAAGATCGACCGTATACGTGGGAGAGCCAATCTGGTCGTTCACGATCGAGAGAATTTTCTTCTCTTTTGCCTGACGGAGAATTGCCGTGACGAAATTCTTTCCATACCGGCCATAGAGCCACTGGGTCCGGATGATCAATCCATCTCCGGCCAGCTCCAGGGCATATTGTTCCCCTTTCCATTTCGAGCGGCCATAGACACTGAGTGGATGGGGAGGATCGTCTTCACGATAGGGCTCGCCCTTTTTCCCGTCGAAGACATAGTCGGTGCTTAGATAGACCACCCTTGCCCCGCATCGCTTAACACCCATGGCGACATGTCTCATTCCATCGGCATTGACGGCAAAAGCCTCCTGTTCATTCGACTCGCAGCCATCCACATCGGTGTAGGCCGCCAAATTGATGACGATCGCCGGCCGGGCCCCCTCGATCCTGGCGACGGTGTCCTGTTTCTGGCGGATATCGATCTCATCGATGTCCCATCCCAGGACTTCGTCGCCGGGAAAAGAGATTTGGAGTTCCTTCATCAGATCTCTTCCCAGCATTCCTTTGGCGCCAATCACCAGTATCCGGCTCATCTTCGCCTCTTGAAGGGTGGTTCGAAAAATCTTTCATAAAATCCCTCCCCGCCTCCCTTTGCCCTCCGGGCCAGAGGCCCTATGGGCCGGCGGCCCAAGGGAGGAAAAATACCTCCCTCTTTGAGAAAGGGGGATTGAGGGGGATTTGGTTATTGGTGCCTATTTGAAATTTGGAATTTGTGATTTCCCGTTATCGATCCTGATACATCCGTTTGTAATAGTCCAGATATTCCCCTGTTTTGATCTTCTTCCACCATTCCCGGTGGTTTTGATACCATTCAACCGTCCGGTCGATCCCCTCTTCAAACGAGACCGTGGGCGTCCACCCCAGTTCTCTCTTAACCTTTGAAAAGTCAATGGCATACCGGCGGTCGTGACCCGGACGGTCCGCAACGGACCGGATTAAAGAGTGGGGTTTCCCGAGTCGATCCAGGATGTTCTTCGCCACATAGAGATTGGTCCTCTCGTTTCCCCCTCCTATGTTGTAAACCTCTCCTTCCCTTCCTTGTCGGAGGACTTGATCCAGAGCCCGGCAGTGGTCCTCTACATAGATCCAATCCCTGATATACAGTCCATCGCCGTACATGGGGAGTTCCTTGTCCTCCATGGCATTGGAAACCATCAGCGGGATCAGTTTTTCGGGAAATTGGTAGGGGCCATAATTATTCGAACATCTCGTGATGACAGCAGGAAGGCCGTAGGTATGGTGATAGGCCCGCACCATCATGTCCGCTGCTGTCTTGCTCGCTGAATAGGGGCTGTTCGGAGCCAGCGGCGTCTCCTCGGTGAAAGCGCCCGTCTCTCCCAGGGAGCCATAGACTTCGTCGGTGGAGATATGGAGAAAACGGATCTTCTGTCCGGGGAAAGCCTTTCTGACTGCCTCCAGAAGGGTGAATGTCCCGAAAATGTTCGTCTTCATAAAGGCGCCCGGATCTTCGATAGAGCGGTCGACATGCGATTCAGCCGCAAAGTTAACGATGGCATCCACTCCTTTCCGGATCAGTTCCTCCATGCGGGGCGCGTCGGCAATATCCCCGCGGATGAAATGGTAACGGGCGGAATGGGAGAGGTCGGTAAGGTTTTCCAGGTTGCCGGCATAGGTCAGCTTGTCGACATTGATGATGGAGACCTCCGGGTAGTTCTTCAAATAGTATCGAATGAAATTGCTTCCAATAAATCCACAGCCGCCAGTCACTAATAGTCTCATCTCAAACCCCATTTCAGATTTGAGATTTCAGATTTCAGATTTTTCAATCTGCAATCCGCAATCTGCAATCTGCAATTTCAATGTTGTTAGCCATCCTTTCTTGACCAATCATAAGGGATATCCTGCCCGTGAGGAGGAAGACGGTATTCATCCGGGGCGCTGTATGCATATACTTCCGTCGGGATATTGATGATGATCGCCTCCTCTTCACTAATGCATTTCCATCCGTGGTAGATCCTGTTGGGCACCTGGACCAGCATCGGGTGATGGACCCCGATGAAAAATTCATTGATCTCCCCCCGGGTGGGTGAATTCTCCCTTGGATCGTAAAGGACCAGTTTGATCATCCCCTGAACGGCGACAATGTTGTCGGTCTGGATCTTGTGATAGTGCCAGGCTTTGATGACCTGCGGAAAAGTTGTGGTGACATAGACTTGACCGAATTTTAAGAAGAGATCTTCGTCCGCCCGGAGGATTTCCATCACCCTTCCCCGCTCATCCGGAATCACTTTCAACGTTTTGGTCTTCACTCCGTGGATCATCGTTCCTCCCCATTAAAACAACGGTTGAGGTTGGAGGTTAAAGGTTTGAGGCAAATGATTTTCCTTTGCCCCTTACACCTCAAACCCAACGCAAATCTTTCACATTCATTTATCAAATCTTGTTGGCTCCGGTCTGGGCCACCAGCTGATTAGCCCGAAGCAGGGACTCGAAGGTTCCCGCATCAGTCCACCACCCCTCCAGAATATCATAAGTCATCGAACCTTTTTCAACATATCGATTGTTCACATCGGTGATCTCCAGTTCTCCCCGCTCGGAAGGCTTCAGCGTCTTAATGAAATCAAAGACGGTGGAATCATAAAAATAGATTCCGATCACCGCACATTTTGATTTTGGCCTTTCGGGCTTCTCTTCGATCCGGATAATCCGGTTTCCTTTCATTTCCGCAACGCCGAATCGATACGGGTCTGGGACCTCCTTGAGGAGGATCTTCGCTCCCCCTTTTTGCTTTTGGAAAGCCTCCGCCGCCCTCCGAATATTGTTCTCAATGATATTGTCGCCCAATATGACACAGATCCCGTCCCCGGCAGCAAAAAAATCAGCGAGACCGAGGGCCTCGGCAATTCCTCCCTCTCCCTGCTGATACGTATAATTAATATGCTTAAGCCCGAACTCTTTTCCGTTTCCCAGCAGTCTCAGAAAATCACCGGCATTGTTTCCGCCGGTGACGATCAGGATGTCATCGATGCCCGCATTGATCAGGGTCTGAATGGGGTAATAGATCATCGGTTTGTCATAGACTGGAAGCAGATGTTTATTGGTTACCTTCGTCAATGGATAGAGCCGTGTTCCCAAGCCCCCTGCCAAAATCACTCCCTTCATTCCTTCCTCCTCCTTTTATCATCTCAATGACCATTGAAAAATTAACCACGCCTTGG
This sequence comes from Deltaproteobacteria bacterium RBG_16_49_23, assembly GCA_001798855.1. GTDB lineage: Bacteria > Desulfobacterota > BSN033 > BSN033 > UBA1163 > RBG-16-49-23. Next base: position 5,100 of record MGQQ01000097.1, on the reverse strand, counting down.
CGTGGCAAAATTAGAATTAAAAAATTGCCTTTGTTATTTAATGATAACTGCTCATTGCTAATTTTTAATTTTACAATGTTGTTTAAATCCTATCAGTCAGCGATGTTTCCAAATCTTATCAGGGTTCACAAACCCATCAGATAAGGTCTCTTCCCTAATGAACCCAGGCCCAGCAGATTAAGATAGACATTAAACTTCAGCTCCTTTCTCTGGAGCCCATCGGGAGATCGACCCTTATCCTCCACGGTCAGGCCCAATGTCCAGCACTGTGCCTGATATTCCGCTCCATAGAGATTCTCCACCTTCCAGTGGTCTATGAGATTGTAACGAAAGGAGCCAAAAAGGTAGAGGGGAGAGAAGGGTTTGATCCGGGTACTGATATTGACTTCCTTGATATTGCGCTGGGCATATCGATATTGAACATGGAGGGCATCGTCCCTTTTATCCTTGATCATGATGAGTCCGTTCCAGGCCTCAAAATTTCCATGATAGGGGGTGAACTCCGCATCCCATTTGGCAGAGAGGTAGGGGCTGAAATTCCACCATAGCTCTCCCTGGATATTGGAAAAGCGCCTTCCCTTATTCTTGGAATCCCGCGTGAAGGGATCTCCGAGGCTATAGGACTGGAAGATTCTCAGTTTCCCGTATTCCAAGGGCCCTGAGTTTACTCCTTCTTGCACGGGCTTTCCCACAAGGCGCTGGGTGAAGCCATAGGTGATCTGATTTAAATAGGGAAGTCGGTCCAAATCGTCAAAGACGGGAAGGTCTTTCTGGTCGGGGCGAGGGCTATATTGGTAGCCGATCATGGGCTCGATGGTATGCATCCATTTTGCCACCCGATAAAGCCTGGAGATCTTTGAAACCGCTGCACCCTCATAGATCCGGTAAAATTCGGTGGAGATCTCGGTGGTGGCTACAACGGTTTCCCGCGATTCCCATCCTTTAAATTGCCGCGTCGGATCATTAAAAGACTTATACAGGGTCTCCCTTGGCGCCACGCCTGATTCCACCTTCAGGACATTGAAAAGCCTCACCGGGAAGAAGAGCCTTGGAAAGAGGTCTCCCCGGTGCGCCTCTACGCCCTGGTCCCGCGAGAAACGGGTGTAAGAGACTCCGCCATCGAAGAAGAGCGGCGTATGAAAAAGGGACTGCGGATGTCCTTGAAAACTGACCTGAGGGAGTCTTTGAACGGTCTCGTCATCACTCTTTTTCGTCAGGTCCTGAAAAACGGAGGCCTCTGCCAGGAAACTGAACCGGTCCCAGTTTTTCCCTCCAAAGAGGGTTGATCTCAGCTGTCCTTTGCTCCTCGAGTCAATCCTTGCCTCTCCTGGAAGGTCTTCATCAAAATCGCGGGGGTACTGGTTATCGCTGACATAGTTGATATTGCCCTTTAAATAGAAGTCGTACGGAAATTTCTGTTGATGCTTGGCAAAGAAAGCATAGCGATTCCTATGAAAAACCTGGTCATCGATGAAACGGAAGATGGCCTCTCCCCTGGTCTCTGGAGTAAAGGCATAGCGGTATTCTAATCCTTCTTTAAAACCTCTATCCCCCAGATAATCCAAATAAAGGGTGGCATCCATGTCTTTGGCCATGGCCCAGTAGAAGGCGCTTTTGACCTCAGGGCCGTATTTTCTCGAATACCCAAGCCGGGGAAGGAGAAAGCCTGTCTGCCTCTCCCTTTTCACAGGGAAGAGTCCCCAGGGCAGATAAAAGGATGGAATGCCTTCAATATAAAAGGTCGGGCCCCTGGCGATCCCACGCCCTTCGAGCGTGACTTCCAACTCTTTCGCCGTAAATTTCCACGGAGGCCGCGTTGCATCGCAGGTGGTAAAAGAACCCTGACGGATTCGATACCGGTTCTCTCCTAACTTCTCCGCCTCCTTACTCGTGATATGAAAATTCTGGTCCTTGAGAAAGAGTCTGGCCTGGTAGACTTTCCCTAACCGGGTATCGAGGTTCATCTCCAAACGCTCACACTCGAGAACGTCCTCTCCTTCCCTTAAAACAACATTCCCCCATGCCACGAGATCCTTCGTCGTCATATTCAGTCGAGCATGATCTCCTTTGAGGGTGAGATCCCCTCTTTTCATTTCCACCCTTCCGTGGGCCTCATAGACCTGGCTGTCCCGTTCATAAGAGAACTCATCCGCCTCAATCTCCACGGGCCCTTCTCCTTTCTCCACCTTCAGATCGACGGTCTTTGCACCGGTGACATGGGGATGAAAGACCATGAGAAGGATGACGAAGGAACTCAGAATGAACCAGCAATATCTCATAATCCACCCCGGGGAAGAAAGTAGGATCTGGCTTCTCCAACCGTATAGAGGGACCCGGTAATACAGAGCATATCTCCTTCGCCTGTTAGAGAGAGACCCCGGTCAATCGCCTTCTTGAAATCTTCGATGACTTCAGCCTTCTTTCCATTCTGTCCCAGGGCTTTCCTGAGTAAAGCGGGAGAAGCGGCGCGGTCTATACCGGGCCGGGTGAGAATGATGCGATCGGCGAGCGGAGACAGGGAATGGAGGATGGCATGGACATCCTTGTCCTTCATGATCCCGACCAGAAGGACAAGGTGGTCATACTGAAATTCTTTCTTCAGGGATTCTTTCAGGGAAAGAGCCCCTTCAGGATTATGGGCGCCATCGAGCAGAACCTGCGGGGAGGAGCAGACCATCTCCAGCCGTCCGGGCCAATCCACTTCTTTTAATCCTTCGGCCATGGCCTCGTTCGAAACACGGTATCCCAGGTCGTCCAGGATTTCCATGGCTCCGAGGGCGGTCGTGGCATTGACTCTCTGATGGGATCCCCGGAGGTTAAGAGAGAGATCCCACAGTTTCCGATGGAGGCCTTCATAATTGAAACTCCCCTCCCCTCCCGGAACATAACGGAATTCCTTCCCTACCCGGAAATAAGGGGCTTTCCTCTCCCGGCACATTTTTGAAAAGAGGCGGAGCACCCGGGGCTGTGTCGCCGCTGTGATGAGAGGACGGCCTTCTTTGATGATTCCGGCCTTTTCCCTCGCCACCCTCAAGATGCCTTTGCCGAGAATATCTTCGTGGTCTTTCCCAATATTCGTAATGATGGAGAGAAGGGGATCGATCACATTGGTCGAATCGAGCCTCCCCCCCAATCCAACTTCCAGGATAGCCAGATCAACCATCTTCTGCTTGAAATAGAGAAAGGCCATCGCGGTGGTGAAATCGAAGAAGGTGAAGGGAGGAGCAACGCCAGCCGCTTCAACCTTTTTTTTCATCCACTCGGTCAGGTCCGCCACTTCCTCCTTCTCGATCTGCCTTCCATTCACTTTTATCCGTTCGGTGAATCGAAGGAGATGAGGGGAGGTGTAAAGCCCCACCCTGTAACCCTCCTTTTGCAGGATCGAGGCCATCATGGCCGCGGTGGAACCTTTTCCGTTGGTCCCTCCGATATGGATGGCCTGAATTTCGCTGTGGGGATTTCCAACCGCATCAAGAATTCCCTCCGCCTTTGTTAATCCGAAGATCATCCCGAATTTTTCGAGGCCATAGAGATAGTCCAGAGACTGTTGATAGCCATTTCTGTTCATTTCAATCTATTCCTTTACCCCGTTAGAAAGCCCCGCATCCCATGGCCGAGTCTAATCGGCGCTGCGTTGAAAACTCTGCGTGAGCTATTTCGTTAGAAAGGCCAAATCTTTCTAACGGGGTTTACTGACCAGCCATGAGCATTTTGAGGAGGGAGGCAAGGGTGTGCCGGAGATCTTTTCGTTCAATGATGAGATCAACCATCCCATGCTGGAGAAGGTATTCCGCCCGTTGGAATCCCTCCGGAAGTTCGGCCCGAATCGTATCCTTGATCACCCTTGGCCCTGCGAATCCGATCATGGCTTTTGGCTCGGCGATGATGATATCGCCTAACATGGCAATGCTGGCCGATACCCCTCCGGTGGTCGGATCGGTCAGAACAGAGATGTAGGGCAGCCTTGCTTCCTGGAGTCTGGCAAGGGCCGCGCTGGTCTTGGCCATCTGCATCAGAGAGAGAATGCCCTCCTGCATTCTGGCTCCTCCGGAGGCGCAAAAGATGATCACACCGGCTCTCTTCTCAACCGCCCTTTCAATCAGACGGGTGATCTTCTCCCCTACGACCGACCCCATGCTTCCACCCATAAAATTGAATTCAAAGACACCCACCATGGCCGGCTGGCCCTCGAACCGTGCCTCTCCACAGATGACGGCGTCCTTTTGACCGGTCCTTTCTTGGGATTCTTTGACCCGGTAGGGGTACTTCTTCGAATCTTTGAACTCCAGGGGATCGGTGGAGATAAGATCGGAGTCGTACTCAAGGAAGGTGCCTGGATCAACCAGACACTCGATTCGCTTCCGGGCCGGTATCTGAAAGTGATAGTTGCACTTCGGGCAGACCTGAAAATTTCGTTCGATGACCTTCCGGTAGATCATCTCATTGCAGGACTTACATTTGACCCAGAGTTCATCGAAGATCTTCGGGTCCTCACGCCTCTCTTTTTTCTCTTCCTCTTCTCCCTTCTTAAACCAGGCCATCGAACCGAGCGATCCTCTCTTTTGGATGTTTAAAGCTAACAAAATAAGGGTGAGATGTCAATAAATTGGGACATCTCCGATGGGGTGATCTCCGATGGGCAAACAAAACACAGGGCAAACAAAATATTTGATGAGAGGATATATATGCGTATAATGTCCTCATATATTTTAAACAGCGGTAATTAAGGAGGTAATTATACAGAGATTCGACCTTTATTTAGCTGATATTCAGATCAAAAAGCTCAACGCAATATCAAAGAAAACTTTACTTGCAGTAGCTGAGCTTAGTAGGAGAATAATCGATGGTGGTTTGGTGAATTATGAAGACAAACTCAATAAATACACTTTGTAAGACATCAATACTTCTGATTCTGATTATTCCCCTTTTGCTAACCCACAGTCTTGCTGACGATCTATTGAGGGGTTGAGTAGTTAACGGGTTGATTACTTGTTTTTGCGAGCATGACGAAGTAGGGAGGTAAGGGGGGGACGGTGTCTTTGATGTCCTGTAGAGATTCAAGCTTGGTCATGGGCTATCCAGCTTACAATATATTCCATG
>MGQQ01000096.1:5436-9150 GCA_001798855.1 Deltaproteobacteria bacterium RBG_16_49_23 | reverse complement strand
GGATCATAAGAGGGATCGTACCTTCGTGGGTCATAAGGAGTTGAATACTGGAAGTAACCCTTCCAAAGATGCATTTGCTTGCTTAGGAGAAGAGGGTAACGGTAAGCCACATCAGTGAAAGAGGATGCCTTTTCCCCCTGGACGACGCCCTGGATTTCACCGGCAAATGTTATCTTTTTCCCCCTTTTATAAAAGGAAAGATCTAAATTTTCCTTAATAAGAACTAAAAATTTCCCTCGGAAGGAAACTGTCCTTCGGGGTTCTCCTCTCCAACCCAGAGGCCATTCGAGGACTTCGATAAGGTTAGTTCCATTCTCTTGAGGGAGGGCCTGAATAATCTCTCCACCCCATATCACAAATTTGCCCTTATATGCATCTGGATTTTGAAGGACCTCGCCAAAGGTGAGAGATAAATCGGCTTTGGCTCTGAGTCCCTCTAAGATAACATGGGTACAACCCGAAATAAGGATAAAAAAAGAAAGAAAAAGAATTATATTAATCCGCCTTCTCATCTCTAATTATAAATTAATCACTCTCCTGTGAAAGAAGATTCTCCCAGTTCTCACTCAGCCCAAGGATACCCAGGGCAGTCCCATGCCGAAGTTCATGGCGGGGTATAGGCTTCCTCTCTGTACCGGCTTGCCGCATCTCTGAGGAGTATTAACTGCTGCCGGAACGTAGGACAGAACTTACACATGAGTAGATGCATCCTCAAAGCAACGCGCTGGCGCAATGGAAGTTTTCGATCCAGGGAATCCGATATTAAGCGGGCGGCTTCCTCACAAGTAATCATCTTTCATACTCCTACTCCTTTTTTCCAAACCAGTTCGTTTCGAGACACCGGGCAAGACCCGCTCTGGCACGAAACATGAGCACACCTAAATGATTAGTCGAAGAAATCCCGAGAAGGTTACAGATTTCCTCACCTCTCAACCCCTCGAATTCACGAAGGGCAAATATCTGAGCCAGGCGTTTTGGCAAGGAAGAAATACAAGCTTCAAAGGCCTTCCAGAATTCCTTCTTTTCCAGGACGTCCTCAGGGTCGTCCCTTAAAGGAACGGGCTCAGCCTTCCATCTTCCGTTCTGATCGAAGAGATCCTGAGAAGGGTCTTCAAGGGAAGCGAGTTCGCTGAAGGAGAATTCCCGACTGCTCTTTCGAAAATAGTCCATGATTTTGTGCTTGAGGATCCCCACCAACCAGGTCCTGACGGAGGCTTGACCCTTAAATTGGTCCTTCCCCTTTAGGGCAGCAAGGAAGGTCTCCTGAACTGTCTCCTCCGCTGCTGTTTTATCCCGAAGCCGCATCAAGGCGTACCGAAAGAGGTAATCTCCATGATCCTTGAGCCAAGTATCTGGATTAAGGTTTCCCTGCTCTTCCTTCACAGCTTCTCTCCATTCTCGTCAACTAAATCATCCGACGGAACTCCAGAGAAATAAATAGGGTGAATTGTGTATTTTATATCAGAAAATCCCCTATTTCGAGCTCATCTGTATGAAGAATTCCATTGGCTTACAGGAAGAAAGGGACCGGAAATAAAACTTCCGGCCTTTTGAGTGAGTAGCATGGGGGAGGAACCAGACATTTTTATTTACTTCTTCTAACACGGGATATTGATAAAATTCTATTTTTGATACCTTTTTCCTTTTTTCTACTCCCTTCTTCCCCGAAAATATCCACACTTCGCCACAACCTGATTTTGGCTTTTTCCCAATCCATCCCGGGTGCGATCTGATGAAAGTAATATTTCATTTCGGCATCGGTGGCCCTTCGATGGCGACTCGAATGGTGAACATCTCCGATGTTCCATTCTCCCTCAGGTCAAGCTGGGAAAAAGACTAAGCTCTCCCCTCCCAATAGAAAGATACTGTAATTGCGATCCTCTTTTACTATTTTGAGAAAGGTCTCAGGAAGTTCAAATTCCTTTTCTGACATGATTTACCTCCTATCCCGGGACTTCTTTTTATCTACTTTTCTCCATAAGGCTCCTTATCGCCTCAGAAACCATCCTGTCATGCTGTTCCGCAGTCTCTGCCCTGCCGAACTTTTTGACGATCTTCTCCCATTCTTCCGTTCCGTAATATTGATGGCATCCTATGCAAACGCCTTCTCTTTCAGCAAGTGCCCGTTCCTTTTGGTTGAGTGATCTATCTTCGGGTAGCGGCATGTTTTGAACCTGTTTGCCACTTCTTGTGACCAGTTGATCCAGGGCATTGGGAAAGTCCTCTATTTTCGGGACTTGCCATTTGCCCGTCTTCGCCCCGGGAATATCCCCGTAAACCCCTTTTGATAAGTCCTGAAACAGCGGCGCATCTCCCAAGAGCTTTTGTCCGCTTCTTGAATTAGCCGTTCCATATCCTATGGCCTTTGGATTCGTATGACAATCTTCGCAGGTTCGGGCAATCAGGGTCACCGAATGGGGAGACAGGGGAGCAAGGGTTGGAGAAGCATGACCACTGGATGTCATATAGTACCTGTTCAATGCTTTGATCTTTCCTTTTTCGTCAATAAAAGTGTAAAAGACTTGACAGCCAGGAACAAGAGGCGAGACCCTTCCTTTCAGGTTCAATCCCAAAATAGGGGTTTCCCATCTAAAGAAGGATCTATTCTCAATAGTGAGGTCGCCAAAATTTTTCGTGACAACCTGCCTTCCGGTTTTTGGATCCAACCTCTTGGACGTAGCCACCCAGTCCGTCCCTTTAACCCGCCTATCATACCGCATGTGGCATCCGTAACATTGCGGCGCCCATGTGGAATGGCAGGTATAACATTCCATTTTATCGAGGTGTTGTGGAATAGTGGCCATAGCGACCTTCCCTTGCTGTGTTTTGAATTTATCTGCCAGCTTAATGTTTTTGAGGAGGGGAGCTTCATGCTGTTTACCCGTGTAACGGCTTAACACATAAATCCTCTTCCCTTCCCGAACCCAGTTCCCTTTTACATTTCCCCTTGAAGTCAAGAGATACTCCTTATCCCCGGCTCTGTAAATCCCTCTTTGTCCTTCGAGTGTCACCGGTGTCCCATAGCCCACGGGGAGTTCCCACGGGTACTTCTCGGTGGACCCATGACAGTCATAACAGTTAATCTCCACCTGGTAGTAGGTCACCGGATAGATGTTGCCATCCCCGTGCACGTCAATGGATGTATGGCAATCCGCACAGTCCATTCCTTTTTCAAAATGGACATCCTCTCTTACGTGCATATATTCCTTGGTGAACAGGGGTTCCTGGGGTTTAGCCTGGTTGTCAAAGGGAGGTGCTTCACCGTCCTTTACGTAATCATATTCGAACATTCCCACGAAGGTGGTGCCAATGCGTTTCCCCCTGGTATGGCAATGGGTACATTGAGCTGCCGGGATGGCATTTGTAATTTTATGCTTCAACGCGTGCGGCCGGGTTCTATTGTTCCTGATGGTTGGATCATTTCCCTCATATTTTCCGTCGTTGCCATAGAGCATGTGACATGCCGCGCAGCCGGAGGCCCTCAAATCTCCTCTTTTATCTCTCCCCTCGCCCCATACATGACACCTGGCACACTGCTTCCTGTGGATATCAGCGAAACCTGCTTTCTCAGCCGACCCGAATGCTTTAACAGCCTTATCAAAATAAGGGATTTCTTCCACCTTATCGAGCCGCCTTAAGAAACCAGCATCTATAGCCTTCTTCACCCACTTCTTATATTTTTCGGAACCCGATCTCGGTATGGGGCCATCTGGA
>MGQQ01000096.1:1628-5425 GCA_001798855.1 Deltaproteobacteria bacterium RBG_16_49_23 | reverse complement strand
GATCATCCATGTCAAAATTGGCATAGGGGAAAGTCCCCTTCGGTATGATTCCGTTGGAGGATAGAATCTTACTCGCTTTTCCCGTTTCGAGGGACATCAAGGCCCTGGCCATTCTGTATGTGTAGTCCATCCCGGTACTCCCTGAAGGATCAGAAGAAATCACAGGTATAGGGGCCAAGCTTCCGCCGACCGGTTTGGGAAGGCGTTTTCCCATCAACGTGGTGATACTCTCTTTGCTATCGTGACACTTGGCGCACCCCTTTCCCTGGTGAAGCACCCACATACTTGACGGATTTGAGATGAGTCCCTTGTGCCCATCTTCTGTGTCAGAGGATGGATTTCCCTCATGGCAGACCGCACATTCATACCCTTCACGCTTCCCATATTGCTGTTGAGCAAAGGCCAGTAAAAAGGGTTGCATCCTGACATTAATATTCTCGATTCCGTCATGACAGAACAGACATCCCTTCTCATTTGCAGGCTGGGCACGAAAGGACCGGATATATGAATCTGGCAAGACAAACAATATTCCAAACGTTCCACCCAAAATAGCGACGATCACAATCAACAATAACCCCCTTCTTGATAAACTTTTCATCTCCCTCCTCCCTGTTCATATTCTTACTTCCCCAGACGACATGAATTAGACAGGATCCTTCTTTTTATCCCCTCTTCCTTCGTCCTGCTACCTTCTTTACCAAAAGAGTCAACGCTTCGCCACAGTTTGCCTTTAGCTCTTTTCCAATTCATCCTGGGAGCGATCTGGTGAAAATAATGCTTCAATTCGGCATCCGTCGCTCTCCGGTGTCGGCTTGAATGGTGAACATCACCGATGTTCCATTCGCCCTTGGGTCAAGCCGGGAAAAAGATCAAGCTCCCGCCTTCCAAAAGGAAGAGGCTATGCTCTCGATCCTCTTTTAGGATCTTGAGAAAGGTCTCGGGTAATTGGAATTCTCTTTCTGACATCCTTGCTCCTCTCTCTCATTCAATCTTTTCTAAATGTTAACATTCCATCAGTATGCTTTTAAAACATACCATGCCTCGGGCACCGTCTCCAACACGCACATGGAGCGATCTCAGCAAGCATCACTTTTCTCTCTTTCCTTCAAGTTGCTTCACCATCACAGGGAGGTCTGAAGTCGGCTCCTTGCATGCGTAGTTTTCGCAGATGAAGGCTGTAGCTTTGCCATTAAGCATTGTCATGGATTGGATGAATGGGAGATATCGGTTGAGGAATTGCTGGCCGGTGCCTCCATCGGCAAGTAAGATGATTTTGCTGGGAAGATACCTCCTGTTGACCTCACGAAGCATTCTCTGCGTATCTTCATTTTGCCGCTTGCCAGCGATGATGATCTGCTTGGGCTTGTCGAGGTGGAAGTCGAGGGCCGCTAACATCTGTGGCAAAGCCTGAGGAATCTTCCCCAATCGGCCACTAAACAGCGAAAGTGTCCGGTCTGCCATCTCGCGCCACTGGTGGCTATTGGTTATTTGAGACAGACGGAGGAGATTCAGCGTCGCAATCGAATTCCCTGCAGGTTCGGCTCCATCATGGTCTTCCTTTGTCCTGAAGAGAAGACTATCGTCTTTGCCAGATGTATCAAAGAAACCTCCGTTCTTTTCATCGTGAAAGAGCGTGTTCTGCCTTTCGGTCAACTCAATAGCTCTTCTCAGCCAGCGCGTGTCGAACGCGGCTTCATATAGGTCGAGCAATCCCATCGTAAGAAAAGCGTAGTCTTCGAGATTGGCATCATAACGGGCCTCGCCCGCGCGATACCGGTGAAGCAATCTCTTTGCTTTAGAATCGTAAAGTTTGGTGAGAATAAAATCAGCGCTTTTTTCCGCCATTTGTAGATAAGACGGGTCATCGAGCACCTGGTAAGCGCGTGCGAGCGCAGATATCATCAATCCGTTCCAGGAAACCAGCACTTTATCATCCAGGTTAGGCCGCGGTCGCCTCTGCCTTTCTCCAAACAGGCGTGCGCGGGATTCGGCCAGGACCTTTGCTATTACTTCAGAGGGTTTCTTGAATCGCTTCGCCGTTTGGTCCACGCTGTGGGCAATGAAAAGAATGTTCTTTTTCACAAATACCTTTTGAGGATCTTCGAGGGCGTTTCCGCCTGCCCGCACCCCGTAGGCATATGCAAATATCTCTGCCCCGTCTTTTGCGATTGCCAGGTCGATATCTTTTTTAGTCCAAACGTAAAATGCACCTTCCTCCTTCTCATCAGGTTTCTTGGGATCGAGAGCGCTTTCGGCATCTTGGGCAGAGTAGAATCCCCCCTCTTTATCCGTCATCTCCCGCAGCACATAAGTAAGAATTTCACGGGCAATCGAAGCATAGAATTCGTCGTGGGTGATCTGATAGGCATCGAGGTACGATGAGGCAAGTTGCGCTTGATCGTAGAGCATCTTCTCAAAGTGTGGAACGCGCCACTGACCGTCCACCGAGTAGCGATGAAAGCCACCCCCGAGGTGGTCACGGACCCCACCTTCGGCCATCTTTCTCAGTGTAGCCAGCGTCATCTTAAGCGCCTCTCGCTCACCGAAACGGTGGTAATATCGTAATAGGAAATTGAATGTAGCCGGTCGAGGGAATTTTGGTCCCCTGCCGAACCCGGCATACTGTTCATCGTAAGCTTGCCGTAACTGTTCATATCCTTTTGTTAGAATGGACTTCTCTAAGGTAGTACCCCCAGATTCGGACAGGACCTGCCGTTTTAGAAGATCTGTGAGTTGCCGACTCGACTGATGAAATTCCTCAGGATCGGTTGTCCAGATTTCGTGGATTTTAACGATAATCTTTCGAAATTGGTCGGGGGGAATGTAGGTCGCCCCGTAATATGGTTTCAAATCTGGCGTGAGAAAGATCGTCATGGGCCAGCCGCCACTTCCCGTCATCGCCATCAATGCCGACATATAAACCCGGTCCACATCAGGCCGCTCTTCACGATCCACCTTAATGCTGATGAAGTATCGGTTCATCAATGCGGCAAGCTCTTCGTTCTCAAATATCTGCCGTTCCATGACGTGGCACCAATAACAGGTTGAATAACCAATGGAGAGAAAGATGAGCTTGTTCTCTTTGCGCGCCTTGCCGAACGCCTCCCGTCCCCACGGATACCAGTCAACAGGATTGTTAGCATGTTGGAGCAGATAAGGGCTTTTTTCAGATTTCAGTCTGTTATATTGTTTTTCAACCTTCTTTGTTTCCTGTTCAGAACCTAAAGCCTGGTTATACAAGCCAAAGTTAATTGCAGAACTCAACATGATCAAATATATAAAGAATACTTCAAGGTATCCTTTCCTTTTCTGACTAATCTTCATAATTCTACCCTGTAGAATTGATCCATCATTTTGAAAGTTATCTTAACTTCGAGACTTCCACCTGCTATACACATTGTCACCCTTAGGAAACAAATTATCCTTTCTTCTATTGAAGAAAGAAGAAATTATTACCCAGCCTGCAATTCGTGGCCCCTGCCACATGATTCTTATCCGATCAAACCAACGGATGGCCGTCTTTCCGGGCCGCACCTGTACTTTGGAAAACCGTTCTCTTATCCTTTTAACTTTTTGAGCTTCTTTTCCAACTCATCGTAGAAGGTCGGTTCCAAGAATTTGAAGCTCTTAACAAAGGTTTCAAATTGCTCGAACGGCTCTTGGTCAAAGGTTCCCTTCATTGGTCGCCATTGGGTAAGGACAAACGAAATAATTCGGTTTCCTTTCTCGACAAGGTAAACCAGGGATTTCGACTTTTCGTTCCTGTTCGGATTCTCTCCCTCTAAATGAATTGCAAT
>MGQQ01000096.1:737-876 GCA_001798855.1 Deltaproteobacteria bacterium RBG_16_49_23 | reverse complement strand
TTTCTGATGCCCATCCATCTCGCCCGTTCAGACAGGGGTGAAGGCCGCAGGGAAGAAAGTCATGATCAGATGATGCTTCCCGTAGTAATCCTTGTAGTAATCAACGAGCTTGTCTTGGGACGAAGGAAGTACGAACCCA
>MGQQ01000096.1:0-718 GCA_001798855.1 Deltaproteobacteria bacterium RBG_16_49_23 | reverse complement strand
TCAGTTCAGCCCAAACATTCCCGAGGCCTGAAGCCAGAAAGATGGGGATGCTTAACATTGCCAATGTTAGAACTATTTTCTTGCGCATCGCATCTCCTTTCCGATAAAAAAAGTCTTCTCCACTCCGAGAGTTAAAGAAAAATTGATACACCGAGTAGAAATATACCGTTCCGGTTATTGAAACAATTAAACTATTTGAGGAGTTCCTTCATGTGCTCATCTATATCATGGGGAAACTTGGCGTCTCTGTATCTTACGAAACCCTTCCTATCGGTAATGATGTGCGTAGGCGTACCTATGACGCCGTAGGTCTTCGTCACTTTTTGTTTTTCATCGTAGACGATCGTAAAGGTGAGATTCTTCTCTTTCACATATTCCCTTACACCTTTTTCCCTCTCATTTATGCCGACATTTATTCCTATAACCTCTATTTTATCACCTAAACGTTTATGCAGCCTCTCCACACGGGGGAGGTCCTCTTTACAGATGGGTCACCATGTGGCCCAGAAGATGAGGTAAACGGGCTTTTTCCCCGCAAAGGTAGAATAATAGGAGACCTGGTTATTATCCAGGGACACACCTTGAAAATCCGGCGCACTATCTCCGACATCTAATGCATAACCATAGAGTGGCAGCGTGAGAAGAAGCAAAGGTAAGATCCATCTCATAATAGCAATCCTCCGGCTTTCATTAAGAAGTATTCCCCAATAGCGAATAG
>MGQQ01000095.1 GCA_001798855.1 Deltaproteobacteria bacterium RBG_16_49_23 | reverse complement strand
AATCGTCCCCACGTTCACATGCGGCTTCGTCCTCTCAAATTTCGGCTTCGACATGGCTCAAACCCTCCTCGTCTGCGGGTTACGCTCAGGCAACCCTTCTCAATTCTGAAAGGATCTCCTCACTTACGGATGGCGGCACCGGGCTGTAATGAGAGAATTGCAGCGTAAAGGTGGCCCTTCCCTGGGTGAGGGATCGAAGGTCGGTGACATATCCAAACGCATTGGCTAGAGGAACCTCTCCGGAGATCACATTGGTTCCCTTCCGGTATTCGACTCGTGCCGTCTTTCCTCTTCTGGAGTTGAGGTCGCTCACGACCTGACCCACATACTCCTCCGGCGTAATGATCTCGATGGCCATCAGAGGTTCAAGCAGGATGGGGTTTGCCCGCCGGGCTCCCTCTTTAAATCCCATGGATCCGGCGATCTTGAAGGCCATTTCAGAGGAGTCAACATCGTGGTAAGATCCATCGATGAGGGTCACCTTAACATCAACCATCGGAAATCCTGCGAGGACTCCTTTCTCCATAGCCTCTATCACGCCCTTTTCAATGGCAGGGATAAACTCTCTCGGGACCGCGCCCCCTACTATCTTGTTGACGAATTCGAAATCCTTTCCAGGAGGCTGTGGTTCAAGGGTCAACCAGGCATGGCCATACTGCCCCCTTCCGCCTGACTGACGGACAAAACGGCCTTCCGATTTAACGGTTTTCGTAATGGTCTCACGATAGGCGACCTGGGGTTTTCCCACACTGGCTTCCACATTGAACTCCCTCAGGAGCCGATCGACGATGATTTCAAGATGGAGCTCGCCCATTCCGGAGATAATAGTCTGCCCCGTCTCTTCATCGGTATTCACCTTGAAGGAGGGGTCTTCGAGAGTCAATTTATGAAGGGAGGTTCCCAATCTTTCCACATCGCTCTTTGTCTTAGGCTCCAGGGCAATGGAAATGACCGGTTCCGGGAAGTTCATTGATTCAAGGATGATGGGTTCCTTTTCGGTGCAGATCGTATCCCCGGTGGTGGTATGTTTGAGACCCACGGCAGCAAAAATGTCTCCGGCGAATACCTCCCGAATCTCCTCTCTTTTGTTTGCATGCATCTTCAATAGTCGTCCAATCCGCTCTCTTTTCCCTTTCGTAGGATTGAAGACAGAGTCTCCGGACTTGAGCGACCCGGAGTAGATACGAAAGAAGGTGAGCTGGCCGGTATAGGGATCGTTCATGATTTTAAAGGCCAGTGCGGAAAGGGGATGACCATTGTTGGCGGAGAAGGTTTTTTCAAGACCATGGAGATCCACCCCTGTCACCGGGGGAAGATCAAGAGGGGAAGGGAGGTAATCGATGATGGCATCAAGCAAAGGCTGAACCCCTTTATTTTTGAAGGCTGCGCCACAGAGTACCGGCGTTCCCGTCAATTTCAGGGTGGCTTCCCGGACCGCCTTTTTAATCTCGGACTCTGAAATCTCCTTGCCATCGATAAACTTTTCCATCAATGATTCGTTTGACTCTGACAATCTTTCAATCAGGAAATCTCTCTGCCTGGATGCCTCTGTCAGGAGAGCCTCTGGAATAGGCTGAATATCAAAGTGGACGCCCTGGCTATCAGGGTCGTAAATTAAGGCTTTCATTGAAATAAGGTCGATCACTCCCTGAAAATCCTCTTCTTTTCCAAAAGGGATCTGAAGGGGGAGGGGAGCGATCTTGAGGCGATCGATCATTGTCTGGAGACACCTATCAAAATCCGCTCCAACTCTATCCATCTTATTGACAAAGGCAATCCTGGGTATCTCGTACTTGTCAGCCTGTTTCCAGACTGTTTCCGATTGGGGCTCCACCCCTCCAACCGAACAAAAAACAGCTACAGCTCCATCCAGGACCCGTAGAGATCGTTCCACCTCGATCGTAAAGTCAACATGACCGGGGGTGTCTATGATGTTGATCCGGTGTTCTTTCCAGAAGCAGGTGGTGGCTGCCGAGGTGATGGTAATCCCTCTCTCCTTCTCCTGCTCCATCCAGTCCATGGTCGCGGATCCCTGATCCACCTCTCCAATCCTGTGGGTGACGCCGGTATAGTAGAGGATACGCTCCGTAGTGGTTGTTTTTCCCGCATCAATGTGGGCCATGACGCCGATATTTCTGATCTTCTCTTTTAAAACGTTTGACACTTAAAACCTCTTCATGAGTAAAGCCACGCGTTTCGTGTGGTTGAAATTTAAATTTAAGAGATACAGGTTGAGGTTAAGATTGAGATTGAAGGGGGAAATAGTAAAATTCTGAACCTTAGCCTTGACCTAACCTTTTGATTTTAAAGAGTTACCAACGATAGTGAGCAAATGCCTTGTTGGCCTCTGCCATTTTGTGGGTATCCTCTCTCTTTTTTACAGAGGCCCCACGGCTATTGGCCGCATCGATCAATTCAGCAGAAAGCTTCTCCTCCATCGTCTTTTCTGAACGCTGTTTTGCATAACCGATGATCCATCGAACCGCTAAAGAGGTCTTCCTGCCGGGCCTTACCTCCACAGGGACCTGATACGTGGCTCCACCAACCCTCCTGGGCCTCACTTCGATCATGGGCTTCACATGATCCATGGCCTGGTTGAATATTTTAATCGGATCAGAATGGGTCCGCTCTTTGATGAGATCGAGGGCGCCATAGAAGATCCCTTCCGCCACGCTCTTTTTCCCCTGACGCATGATCCCATTGATAAACTTGGCGATCATGACATCACGATATTTCGGATCAGGCAGTATCTGTCTCTTTCTAACTTCCCTTTTTCTGGGCATAATTGCTCCTTCTTCCTGTCTTCAGTCATTCCGGAAGAGAAGTTCTTACTTGGGTTTCTTGGCTCCGTATCTGGAACGGCTCTGTTTTCGGTCTTGGACGCCTACCGCATCAAGGGTACCCCGGATGATATGGTATCGAACTCCAGGCAGGTCTTTCACCCTCCCTCCCCTGATGAGGACGACGGAGTGTTCCTGAAGGTTATGCCCGATTCCCGGGATATAGGCAGTTACCTCGATCCCATTGGTCAATCGCACACGGGCTACCTTTCTAAGGGCAGAATTGGGTTTCTTGGGTGTGTTGGTATAGACTCGAATACAGACGCCTCTTTTCTGTGGCGACCGTGTAAGAGCCGGAGCAGAAGTCTTGCTTTTTACCTTACTTCTTCCAATTCGAACCAGTTGATTAACCGTCGGCATTTACCCCTCTTTAAACAGAACTAATAATTTCAATATGTTACAGGCAAAAAAGATTTACTAAGAATTTAAGGCGAAAAAACCTTATTATATTATCTGAAAAACTTTTACTTGTCAATATATTTTTGTGGTTTTCATTATTTTTTTTGATTTGATCGGTATTTATTGGGGAAAAGTTTCAGAAATACATATACATTTGATTTAGGCAGATTATGGCGAAACTTTAACCTTTATACGACATAGGCGTATAGATATAATATAATGTTTTTATTAAAGATTTATAAAATTTTCTCATTAATACTCATATCGCCAGTAGCCTGGAACCCAAACTTTTTCCCATCCATAAGGGGTCCATCTTTCCTCCCAGAATCCCGGAGCCCAGACTCGATACCCATATCCATACCCTTCAGGAGGATAGGCTCGATAATATGGGTAATATGGCCTGTAGTAGACAGGAGGCCCTACCGATATAAACGGAGGGCTAATAAAGATCCCAAAGTGGGAATGGTGACGGTGGGAAAAGTGGCGCCTATGCCCGGCCGAGGCAATCCCCGCTGTGAGAAAAAACACTAATAAAATCAAAGAAATAAGAATCATTTTTTTCATCCTTATCCACCTCCTCACCTCTTTCTATTATTTTTTAATATATTTGACGAGAAGGTAAGGTCTTTTATCTAAATTTTAACAACGATTCCATATCATTTCAACTCCTAACCTTGATCAAATTGACACCCGATGCTTTTGAATAATATAATGGATTACATTAATGAAGGGTTTTAATCTATAAAAATGCATGAGAGACGGACCTACCGGAATTTAGTCAAGTCGGATGACCTTGTTCAATTCGAGGTCATCATCAAGGAGACTGACCTTCTGATCCGTGCAGAAAAGGATCTCTCACGCGAGGCGAAGGAATCGGTGCTCAAATACCGGAACCAACTTGAAACATATATCGCTATGAATCCTGACTTCGAAAGAAGCCTCGTTCCTATCGAAGAGGCTTCTCATGTCCCGGAAATCGTCCGGGAAATGATCCGCACCTCCTCCTTAGCCTGTGTCGGCCCGATGGCGGCTGTAGCTGGAGCCATGGCCGAGTCGGTTTCAAAAGATCTGCTTCAACTCTCAAACGAGGTGATTGTTGAAAATGGCGGCGATATCTATCTCGCCACTTCCAGGGAGCGAATCATCGGAATCTATGCAGGCCTTTCTCCGCTTAGCCTGAAGGTCGGAATCGTGATCGAACCCGGAGAGACACCCCTTGGTGTCTGCACCTCTTCAGGGACGGTTGGTCCCTCTCTCAGTTTTGGAAAGGCGGATGCGGTCTGTGTTGTCTCAAAATCCGCAGCGCTTGCGGATGCGGCAGCCACTGCTGTTGGAAATGTCGTCCGGGAGAAGCAGGACATAGAGCGGGGATTGGAGAGAGGAAAAGAGATCAAAGGGGTTTCAGGGGTATTGATCATTGTCAAGGAGAAGATGGGGGCCTGGGGAAAAATCAAGCTGATTAAACTTTAATATGATAAAGACGATTGCCATTGGCACACTCGGATGCAAAGTAAACCAATATGAATCAGAAGCCTTGATGGCTGACCTGGAGAAAAGGGGCTATCGCCTCGTTCCCTTTGGATCCGGGGCGGATATCACAATCATTAATACCTGTACCGTTACCCACCGGGCCGACTTCGACTCGAGACAGATGGTCCGAAAAGCCCTTCGAAACAATCGGGATTCATTCATCATCGTCACCGGATGTTACTCGCAGGTGGCGCCGGATACCTTTACTCAAATGGAGGGAGTCCGTTTTCTCCTTGGGAATAGAGAAAAGAATCGGATTCCCGACCTTCTTCCACTCATGGAGGAAGGCAAGCTTTCAAAGGTCCAGGTAAGCGATATCCGGAAAGAGAAGACCTTTTCAGAAACTCCTGTTGAAACATTTCATCGCCACACCCGGGCCTTTCTCAAGATTCAGGACGGGTGCGATGCCCGCTGCTCTTACTGTATCGTCCCCCATGCAAGAGGGCCTTCGAGAAGTCTCCCTCCGGAGAGGGCCATCGAGCATCTCAGAGTTCTGAAAGAGAGAGGCTTTAAGGAGGTTGTGCTTACCGGCATTCACATCGGCTCATATGGATGGGACCTTCAGCCCTCCTTCTCACTGAAGAGACTGATTCGACGGATTGAGATCGAGGATACCCCCCCTCGGATTCGACTCAGCTCGATTGAGCCTCTCGATTTCTCGACCGGCCTCATCTCCATCCTCTCCCAATCAACAAAGGTATGTTCCCACCTCCACATTCCCATCCAGAGCGGAGACGAGGAGATCTTAAAAAAAATGAACAGAGATTATGACCGTTTTTTCCTCCATGACCTCATTGAGGAATTGCACCGAAGCATTCCAGGGGTCTCGATCGGTGCGGATCTGATCATCGGATTTCCCGGAGAGACCGAAGAGAGGTTCCAAAACAGTTACCAATTGGTTGAATCCCTTCCCATTTCCTATCTCCATGTCTTTCCTTTCTCTAAGAGAAAGGGAACGCCTGCGGCCCAACTGGACCAACAGACCGATGCGAGGGAGATCAAGCAGAGGGCAGAGAGGATGAGGGAACTGGGAAGGCAGAAACGGCGGTCCTTCTATCATCAATTTCTCCATCAGGAATTGGGCGTTCTTGTGGAAGACCGAAAAGAGAAAGGGTCAGGGAGATGGAAAGGGTTTTCGAGAAATTACATCCCCGTTCTTCTCTCAAATGGAAACCATTGGAACCTGGCTAATCAGGAAAAGAGGGTTGTCGTAACGGAATGGGATGATAGGGGAGTGATCGGGAAAGTAGCGGAGGATTGGGATGGATGAGGAAAGGCTGACCTCTTTAAGGGAGATGGAGGAACGTTTAGGATATCAATTCAAAGAGAGGGTTTGGTTGGATCAGGCGCTCACCCACAAGTCATTCATCCACCAGACAAATGCTCCGAATAAGGTCTCGAACGAAGTTCTCGAATACCTTGGCGATGCCGTTCTCAACCTTGCCGTAAGCCATCTTCTTCTTAAGGAATTTCCAGAGGCCCAGGAAGGCACGCTCTCCATGTGGAGATCCCATCTTGTCAAACGAAGCTCTCTGGCCTTTTTTTCGAAACAGCTTCGATTGGATCAATATCTCCTTTTCGGGAAGAGTGAGATCCTGGATGGCGGGGCGAAAAAAGCCTCCATCCTGGCCAATGCCTATGAAGCCGTGATCGGAGCCATCTACATGGATTCCGGATATGATCAAGCCCTGGAAATCGTCCGGAACCATCTCGAACCTTATTTGGGATTGGAAAACTTTGCCCTCCATTCAAATGATTATAAAAGCCTTCTTCAAAAATATGCCCAGAAGGCTTTCGGATTCACTCCCCAGTATCATGTTTTGAAGGAGTCCGGGCCGGAGCATGATAAACAGTTCCAGGCCTCTGTGATGATCGGAGAGGAAATCAAAGGGACAGGGTGGGGGGGGAGTAAGAAGCTGGCCGAACAGGAAGCCGCCAAAAACGCTTTAAAAGACTTAAATGCCAATGACCAAACCCTGAATATCAAATAGGAGGCGCGGGTTAAGGTTATGGCTACGAGGCCCGTTTCGTCATTAGGTAACGGTTACGTTTAAAAGAATTAAACACGGCAGACGTAACCTTTTATAGAGGATACGGGTCCCGCGAGACGCGGGATTACCATTGCCGTTAGACGAAGTTCTTATTTTCTAGGCAATTTGGTGCTTATTAAATTATGGCAATGATCAAAACCCCACTTATCATCCCAGTCTTCCTTCCCCATCTGGGGTGTCCCGAGCGCTGTCTTTTTTGTAATCAGAAAGCAACAGCCAAAAGCGTTCCCTCTCCACAAGCAGTCCGGGAGTTCATCGATGTCTCTCTAAACCATTTTTTTTCTCACCAGGGGGAGAGAGAGAAACAGGTTGCCTTCTATGG
Organism: Deltaproteobacteria bacterium RBG_16_49_23; assembly: GCA_001798855.1. Classification (GTDB taxonomy): domain Bacteria; phylum Desulfobacterota; class BSN033; order BSN033; family UBA1163; genus RBG-16-49-23. The sequence goes on along the minus strand of MGQQ01000095.1, from coordinate 41,850 downwards.
AGGGAGCTTTACGGCAATGGATCAGGAAGATTCGGTCTCTTATCTGAAAGAGGTCCGCCCCTTTCTCTCATCACGCCGGATCGACTCCATTCGTATCTCGACTCGGCCCGACGCCCTGCATGAAAAGGCCCTAACAATACTTAAAGAGTACGGAGTGAAAACCATTGAGATCGGGGCACAGTCAATGATCGATGAGGTCCTCATCCAATCAAAGAGGGGACATTGTGCAGAGGACTCTGTCTCTGCTATTTTACGATTAAAACATTGGGGATTTGAGGTAGGCGTTCACCTGATGATCGGCCTTCCGGGTGACACCTGCGATTATTTTTTGCGGTCCCTTGATCGGATCATTGACCTCAAACCCGATTTCATCAGAATCCACCCGGCGCTGGTGCTCAAAGGGGCTTCTCTTGAAACCCTCTGGAAATTGGGAAAGTATTCTCCTTTAACGCTCAATGAAGCAGTGAAATGGCTGAAGAAGGGAATTCTTAGACTAGAAAGGGCTTCCATAACTGTTGCCCGGATAGGTCTTCAGACAACAAGAGAGCTCGAAGAGCACCTCCTGGCCGGTCCCTTTCATCCCGCCCTTCATCAACTCGTCGATTCAGCCATCTTTTATGATATGGCAAAATACCTGCTTCGGAATGATCCGAATGGTCCTCAACCTGTTTTTATCTGCCATCCCAAGGATCTCTCAGCTCTCAAGGGTCAAAGAAACGGGAACATCCTTGGACTAAAAAACTGTTTCAATCTCAGGGATATTTTTGTCTCTGGCAACCAGGATATTCAAAGGGGCGGGCTCGTGCTTCAAACCAAAACAGGAGGGGTTGGGATTGATAGAAAGTCTCTTTCTTTTTTTAGGGATTTATCTTCTCACGTTTTTTGACCACGCAATAGATCCCATCGCCTTCCATTCCGGGTCTGAAACAGAGATTGTCTGACCTGCATTCTGCTCTGCGCCGGTCGCCCGCTTTCCAGCGTTTGATCAGATCCGGTTCCCTGATCAAGGGGCGGCTCATGGAGATATAATCAGCCACTCCCTCCTGGACGAGTCTCTCGGCCACTTCGAAAGATCGCATGCCGCCAACCAGGATCACCGGAATGCCAATTTCTTTCTTCATGGAACTTGCCTCTTCCTGGAAATAGGCTTCTTTCTCTTCTGTGTCGATTCCCGACCGGCTGGGAGAGAGTTTCCCACCCGTAAGGAAGCCGCCACTCAGTTCAATGGCATCCATGCCGGCATTGGCCAGGAGCTTGGCCACTTGAAGGGAGTCCTCCAGGCCCATCCCGTTTTCCATGAAATCCCTGCAGTTCAATTTGATCAAGACCGGATAGCCCTGGCCTACTGCCTGTCTGATGGCCTGGTAAACTTCGAGATGAACCCGGGCCCGATTGCCCACGTTTCCTCCGTATTCATCCTTACGTTTATTAAATACCGGGGAGAGGAACTGGCTGAGCAGGTAGCCATGAGCGGAGTGAATCTGGACCCCATCAAAACCGGCTGCTTTGGCTCTTCGGGCAGCCCCGGCAAAAGCGCTGACAATTTCCCGGATATCCTGTAGGGTGATTTCCTGTCGAGGTGATGAGGCCAGTCCTTCAAAATCCGATACAACAAACGGAGGTTGTCCTGTCAATTTTTCGTTGGCGAAGTTTCCGGCATGGGCCAGTTGCATGACGATCTTCCCGCCGCTGTCATGGACTGCCTTCGTCATTTCCCGCGGTCCCTGGATGAGCTCGTCTTTGTAAATGCCAAGCTGCCAGGGAGCCGCTTGGCCCTCCGGTCGGATATAAGCGTGACTGCTGATGATCAACCCAACCCCGCCTCGGGCCAGGGCGGTCATCGTTTCAATCAGCTTTGGGGTGACCGCTCCGTCAGCAGTAGCCATCCCCTCCCATGTTGCCGATCGAACAAATCGATTCAACATTTCCATGCCATTGATCCTGGTTGCTTCAAAAAGTTTGCTCATTATTTCCTCTATTCATCAATGATTAATCTTCATAAAAAGGACGTCTTGGATGAGGTGGTTCTGCTTCTTCTACCTCGGTCGTTGTCTCCACAGTTCTCGTTTGAGCTCTTCATACACGTTGAAGACGATGGGGCAGACAGAACAGTTCGAAAAAGCTTGACTGATCCTGAAGACAAACTCCCTTTTGTGTAAATGTGGGTAAGATCGACAGTCACCAGGCCGATGGTTGTAAACCGTGCAGAGATTGTCTTGCAAAAAGGGACAGGGTTGATTTCTGAAAACAGAGCCTTCTTTTTCCGGATCATCTTCAAGATATCGGGAACGAAACTCATTGACACTCAACTCAAGATGCTTGGCAAGACGCCTCAGATCCGCCGGCTTCAGAACAGGACGGACGGTCTTGCAGCAGTTTGCGCATTTGGTGCAGTCGATTTCCCGCGATACTTCCCGATAGAGATCATGGACCGTAAGATCAATCCTACGGATAGAGAGATCAGACCCCTTGAGAAAGCAGCGGAATGCCCAGTTGGCATCTTTGCGTTGTCGAGCAAGCTGTTGAATCCTCTGGATGTCAGTTTCAAGTTTCATATATCTGAAAGCAGAGCAATGAGCCCGAGGGGCTCGACGGTTTTTTGCCGGGGCCTTTTTGAGCACCTTATAAGTGTTAAATGAGTTCTCTCCTCTTTTTTATTAAAGCCGGACTTCTCCTGCCATGAATAACAGCAAGGACTATAATCCGTTTATTCTGAACAAGATAGATAATTTTGTATGGAAACCTTTTGACAAGGTGCTTTCTCGTTCCTTTATATTCTATTGGGTGGATATCGGGATTCCTTGCTATGAAATTCAGTCCAGCATCAACTTGCAAAAGTAAATCATAGCCTAACCCTGTCCTTTTATCTTCATACCAGGAATAAGCTTCTTTTAGGTCGTCTTCGGCTTCAGGCCTAATGATGAGTCTATCTTTCAATGCCTGCTCACTATTCTCTTGTAGACATCTTCCCAAGGAGAGCCTGATTCAGGATTCTGGTGATATTTCTCCAGCCGTGCATCAATTATCTTCTTCTCCTCTTCTGTTAATTCAAGAGCGTCGGCCTTTGCTGCTATCGTATCCCAAATATCTTCCACAAGCTGGATTCTCTCAGGGATTGATAAATCGAGGGCATCTGTTGCCGAAATCTTTTTCATGGTTGAAAACCTCCAAACTCTAATGTCTATTTTAAATTATTTCCACTATTGGGACAATGCCTATATGCGATCAACACAACAGAGACTGTAGTATGATGTTAAACTCTCATCCATAATATTAATGCCGGACTCCAGAAGTAAGCGGTGGGAGCATATTCTATGAATAGGAGCATTTTATATTCAAAGAGCAGGGGTGTCAATCGATTTTTTGTTGAAAACTCGTTGAAATCAATAGTTATTTTCTGTATAATGTCACTGTTTCAATCATTCATCCGCCTTATTATTTTTGGAATTCTCCATGGGAGCATAAAGTAGAATGTGGAGAGTTTTCTTAGTCATGTTCTTGCTTCTCCTCACGGCCTGCGGGCCGAAGCATCGCGTCGTGATTGACCGAAGCGTGCCTTCTCCTGAGAGACCAGGAGTCAAGAGGGAAGTGAGGCTACCCCCTGAAGCGAAAATTGAGAAGAGGGAGACGCGTGAGGTTCAGTATGGAGTCGCATCCTGGTATGGGGGGGAGTTTCATGGAAGGGCAACTTCAAGCGGTGAAGTCTACGATATGTTTCAACTCACCTGCGCCCATAACACTCTGGCGCTCGGGACAATGGTGATCGTAACGAACCTCGAAAATGGAACCTCCCTCGAATTAAAGGTAAACGATCGCGGCCCCTTTGCCAAAGACCGGATCATTGACCTCTCCTATGCGGCCTCAAAAATCTTAGGCGTTTATGCAAAGGGAACTGCCTTTGTCAAAATCGAGACGATCGGGCCATGGATCGAAGAATTACCGCGATTCACCCTTCAAGTAGGATCCTTCACCGATGAGATCAAAGCGCGGCAGTTGGCTGAACAGTTAAAGAAGAGGTTTGGGAATGTTCATGTGGCTACGGTAGAGACCCAGACACAGAAATACCATCGGGTGAGAATCGGGCCGTTCGAGACACGGGAAGCCGCGCTTCCCATGGCGGAGAGGCTTTCCCAATTGGGTTTCAATGTCCTGGTGACCAACCGGTAAAATCATTTCGGAATGCGGATTTCGGATTGGGGAATCAAAAACCTTAAAGCTCAGAAGGTGTGAAAAAATTGACGGCCTGTGCCTCGGCCCACATGGATGAGCGTCTTGTCGAAGCTTTAGAACGCGGGTCATTAGATGTTATGGGCAACCTTCGTTTTCGGTAAAACAGAGCTATTACCCAAATTTAGACAACATAGTTTAACATCAGATGTTCCGCCCTAAAGCTTCTCCAATCCCCCCAACCATGCGGGCCGGAACGATGTCAATCCGGGAAATGTGATTTTTTCACACCTTCTCAGTGTTAAGAGTAGAACGATAGAAGCAATGCGGAATGCGGAATCGTAAGAGAGTGAAGATAAAAGTTGAGAAGGGGAGATTTTTCCCCTATAATTAATTATTGATTATGCGAATCCAAAAATCGTCCCTTCGGAAACAGGAGTATATGAGAAAACCTGGATTCCTGTTTGCACAGGAATGACAAACTTCTTTTTTCTGCCAAATTGATGAAGATCAAAACGTTGCTTTTCATCCCTCCTGTCCTCTTTCTCATTGTCCTTGGAGTGAATCTCCTCTTTGTCAGTCACCGGTCTCCCCAGAGAGTGAACCAGTTGATCATGAGCTCCATCGGCGATGCCTCCTTTCTCAACCCCATTTTGGCCCAGGATTCGGCCTCGAGTGATATCAACTCTTTTGTTTTTAATGGCTTGATCAAGTATGACAGGGATCTCCAAGGCTTTGTTGGAGAGTTAGCCGAGTCCTGGAAAGTCAAGGAAGGGGAGAAGCCCGAAATCACTTTTTTCCTACGAAAGGGCGTTCTCTGGCATGACGGGAAGGAATTTACGGCTGAAGATGTGAAGTTCACATACGATAAGATCATGGATGAAAAGACCAATACCGTCCGGCGAAGCGACTACGAGCTTGTTGAAAAGGCAGAAGTACTGGACCCTTATACGTTCCGGGTTATATACAAACAGCCCTTTTCTCCCGGATTACAGACATGGGGCATGGGGATCATCCCGAAGCATCTGCTGGAAAAGGAGGACATCAACACCACCTCATTTAACCGTAGACCAGTAGGGACCGGACCTTTTCGTTTTGTGGAATGGGTGACGGACGAGAAGATCGTCGTGGAGGCCAACCCAACCTATTTCCAGGGAAGGCCTCATCTGGACCGGATCATCTATCGGATCATTCCGGAAGTCTCTCTCAGCGAGATGGAACTGCTGACCAAAGGCGTTGATTCTTATGGCGTCTCTCCCCATCAATTCCGCAGGATGAGCGAGATTGATTTTCTGAAGATCTATTCCCAGCCGGCGCTGGGCTATACCTATATTGGATATAATCTTAAAAACACTCTTTTCCAGGACAGACGGGTCCGGCAGGCATTCACCCATGCCATCAACCGGGAGGAGATCGTTCAATACGTTCTTTATGGATATGGAGCGGTCATCAGCGGCCCCTTCCCAAGCCACCTCTGGTATTACAATGCAAATGTAAAACCCTTTCCCTACGATCCACAGAAAGCCCGGGCTCTTATGGCAGAGGCTGGATGGAAGGACACTGACGGGGATGGCGTCCTGGATAAAGACGGTCAACCTTTCCGTTTCAAGCTCATTACCAACAGCGGGAACGATGTTCGACGGGATGTCGGGGTTCTGGTTCAACGGCAGCTTCGCGAGCTCGGGGTGGATGTCACTTTTGAGGTTTATGAGTGGAGTGTCTTTCTAAAAAATTTCATCAATGCAAAACATTTCGATGCCTGCATCCTGGGCTGGGGTCTCTCTCCGGACCCCGATGACTACCAGATCTGGCATTCCAGTCAGATTGAGAGAGGTTTTAATTTCGTTTCTTATAAGAATCCCGAGGTGGACCGGCTCTGGGAGGAAGGGAGAAGGGAATACGATCAGGAAAAGCGAAAAAAGATTTACTGGCGAATCCACGAGCTGATGGCTGAAGATCAGCCTTACACCTTTCTCTTCTCTCCGATCGGAATGTCGGCGCTTCAGAATAAATTCGTATTGGTGGAGAATGGCCCATCCGGCCAGAAGATCTATCGACCGATTAAAATGGAAAAAGCAGGCCTCATGTACGATCTCATCGACTGGTATGTTCCAGGCGAAACGGTTATGGAGAAATAAGAGATGACCTCTTTCCTCCTTCGACGTCTTCTCCAGATGTTCATCACATTAATCGGGATCAGTATCATCTCCTGGGTTATCATTACGACAGCGCCCGGGGGCCCCATTTCTTTAACGATGGACCCCAAAATCTCGCCTAAAATCATCGAGCAGATGATGAAGAATTACGACCTGGATAAACCGGTCTATCAGCAATATTTTCTATGGATCAAGAAGCTTTTCACCGGCAAGCTTTTTTCTTTCAAGGATGGAAGGCCGGTCCTGGAAAAGATCTGGGAGAGGATCGGGAATACTCTCCTCCTGAACCTAGTTGCAACGATCATCATCTTCTCGCTGGCCATCCCGCTCGGTGTCTTTTCAGCGAGAAAACAATACTCCATGATGGACCGCCTCACGACTTTCGGTGTGTTCCTCGGGCTCTCCATCCCCGGATTCTGGCTCGCCTACCTCATCATCCTTGGAACCGTGGAGCTTTTTGGATATCCCGTTCTTGGGATGCGCTCATTTGTAACGGAAGGGTTCGGGACGACAGAGATCATCCTGGACCGGATATGGCATCTGTTACTGCCGGCTCTCATCATGGCGATTCACGGGATGGCCGGCCTTTCCCGGTACACCCGCTCGAGCATGCTGGAGGTGATTCGACAGGACTATATCCGGACGGCAAAAGCAAAAGGGGTTCCGGAAGAGACGGTCTATTATAGACACGGACTCCGGAACGCCCTTCTTCCCATCATCACACTCTTTGGATTTCTCATTCCGGGTTTAATCGGGGGATCCATCATTATGGAGAGTGTTTTCGCATGGCCCGGAATCGGGAGGCTGGCCTATCAGGCCGTCCTGGCAAGAGATTACCCTGTCGTGATGACGATCAATACCATTACGGCCGTGCTTGTTCTTCTTGGAAATTTTATTGCCGATCTTCTTTACGGAGTCGTCGATCCAAGAATAAGGTATGGGTAGGAAAACAGATCAATTGATGGAGCAGGGGCAACTTAAATCTTTTTGGCGTTACTTCAAGCGGAACCGGCTGGCGGTTGGGGGTATGGCGATCATCCTGGTCGTTTTCTTCATCGCAGGCACGGCCTCCCTGATCGCCCCCTATGACCCGGGAAAAACCGATGTCTCCAAAAAATTGAAATCCCCCTCTCCGGAGCATTTTCTTGGAACGGATCAGCTCGGAAGAGACGTCTTCAGCCGGATGCTCTATGGATCGAGGATCTCCCTCTCTGTCGGATTTGTTGCCGTGGCGATCTCCCTCGTCATCGGTGTTTTTGTAGGAGCCGTGGCAGGTTACTATGGGAGATGGGCGGAAACGATCCTGATGCGGTTTGTGGATATCATGCTCTGTTTTCCTTCCTTTTTCCTCATCCTCACCGTCGTGGCTCTCCTCGGCCCCAGCATGATGAATGTGATGGTGGTGATTGGCATTACCTCCTGGATGGGAACCTCGCGGTTCGTCCGTGCAGAATTCCTTTCTTTAAGAGAACGCGATTTCGTCCATGCCGCAAGAGCGCTTGGAGTGAAGGATAGAAGAATTATTTTCCGTCATATCCTCCCCAACGCCCTGGCCCCTGTCTTTGTGGCGGCGACGCTCGATGTGGCTACAGCCGTTCTGGTGGAAGCGGGCCTCAGTTTTCTGGGTTTCGGCGTCCAGCCTCCCGCGCCAAGCTGGGGGAATATTCTCACCGAGGGAAGGACCTATATCTTTGACGCCTGGTGGCTGACCGTTTTCCCGGGACTGGCGATTCTGATCACGGTTCTCTCTTTTAATCTGTTAGGGGAAGGATTGAGGGATGCCCTTGATCCGAGGCTGAGAGGGAGGAGATAATTAATAATCAATTAGCAATGAGCAATGGGCAATTAACAATTAGCAGTGAACCCCGTTAGAAATTCCAGAAGAAAATCATTCCTAACAGGGTGAACAGGTCAATGGCTAATGATCGATGGCCAATGATCCACTGAAAATTGTTTATTGATCATTGCTAATTGACAATTGATCATTGCAAAATGGTTATTATGAAAACGCCTCTTTTAGATGTTCGCTCTCTCTCCACCCATTTCTTCACGGAGGATGGGGTGGTGAAAGCGGTTGAAGACGTGAGTTTTGAGATTTTCGAGGGAGAGATTCTCAGTCTCGTGGGCGAATCCGGATGCGGAAAGAGTGTGACAGGTCTCTCCCTGCTGAGGCTGATTCCAACCCCTCCCGGGAAAATCGCGAGCGGTGAGATTTTTTTTGACGGAAGAAATCTTCTAAAACTGGAAGAGAAGGAAATGGAAAAGGTGAGGGGAAATGATATCTCCATGATCTTCCAGGAACCGATGACCTCGCTCAATCCCGTCTTTACGATCGGGGATCAGATTATGGAAGCCATCCAGCTTCACCAGAATCCCGATAAAAAAGAGGCCAGAAAGAAAGCCATTGAGATGTTAGACCGGGTGAAGATCCCCTCTCCCGAGGCAAGGATCGATTCCTATCCTCATCAACTGAGCGGAGGGATGCGGCAGCGGGCAATGATCGCCATGGCCCTCTCCTGCCAGCCCAAACTCCTTATTGCGGATGAACCGACGACGGCGCTCGATGTAACCATACAGGCGCAGGTCCTCCGTCTCATGAGAGAGATCCAGAGGGAGATGAGAATGGCTGTGATGCTGATTACTCATGACCTGGGCGTGGTGGCGGAGATAGCGGACCGGGTGGCGGTGATGTATGCGGGAAGGATTGTAGAGTACGGTCCCATCGAGACCATCTTTGGGGAGATGCGGCATCCCTATACGAGGGGGCTTTTAGAGTCGATTCCTCAGCTTGAAGACAAGAGAAAAAGACTCAATGCGATCCCCGGTCAGGTCCCGAACCCGATGGACCTGCCGATGGGCTGTAAGTTTCATCCGCGGTGTTACCTGATGATCGAAGACTGCAAGAAGGAAGAGCCTCCTCTCTTTCAGGTGAATGACAACCATTTCAGCCGTTGCATTCGATGGAAAGTATGTTGTTATTAATCAGTCCATAATAATAACGACATTGTTTTATAAAATCCCTTCTCACCTCCCTTATAAAAGGGAGGAACAATACCCCTCTTTGGAAAAGAGGGGTTAGGGGAGATTTTCAGAAGAATATGTCTTCTCTATTATGGGCTGATTAGTAAATTTAGTTTTAAGTTGGAAGTTTAAAGTTTCAAGTTAAAAAATAAACTTGCAATCTAAGACATGAAACTATTGAAATAAATGAATATGTCTGAGAACGATTTCTTACTTCAGGTTCAACATCTGAGAAAGTATTTCTACCGGGAGAGGCTTTTCTCCTCGGACAGAAAACCTATCCGTGCGGTGGATGACATTACCTTCTCCATCCGGAGGGGAGAAACGCTCGGGTTGGTGGGGGAGAGCGGCTGCGGAAAGACGACAGCGGGCAAATCGATTCTGAGATTGATTGAGCCGACTTCCGGTCAGATCTTTTTCAAAGGAAAGAATATTGTGGACCTTAACCGGGAAGAACTCAGAAGATTAAGGCCCTATATGCAGTTTATCTTTCAGGACCCCTATGAATCACTCAACCCCAGGATGAGGGTGGGAGAGATCGTGGGTGAAGGCCTGGAGGTTCACCGAGTGGCACAGGGACGGGAGAAGGTTGAAAAGGTCTCGGAGATCCTTATGAAGGTTGGACTCCATCCCCGGGATGCGATGCGTTATCCCCATGAATTCAGCGGCGGACAACGCCAGAGGATTGGCATTGCCAGGGCGATCTCACTCAACCCGGAACTGATCATTGCCGATGAGCCTGTCTCAGCCCTGGATGTCTCCATCCAGGCCCAGATCCTTAACCTCCTGATGGACCTGCGGGATCAACTGGGCTTCACCTATCTCTTCATCTCCCATGACCTCCGCATCGTCAAACATATCAGCGATCGAATTGCCGTGATGTATCTGGGAAAAATCGTCGAGATGGCCGATGGAGAAGACCTCTTCCGGCGGCCGCTCCATCCCTACACTCAAATCCTGCTTCAGGCCATCCCCAGACTGAAGCCTTCAGGAAGAACTCAGGAGGGTCCTGCCCGGGAGGAGCTCCCTTTCCATTCTCTGGAAAAGGGATGTCTCTTCCAGCTGAGATGCCCCCATTCAAGAGAGAGATGCCGGATGGAAGAGCCAATCCTCCTGGATCAGGGAGAGGACCATCTCGTCGCCTGCCATTTTGTCTCCTAACCAATTCCCGACTTCTCCTTTTTGAAAAGAGGAGCGAGGGAGAAATTAGAGACTTACGATTTGCTTTTCTTTAAAAAAATATTCTAAAATGAAGATTAAGCTTTCTCCCGATGGAAGAGATTTTATCGGATAGAAGGAGAGGAACAGAGTGGATCAAGAGAAACTTCTCTATTTTAAAGGGTTCCTTGAGGGGCAGCTTCACAATCTGTTAGTCGAAGCCGGAAAGACTTGCAGCGGCATGCGGCATGATCGCAACGGTGACTTTCCCGACCCGACGGACCGGGCTTCTCTGGAGTCGGACCGGAACTTCCTCCTGAGGATCAAGGATCGTGAAAGAAAACTGATCCTGAAGGTAAAAGAAGCCATGGATCGAATTGACAACGGCACCTTTGGTTTCTGTGAATCCTGCGGAAAATCCATCTCCGAGAAAAGATTGATGGCAAGACCCGTCACCACGCTCTGCATCGAATGCAAAACCGAATTAGAGGACCAGGAGCGGAAAGAGAGGCTCAGGGGATCGAGGCCGAAGAAAAAATTCCCCTCTTAAGCCTTCCCATTCACTCAACCTGAAAACCTATTATGACTGAGCTGAGAAAAGACCCTGTTCTTGGAAGATGGGTCATCATTGCGACGGAACGAAGCAGAAGACCTTCCGATTTTACACAGGAAGAACGAAGGCCTCTCGGTGGGTTCTGTCCTCTCTGTGAAGGGAATGAAGATCGGACCCCTCCGGAGGTGTTGGCCTTCCGGGATAACAGCAATCCTCCGAACTCGAGAGGTTGGTCCCTTCGGGTTGTCCCAAATAAGTTCCCCGCTCTCCGAATTGAAGGAGACTTGGACCGCGAAGGGGACGGGGTTTATGACAGGATGAACGGGGTAGGCGCCCATGAGGTGGTGATCGAAACACCCCTTCATCATGAGAGCCTAGCCACCCTGCCGTTAAAGGGCGTTGAAAATGTCCTTCGAGCCTATCGTGAGCGGGTCATCGATTTAAGGCGTGACTCACGATTTCAATTTGTCATCGTCTTCAAAAACCACGGCGTGGCAGCCGGAGCATCTCTTGAGCATCCTCATTCCCAGCTGATTGCCCTGCCTATCGTTCCAAAGCGTGTGGCCGAGGAGATCGAAGGAGCAAGGGACTATTTCCAGTACAAAGACCGATGCGTTTTTTGCGACGTGATCCGACAAGAGCTTCAACAGAGAAAACGGGTCATCAGTGAAAATGAGACGTTTGTCTCCATCGCTCCCTTTGCCTCCAGTTTTCCTTTTGAGACATGGATCCTGCCGAAGAGCCATAATCCAAATTTTGCCTTAGGATATGTGGACCCCTTCCGCGGGCCCTTCCCCTATGAAGGGGCAGCTCAGATATTGCAGGATGTCCTTCGGAGGCTTGACCTCGTGCTCAAAGATCCACCATATAATCTCATCATCCATAACTCCCCCTTTCCGAGTCGGGACAAAGACTGCTACCATTGGCATATTGAGATCACCCCTAAATTGACCAAAATGGCCGGTTTCGAATGGGGGACTGCATTTTTTATTAATCCCACCCCTCCGGAAGAGGCCGCAGAGTATATGAGAGAGGCGAGATAGCCGGTCGAGGGGTTTACAGTTGCTCCTGACCATGGCCAACCAGATGTCCTGTGCGATTGAGAATGCCATGACCCAAAGCGAAATCTCCTTGATGGAGCAGGATCACAATAGAAGGGTGAAACAGCTCTCCACCCTGCTGGAGCTGAACAAGGCGTTGCTCACCACTGTCCATTTTGAGCGAATCGTCCATATGACCCTGACGGCCATTACCATGGGTGACGGACTGGGGTTTAACCGGGCCATGCTCTTTCTCGTCGATGAAAAGAATCATGCCCTGGCAGGGACGATGGCTGTCGGTCCGAATAACGCGGAGGAGGCTGGAGAGATTTGGTCCGCCCTCTCTCAACGAAAGAGGGACACCTCCAAGCTGATCGCTCAGATCGAGTCATCCACCGAGAACCATTCCGTCCTCAACTTCATCGTAAAGGGAATTCAAATTGCAATGGAGCATGAACAGTGCATTCTTTCGCGGACCGTTCTCGAGGGAAGGCCTTTTAATATACGGTTTCCACATGATAAAGAAGAATGGCTTCAGACCCGGTGCGAAAGAGGGTGTCACCTGGGTTCGGAAGTCGGATGTTATGTGAGCGAACATCTCAGCCGCGATCCCAAGATCTATGCCTTTGCAACCGTTCCGCTCTGGGGAAAGGGAAAGGTCATCGGTGTGATCCTGGTGGATAACCTCTACAATCGGAATCCGATCACTGAAGAGGATATCGGTTATCTCACCATGTTCTCCAGCCAGGCAGGGCTGGCCATTGAAAATGCTATGCTCTACAGGAATTTAGAGGAAGTCCATCAGCAACTGAAAGAGGCCCAGACCTTCCTGGTCCATCAGGAGAAGATGGCTGCATTAGGAGAACTCTCTACCTCCATTGCCCATGAGATCAGAAATCCCCTTGTCTCCATCGGGGGATTTGCGCGTCGCCTCGATCGCACCCTTCCGGCCGATGCCCCGGAGAAGCGATATACCCGGACGATCGTGAAAGAGGTGGAAAGAGTCGAGAAGATTCTGAGCGATATCCTCACCTATACTCATGAAGAAGCCATGGTCCTCAAGGAACTGGACCTGCGCGAGGTGATGGAGGAGAGTCTCTCCATGATTTCAGAGAAGTTAAGAAGCGGGGGCATTGAGATTGCCAAGGAGTTTTCAGAGAAGGTCCCCGGGGTGAAAGGCGACTATTACCAAATCAAGCAGGCCTTCTTTAATCTGATCAACAACGCCTGTGAATCGATGGACAGAAAGGGAAAGCTCTCCGTCCGAATTCATCCTCTTTCGAAGAATGGCTCCTCCTTTGTCAGGGTGGAGGTCGAGGACACAGGGGCAGGCATTGACCCTGAAGCCCTTCACCACATCTTCAATCCTTTCTATACGACAAAAGATAACCGCCTGGGTCTGGGCCTGCCCATCATCCATAAGATTGTGACCACCCATCAGGGTCAGATCGAAGTGAACAACCATCCCGGTAGAGGCGCGACCTTCATCCTCACCCTTCCGGCGCGCGAGGAGAAACAGAAATGAAAAAGATACTGGTCGTCGATGATGAAGAGAGCATCCGCCTCCTCTATAAAGAGGAACTGGAAGAAGAAGGATTTGTCGTAGAGGTGGCCAGGAATGGCCAGGAGGCCCTGGAACAGCTCCTCCTGTTCAAACCCGATCTCATCACTCTTGACATCAAGATGCCGGGAATCAACGGAATTGAGACGCTCAAGCGGATACGGGAGACAGAGAGGGAACTCCCCATCATCATGTGCTCCGCCTATGGAGAGTATAAACAGGATCTGACGACCTGGGCATCTGATGCTTATGTGGTCAAGTGTGCCGACTTGACAGAATTAAAAACAATGATTGGGAGGCTTCTGGGGCTTTGATGAAGGTGAAGAAAGCAGTGATACCGGCAGCGGGTTTCGGAACACGGTTTCTTCCGGCGACAAAGGTCGTTCCAAAGGAACTGTTGCCCATTGTCGATAAGCCCACCATCCAGTATATTATGGAAGAGGTGGCTTCGGCAGGCATCGAAGAGGTGATCCTCATCACCGGCAGGGAGAAGGGTTCAATCGAAGACCACTTCGACACCTCGAGCGAACTCGAGAACCACCTCAGGAAGAAGGGAAGGCAAGATCTCCTGAAAATTGTCCAGGAGATCGCCGGGATGGTGACGCTCGTCTCGGTGAGGCAGAAAGAGCCTTTAGGCCTGGGACATGCCATCCTCTGCGCCAAAAAAGTTGTGGGTAAGGAACCCTTTGCCGTCCTGTTAGGCGATGACCTGATCGATGCCAGAGTCCCATGCATCCGTCAAATGATGGATGTTTATCAGAATATGGACGGTGCGCTTCTGGCGATTCAGGCCGTCCCCAGAACCGAGACCCATCTCTATGGAATCATCAAGGGCAAAAAGGTTAGGAATCGGGTTTATTCTGTCGAGGAGATGGTGGAGAAGCCAGAGAGGGGAAAGGCGCCCTCCAATCTTGCCATCATCGGAAGGTATATCCTTCCATCCCGCATCTTTGATATACTGGAGAAGGTTAAACCCGACAGCAGAGGGGAGATCCAGCTTACGGATGGCTTGAAGGAGCTGAACAGGGAGGTCCCCATCTATGGATACCAATTTGTCGGCGACCGCTACGATGCCGGAGATAAATTGGGTTACCTTCAAGCCAATCTCTCTTTTGGTTTGAAGCATCCCGAGATCGGCCTGAAATTGAAAAGGTATCTGAAAAGTGTGAGGCATTAGTTTTGAGGAAGGAGGCAGGGGGCAAACGCATTTTGGGTAAAAATGTTAGGGTAAGCCTCAAACCTCACGCCTATAGCCTATAACATCATAGAGGGGCAGTAGCTCAGCTGGGAGAGCGCCAGAATCGCACTCTGGAGGCCGGCGGTTCGATCCCGCTCTGCTCCACCAACCTCATCCATAAGGAATGGGGTCCCATTCCCTCATGAGATCAGGCAACTAATCATCCTTTCCTCTTTTTCAATGGAACTTTTTTCTTTTCCGGTTTCTGGTCGGCGGGCAGGCATACCAGGACATCCCTTTCATCTCTCTCAAAAGCGCATTTTTCTTCAAGAATCGTTTTTAATTTTTTCCGGGCCCTGTGGAGCTTCACTTTAACATTCTCGAAGGTAATCCCGAGGGTCTCGGCAATCTCCTGATGGGTAAACCCTATGATGTCAAAAAGGACAAGGACCGTTCGCAAAGGATCAGGAAGCAGGTTGACCTGGTTCTGAACGCATTCTCCCATCTCGCGCTGTTCCATCTCTTTTTGAATATCCTCCCTCGCAAATAAGCGGGTATCTTCCTGATCCAGGCTTTCCTCCCCGGAAACTGTTTTTGACCGGCGGAAATGGTCCTGGCAGAGATTGTAGGCAATACGAAATATCCATGGAGAGAGTCTGGAAGGATCCTTCAATTGATCCATATTATTCCGGACCCTTAAGAAGGTTTCCTGAAGAAGGTCGTCCGCCACCCATTCATTCCTGACCAGGGTGAGAATGAATCGCTTTATCTTCGGGTAATATAGATCGTAGATTTCCCAGAATTCCATTTCCGAGTCCTTAAGAGATTATCCGCAACATGAAGTCTGTTTTTTATCGCAAGGCAGGTCATACTTCTTTTCTCCACCCATCAACTGGTCGATGCGGTTTTTCAGGGCCATATGAGCCCCTTTTTTCACCTGGCCGGCCAGATCGACCGCTATCTGGACTTCCTCCTTTGAGATGTCTAACGTTCCTGTTTTTCCAAAATAGTGTTCAAAACAGGGGATGCAGTTGGCTGCCGTTGCCGCACTCAGACAGATTAGAACTTTTGTCTTTTCGTCCATTGTCAAATCCTCCTTTTGGTTTTACATATTAAGACGAAAGAAGACCTGAAAAGGTTACATCCACCCTGCCCTGATATCAAAGATCATACTTTGTTTTGAGAAGAAGGCAACACTTTTATGTTCACCATCAACCCGTAATTGCCACAACTCCACCTTTTTGTTATATTGGGTTCACCGCCATGGCGAAGGAGAAAAGAACGGATGAGAGTTCGGAAGCCGGGAAGGGTTCGAGAGGGAGTCTGGTTTTTAGGCCGCAAAGAGTCAGGGGTCTATCTTCTGGAAGGGAAAAAGAGCTCCATGATCATCAGTGGAGGGATGAGCTACATTGTTCCGGACCTTCTTCATCAGATGGAAACATTTGGCATTGATGAGAAAAAGATCCGGAAGATGCTGATCCTTCACGCCCACTTTGATCATGTGGGGATCATCCCTTTCTTCAAACGCCGCCATCCGCAGATCGAAGTATGTGGTTCCGAAAGGGCATGGGAGATCCTCCGGATGGAGAAAGCTATCGTCACGATCAACGAGTTCAGCCGGAATGTGGCTAAAAGGATGGAACGGGAAGAGGTCTATTCAGAATACGACCTGGAGTGGAGGGATGATGTTTCCGGCCGATCGGTCCGGGAGGGGGATCGGATCGATCTGGGAGGCATAGAGGCTTCGATCTTTGAAATTCCGGGCCATTCGTCATGCTGCCTTGCGGCCTATGTGCCGGAGCTAAGGGCTCTCTTTCCCACGGATGGGGGAGGCATTCCATTCGATGAGACGATCGTCACTTCGGGAAACTCGAACTTCACCAAATATCAGGAGAGCCTCGAGAGATTAAAGCCTCTTGAAGTGGAGTACTATTGCGCCGACCATTATGGATATGTGACCGGCGAAGAGGCCAGAAAATTCATCCCGGTAACGATCGAGATGGCGAAAAAGAGACGGTCGGAGATGGAAGAAGCCTACCGGTCCACCCATGATATCGATGCCGCAGCAAAGAGACTGATCTCTTCCTTTTATGACGAGAACCCCGACTACTTCCTCTCTCCTGAAATTTTCCTTGATGTCTATCGCCAGATGGTCCGCCACATCGCCACCATCATCGAGCGGAAGGCTTGATGTCTGAAAATTGTTTTTAATTGGTTTGATCTTTTATTGCTAACCGAGAGGCATCCGATATCCATAACGATTCAGGTCATCGGCGGCTGCTCCTCGCCGACCGCTGGAGTGACTTGCCGGGTGATTTCTCTATCTGCTCATAAGATAGAAATGGGAGGCTTGCCTGCTGCCGGGCATGCTCAATCGTCATGGCCACCAGATTGCCTGAAGTATCAAGGTCGATGTAGATATTCTCGTTTATCTCTTTGGTTTCGGAAACTTCGAGGTCAGAAAACTCCACCAGGGCCGTATCAGTATCTGAAAAATATTTTATTTTCATCTTGCTTCTCCCTTAAAACTTCTATCCAAGAAAGCATTATGGACCGTTTCTCCGTCTGGAAGTAGGATGACGCGAAGAAACTTGCCCTCCTCTTTGATCTTTTTCCACTTTCGGATTCTCTTATCCGATTGAACCTCTGTATAGTCCGGATTCTTAATTGTTCTTTCAATCCATTCCATCTTTATTTTAGCACGGTCAGGCCTCTTTATGGTATAGAGAAAATATTGAGTAAATTTCATCTTCTGTTTTTCGCCTAACGATTAATATTTGAATGTCCGATTGGTTCCAGATTTATCATAATTTCCGCATAAAGTCTAATACAATATCTCCCGGTTATTAATCTTTTTTTGTTGATTAACCTTCACATTTTTGCTCTAATAACATGTAGAGACTGAACAAAAATATTTGAAATTTCCCCCCAATCCCTTCCCCTTGATGGGGAGGATTGAGGTGGCCGCCGGCTCAGGCTCCGCCCCAGAGGGGCTTCTGCCCCGGAGGGAGAGCCTCTGGCTCGGAGAGGGGTAGACCTGGTGTTTTCCCCCTCACCCTCGCCCTCTCCCCTGCCTTCGCCGAAACGCTTTGTGCAGGCAGGCAACAGGGGAGAGGGGGGGCCCTTTTCTCACTTGTTTATATTATGAGAAAAACAGAATCATCTCATTTCCAGAAACAAGTGGTGATAGAGAACCTTTATCAACATGTGGGATATCTCTCTGTTAAAATAGGAGAGAGGCACCTTTGGAAGGAAGGATCGCTCGAAAGGACTGTGGACTATATTGAGTCCGCCTTTACCTCTTATGGATATTCCGTATGGCGACAGACCTATTCGTGCTACGGGAAGAAGGTCTCGAACCTGATCGCTGAAAAGACCGGAACCGACAGGGAGGCGGTGGTCATCGGCGCCCACTACGATACCGTTCCCGGGACGCCCGGAGCAGATGACAATGCCTCTGCTGTGGCGGGTTTGCTGGAGCTGGCGAGGTTACATCGAAATATCCCGAGCAGAAAGAGCCTTCTCTTTGCGGCCTTTGCCAATGAGGAGCCTCCCTGCTTCGGATTCTCCAACATGGGGAGCATGGTTTATGCAAAATCTCTAAAAGAGCAGGGCCATCCTGTTGCAGTGATGGTTTCACTGGAGATGATCGGGTTCTTCCGTCCGGAACGAATGCAAAACTATCCCCTTCCGGGGATGAACCTTTTCTATCCCAGGACAGCGGACTTCATCGGGGTGGTTGGGAATTTCCGCTCATCGAAATATGTCTCCCTTTTCAAAAAGGGGATCAGAAAACATTCGGCCATCGATGCGAGGTCATTGACCGGACCGGAATTTTTCGGGGGCATCAGCCTTTCGGATAATTCTTCCTTCTGGCGCCACGGGTATAAAGCGATCATGGTGACAGACACCTCATTCTTCAGAAACCAGAATTACCATCAGGAGACGGACACCATTGATACCCTCGACTTTGAGAAGATGGCAGAGGTGGTCAGGGGGTTGCACTTTACGTTGTCGGAGATATAGAAAGGAGTCGATATGACAAAGGAGATCAGACTTTCAAAGCCGAACGAGAAAGGATTGGTCTCCATCGAAGAGACACTTAATCAAAGGAAATCGGTGAGGGATTATAAAAAGGCTTCGCTGAGCATGGAAGAGGTGTCACAGCTTCTCTGGTCAGGCTCGGGCAAAAATCTCTACCGGAGAACAGCTCCCTCTGCCGGAACCGCCTATCCCCTGGAGATCTATCTGGTTGCGGGAGAAGTGGAAGGACTTGAGCCAGGGGTCTATCATTACTCCATTTCAAAACATAGTCTGGAAAGGTTCAAAGAGCAGGATGTCCGGAACCGATTGTGCCGGGCGGCCCTCGAGCAGGGGATGATCGAGCGGGCGCCCATCAGCATGATCATTGCGGCAGATTATGATCGCACGACCGGCCATTATGGCCAGAGAGGCATCCGTTATGTCCATATGGAGGCAGGCCATGTGGGCCAGAATATCTCTCTTCAGGCTGTGGCCTTAAGTATGGGAACGGTGATGGTTGGCGCTTTTGAAGACCGGCAGGTCAAGGAGATTCTGGGAATCGAAGAAGAACCTCTTTACATCATTCCCGTGGGGAAGGTCTGAAGAGATGAAACGAATTACCCCCCTTTTTTATCTTTGATGAAAGTTCCATTCTGATATTCTTCAAAGGCAATTCGTAATTCCTCCTGGGTGTTCATCACAATCGGACCGTACCAGGCCACCGGCTCACCAATCGGCCTTCCTGATACAAATAGACATCTCACCGGTTTTTCCACGGTAGAAATGGCCACTTCATCTCCGTCATCGAAGATGATGAGATTTTCGGCTCCCATTAAGCACTCTCTCTTAAAGTCAAAATAGTTTGCTCCCTCTACCTCAAAAGCATAAGAATCACGGTTCTGATCAAAGTAACCTTTTCCTTCAATGATATAAGCAAAAGCGGTGCGCCCCCCCTTCACAGGATAGGTAAAATTCGTTTTTGATGGGATGGTAAAATCGAGATATTCCGGTTCTATGACGATGTCTCTCACGGGTCCTCTCACCCCCTTGAGTTCTCCGCAGATGATCCTTACCTTTACCCCTTGATCCAGGGTGACCTCGGGAATCTGATGGCTCTTCACATCCCGGTAGCGGGGATCCATCATTTTATGGGAAGCGGGGAGATTCGCCCAGAGCTGGAAACCCCACATGAGCCCCTCCTTCTCACCTTTCGGCATCTCCTGATGAATGATGCCACTTCCAGCGGTCATCCATTGGACATCTCCCGATTCGATCGTCCCCTTGTTTCCCATACTGTCTCCGTGCTCCACCTTTCCATGGAGCACATAGGTAATCGTCTCAATTCCCCGATGGGGATGCCAGGGAAAACCTTTGAGATAATGATCGGGATTTGTGGAATGAAAGTCATCTAAAAGGAGGAAAGGATCGAGCATGGGAACCTGGTAAAAACCGAAGGCCCGTTTCAAATGGACACCCGCTCCTTCAATCGTGGGTTTGCTTCTCAAAATCTTTTTAATCTTTCTGATCTTTTTCATTGGTTTCAATAAAAGGTTAAGACGCTTTTCCCCTAAATGTCAAACCAATCATTGCTTTGAAAATAAATGGCTAAGCACTTCCTTTCCCCTTCGCGGGAGAGGACTGAGGTGAGGGGGGACTTATGAATCACCCCCACCCCAACCCTCTCCCGTCAAGGGGGAGGGTAATACTTGGTTAATTTCGTTGTTCGCAGGTGACGCTCCGTCATGAAGGATTGCCTTTCAGGCCGATGGCCTCGGCGACTTCCTGCATCCCCTTGATCGTGTCATCGATCAGTTCGTCCAACCCCAACTGAAGCATCTCCGCTCCTTTTTCAATGATCGATCGGTCCACCCCGGCGGCAAATCTCTTGTCCTTCCATTTATTCTTTACGGATTTCACCTGGACATCGAGGACGCTTTTTGAGGGGCGGATCAAAGCCGTGGTTACGACAAGTCCTGTGAGCTCATCGATGGTGTAAAGATATTTTTCTAAATCGGTCTGGGGTTTGACATCGGAGCAGATGCCCCATCCGTGGGAGACCGCGGCCCGGATATATTCCTCCGGCCATCCCTGTTCTTTAAGGATCTCTCCTGTCTTGGTGCAATGCTGGTCGGGAAACTTTTCATAGTCAAGATCGTGAATCAAACCGATGATCCCCCATTTTTCCTCGTCCTTGCTCCACTTCCTTGCGATATAGCGCATGACCCCTTCAACCGAATAGGCATGCTTTCGAAGGCTATCGCTCTCGTTATATTGATGAAGAAGTTCGAGGGCTTCCTGTCGTGTCGGTCTCTTTTCTCCCATTTAAATTCCTCCTTCCCTATTTCCTTTATCATGTTGTTCCCGTGTTGGTCAAGTTTTCCCTCTCACCCTAAACCAAACGGGCTTCGTAACCGTAACCCAAAGACAATAAAAGAATGGGAGCCTTATCTGGCCTCACCCTGTTTTAATTTCTGGTAAATTCGTAGCCATTCGTTTAAACTATAATAAGAGAAGGGGTTGTCTCTTTTTAATGGCCAGCGCTACAATCGAGAGGGCAAAGGTTATCAGAGAGTGAGAGGGAGAAAGATGGGAGGTGCCGGATGAAAAAGGTCGTCCTCGCAATCCTGACAGTTCTTTTCATGGCTATCAGCCTGCCTGCCTCTGCGGATGAGGAGGCAAAGGAGATTCTCAAAGCGGTTGTGAAGATACGGTCGGTCATTCCCAAAGAAGCCCATACCGCAGACACACTGGGCACAGAACGGGAAGGTAATGGCGTGGTCATCGATTCCAAGGGTCACATCCTTACGATCGGCTACCTCATCATCGAGGCGGAGAGCATTGAGGTCACTGCTCCGGAGGGAAAGCCTGTCAGCGCCACTTTCGTGGGGTTCGACCATGCCACGGGGTTTGGACTCCTGAAGACAGATCCCCCTCTCAATGTGAAACCGATGAAGATAGGACAATCGTCAAAGGTGAAAGAGGGAGAGCCCGTTCTGATGGCAGGCTATGGAGATCAGGAGACGGTCCAGGCCGTACAGGTCATCAGCCGGAAGGAATTCGTAGGATACTGGGAGTATCTGCTCGAAGATGCCTTATATACGGCTCCCGCCTTTGCCCATTTCGGCGGGGCGGCAATGATTGACCGCAACGGCCAGCTCGTAGGCATCAGTTCTCTCCTCAGTCAGGTCGTCATCCAGGGTTTAGGCACACTCCCCTGTAATATTTCTGTCCCGATCGATCTTCTTCCGCCGATTCTGGATGACCTGAAGACGAAAGGGCGATCCGGAAAAGCTCAAAGACCCTGGCTGGGGATCAATGCGGAAGAGGCCCAGGGCCGGGTCTTTATCACACGGGTCACGCCAGGTGGCCCGGCTGAAAAAGGAGGCCTCAAACCCGGAGACCTTGTTCTGACCGTTAAAGGAAAAGAGGTGAGCGGATTGGCCGATTTTTATCGCAAGGTATGGGATCTGGGCAATGCGGGTGTGGAGGTTCCACTTGCCATCCTTCAGGGGATCCAGATCCGCGAGATCACCCTCCGGTCCTCCGACCGTCACCAGTTTCTGACGCTCAAACCAAAGAAAATTTTATAAAGTCTCCCAAGGTCTGCTAATGATGTGCGTCAATAATCACTTTACAATCCGTTCGTGGTGAGCCCTTCGATTCACCGTTCAGGGTGAACGGGGTATGTAAATAAGTGTTAGACTCAATACACTAACATGTTGCTAGGAAAGTCATTTTTTTCAGCAGCCGACTAATTAGAGTCTGTTTATAAATGCTCTTTTTTCCGTCATGCCGGACCTGATCCGGCATCCAGAAGGTCTTGAAAGAACTGGATTCCGGCTTTCGCCGGAAGGACGACCTTTTTGGAAACCGTTAGTTTATAAACAGACACTAATTAGACAGGAGGGCAAGAGTGGCATGAAGGGCCGCGCTGACGAAAAGAGTCATTCCGGTTCTCTTGTGAACTCCGAAAGGCACCTTGATCAATCGAAGCCCGCTGCTCAACTGAAATAGGATTAATAAGAAGTTGAGGATGCCGAGAATCAGGATAATCGAAATTCCGCCTATTTCCATGATCAATCTCCTTTCTTTGAGATTTCTTGAAAATCCGGAAATCTCTGATGACATTAGGACGTGTCGTCATTTTTCAGGGTTCTCTCTTCTAATCCTTCACGGTAATCCTGACAGTTGTAGGCCCTGCACTTCCGTGGCGATTGCAATGCGCTTCGGCAGTGACCTCCAGATCTTCAAGGGCTTTTATTGTGATCTCCTTTGTAAAGACCTCTGACTCAGGTCTTTGGCCTGAGGAGTAATCCCACATGGCGACTTCCTTCCGGTTGGCGAGCACCCGCAGTGATTTGTTGTAATGAAAAAAATTGTTGCCTTTGTGCGTGACGGTCACCCGGATCTTTATTTCCGAGCCTTTTGGGACGGTCTGGGGAGCCTCAATGGAAGTGGATGCCTTATTTGCAAAAGCAGGTCGGGCATAGAGAGAAAGTCCCCCTAAAATCAGCAGAGTGCAAAACCTTCTCCTGTTCATAGGAATACCTCCTGGTTAAATTTATTTCATTATACCATTTTACCCATCCTCCTTTCAAAAAAATGATGACATTATGATAAAAGGATATTGCTCCGGCGTGAGAGTTGTGCAATACTTCGTTATAGTCTTTATACCTTGAGGGGAGGAACCGATGTTCGCCACAGCAAACGGTATCCGGATACACTATAAACTTTCCGGGAGAAAGGAGGGGCTGGTTGTGATCCTGAGCCATTCCCTGGCCTCCAGTCTGAAGATGTGGGATCCCCAGATGGAAATGCTGGAATCCCGCTTCCGGGTCCTCCGATACGACACCCGGGGCCACAGCCGGAGCGAGACCACTCCGGCTCCCTACACACTGGAAGGTTTGGGAGAGGATGCTCTTGGATTATTGGATCAACTGGGTATGGACCGGGTCCACTGGGTCGGGCTCTCCATGGGCGGAATGATCGGCCAGTCCATTGCTCTGAATCACCCTGATCGTCTCCTGAGCCTTTCCCTGTGCGATACAGCCGCCGTCATTCCTGCGGAGGCACAGCCGATATGGGAGGAGCGGATCGAAGGAGTCCGCCAGAGGGGAATGTCCTCTCAATTAGACGCGACCATGGAGCGCTGGTTCACACCCTCCTTTCTCAGTTTGAATCCCCCGATGTTAACCCTGATTAAAGAGGAGCTTCTGACCACACCGGCAGAAGGTTATATTGGCTGTGCCATAGCGATCCGGAAACTCAATTACCTGAACCGGCTCAGCGAGATCCATCTTCCGACTCTCATCATGGTGGGCGAGGATGATCCCGCAACGCCTGTTTCTGCCTCCGAAGCCATCCATGAGCGGATCAAAAATTCAGGGCTGATCATTCTTCGTTCCGCACGCCACCTCTCCAATGTGGAACAGCCCGGGGTTTTTAATGAGAACCTGGTGGATTTTTTAATGAACGTTCCAAACAAAAAGGAGAAATGAAAGGAGGAGAGAGATGGACTTTTTCAGCGTGATCAAAGAGAGAAGAAGCTGCCGGAATTTTTTACCGGAACCCATTGAAGAAGCCGACATTGAAAAGATTTTGGAAGCCGCCTCCTGGGCACCCTCCCCCCTTAACAGTCAGCCCTGGGAGTTTATCGTGGTCACAAATCAAGAGGTCAAAGAGAAGATATACGCCGAAGGGGAGAGATGTCGAAAGTGGGCCCTCGAGAAGAGCGGTTGGAAGTGGCTTGGATCTTATCCTCTTGACTTCCTGCGATCAACTCCGGCCATCATCCTTGTGGTCGGAGATCCCAAGAAGACGGGTGTGGATATGTTTATGGAAGAGGGAAGCGTGGGATATCAGGCCGCCTGCTCTGCAGCCATCCAGAATATGCATCTTGCCGCCACCTCCCTTGGGCTCAACAGTCTCTGGTTCACGCTGTTCGATAAGAAAGCGATGAGAGAGATCCTTGGCATTGATCCCGGAAAGACCCCTCTGGCCCTGGTCTGCCTGGGAAAGGCAGGAAGCCCTCCGACTCCAACACTCCGAAAGGACGTGAAGGAAAAAACGACCTATATCCGGTAACCTTTCTTGGATGGAGACCACCCTGTCAACCGAAGTTGCCGCTAACCGAAGACCTGCCTTGATCGCCACCACACTGGGATCCTTCATCATTCCCCTGATGGGATCTTCCATAAACGTCGCCCTTCCTTCGATCGGAAAAGAGTTTGGGCTGGATGCGGTCATGTTAAACTGGGTGACCACCTCCTACCTGTTAACCGCAACGATGTTTCTTATCCCTTTTGGAAGGATCGCGGACATTTATGGAAGGAAGAGAGTATTTTTATACGGATTTTTGCTTTACACGCTCTCCTCCCTTCTCTCCGGTCTATCGACTTCCCCCTCCTTTCTTATTGCTTCCCGCGTTTTTCAGGGAGTCGGGGCTGCGATGACCTATAGCAATGGAGTGGCCATCCTCACCTCTGTCTATTCTGTCGGAGAGATGGGGAGGGTTCTCGGAATCAATGTGGCCGCCGTTTATACCGGGCTCTCATGCGGTCCCTTTCTGGGAGGACTGTTGACTCGCTATCTGGGCTGGAGAAGCATTTTTCTGATCAATATCCCCGCAGGCCTGATCATTCTTTTCTATACCCTGTACAAGCTAAAAGGAGAGTGGACTGAGGCAAGAGGGGAGAGATTTGATTATATGGGTTCCCTCTTCTACAGCTTTGTGCTGTTGATGGTGATGGTGGGCCTTTTTCATCTGCCGAGGCCGCTGGGAGCCTTCTTCATTCTGGTCGGTCTCTTTGGAATCTGGATATTTATAAAATGGGAGATGAAATCGGACAGCCCTGTCTTCCGGGTCACACTCTTCAGGAATAATCGAATCTTTGCCTTCTCCAATTTAGCCGCTCTGATCCACTACAGCGCGACCTTTGCCGTCGGCTTTCTTCTCAGTCTCTATCTCCAGTTGATCAGGGGACTTCAGCCTCATGAGGCGGGCCTCCTTTTGATGTCTGCGCCCGTGGTGCAGGCCATCGTTTCACCCTTTGCAGGGAAACTCTCAGATCGAATAGACCCGCGAAAAGTCGCCTCCACGGGAATGGCCATCACCGGTCTGAGCCTCCTTCTCTTCATCTTCATCGATGAAAAGACAGCTTTCCCATCGATCGTTGCCCTTTTGATCCTTCTTGGTTTTGGGTTTTCCCTTTTTTCCTCCCCCAATACGAATGCCGTGATGGGTTCCATTGATAAAAGGTTCTATGGCGTCGCCTCAGGGGTGTTAAGCACGATGCGATCCATGGGGATGATGTTCAGCATGGGGTTTGTGATGGTGATTTTTTCGATCTCGATGGGGAGAACTCAAATCACCCCCGCCCTTTATCCTCTCTTTCTAAAAGGTGTGAGAGGAACGTTCATCCTCTTCACTCTCCTCTGCGCATTAGCGATACTGGCTTCCCTGGCCAGAGGTCCATCCAGAGGGCCATCCCCGGCTTAAGGTCCATCCGCCTCAGGAACTGCGCAGGACGCGATGGGTGCTCAACAAGATCAGGATTCCTCCGAGAATCTGCTGGGGAAAGATCTTCTCTCCCAGCAGGTAGTTAAACAGGATCGCCCATAAGGGGATGAAGTAGAGATAGACCATGGACCGGGTCACGCCCAGCCTTTCGATGCCTCCATAGTAGGAAACATGGCCAATGATGCCCGAAAGAAGGATGGCATATCCCAGTACCCACCAGGATTTTGCTCCGACCTGGTTTAGGGCGACAGGCGTTGCCAAAAAGGGAACGGCCAGCCAGAGAACGAGTGAGCCGATCATCATACAATAGCCCATCAGGCGCAATGGAGAATAGATCTTCAAGAGGGGCTTTGACCATGCGGATAAGAAGACGGCCGCAAATAAGGCGGCGATTAAGGTCAGAAGATCACCTGCGAGTGTATCCGGAGAGAAATGGAGTCTGGCTGTGGGTTTCAGAATGACCAGCATCACACCGAAGAGAGAGACCAGCATATAGAGGTATTGCCTCTTTCTGACGGACTCCTTCTCCACCAGATGGACATATAGCCCGCCCCAGAGAGGCGTGGTTGAAAGGATCAGAGCGGAGTTAGAGGCGGAAGTCAGGTTGAGGCCGACAGACCAGATGACCTGATAGACCCCGATGCCTAAGAGTCCCACCCAGGCTACCTTCCAAAAATCTTTCTTCTGAATCGAAACTCCCTTTTCCCACTTATAAGTGATTGCGAGAACAAGGAGCCCACAGAGAGTGAAACGGATGGCCCCAAAGAGGACCGGTGAGAAATCCTGAAAGGCCGACTTGATGATTCCATAGTTAGCTCCCCAGGTCAACACAACGATGATAAGGAGGAGATGGCCGAATTTTTGATTTTTTTCTTGCATAAGGGATGACCGATCTCAGGAAGCCAACTTCTTGCAGAGTTCTGCCACCCGCTTACCTAATTTGCGAGCATTCTCTGATGCCTTATCATCCGGAGCGCCGACACAGGCCACACCGTAGTGTCCTGTTGCCTCCATGGGATCTCCAACCACAATCATCCCATAGATAAGCATACATTGGATAATAGAGATCATCGTCGTCTCTTTTCCACCTGAGAGATCTCCCGATGTGGCAAAGGCGGCTCCGACCTTATTCTCCACCTTCTTTCTTATCCCCACATATTCATCGAAGATGCGTTTCAGGTCCCAGGCCATAGCGCCGAAATAGACCGGAGAGCCTGCGATGATCCCGGCCGAATCCAAGAAATCGTCCTTTGTCACCTCCTGGGTCAATTTCAAATGAGCCTCAACCCCTGATACCGAATTCACCCCTTCTGCAATCCTTTCTGCCAGCTTTCGGGTATTGCCTCCTTTGGAATAGTAAAGAATCAGGACTTTCATGTTTTCCCTCCTCATTTTTGTCCACGAATAACATAGCCGGAAGGTCTTTGCAAGAAAGAGGAAAAATCGTAACACTTTAGCACTTTGAAAAAGCTTCATAAAATCCCTCCCCACCTCTCTTTTGCCCTCCGGGTCAGAGGCCGCTCTGGGTCGGAGACCAAAGGGAGGGGAAATACTTCCCCCTTTGAAAAAAGGGGATTGAGGGGGATTTAGGATATGACGATATCTTGATCAGACCTCTTTTTCAAAAAATTAAAGTGTTACGGAAAATCAAATTAGGGGGTCTGAAGGTGGAAAATAAGATGAAATTTCTCGTCAATCAAGTGGTCTGAGTTAATAAACCTGTTTCCCGGAAACTATAGTAACCTTTTCGGTTAACGATTACATGATCAAGAACTTGAATGCCAAGAATCTTGCCTGCCTCGGTGAGCTGACGATGGATATTCAAATCAGATTCACTCGGTTGAAGTTCTCCGGATGGGTGGTTATGAACAAAAATCACAGTGGCCGCACGGTCAGCGATGACATCGGCAAAAACCTCTCGCGGATGGACCGGACTTTTGTTAAGAAGACCAATGGTGACAATCCGCTTTCATATCTCGAATGGTTTTCATACGCCTCTGTCGCCGGTGATGATCTCCGGCGGGGTAACAGCGAACTCTGCGATGCCCTGGAAGACATATTTGGGTGTATTGGGGGTAAAGTCCATAGTGAGCTTGTTGTATATGGTGAGGTTCGGCGCAAGCACGAAGAAATGCCGGATGCTCCTGGTCTCGAAGAGGTATGCAATGAACGCCCCCATGAGGCGTGTCTTGCCCACACCGGTTGCCAGTGCGAAGCAAAGGGATGGAAAATCTCGCTCGAAGTCGGAGACCGAAGGGAATTCTGACTGAATCACATTGAGTGCTTGTACGAGGTCAGCATTTTTCTCAAGCGGGATGATATCGCAAACCCTGGCAAGAATCTCCAATGATTCCCGTTGCGGTGGCCGAAGGCTCAGGCGATTGGAGATTGTGTTGACAACCGACATGTTCATTTCTTTTTCCTTTGGCCCTCCTTTTTGAGCTTACGGGGTTTCAATTTTTTGATCTTTTCGATCGCCATTAGGAAGTGCTTTTCCACCTCACTGGGTTGGGTCAATTGCCTGATGCTGAATTTTTCGTATTGGGCTTCGGCCATCTCGATAGCGACTTCATGGCTGATCTTTCCCGCGTGCGTGAGTATTTCTCGTTCGCTCAAACGAAGAAAATCATCCAGTTTTACAACCCAATCCCGCATGTGCATCGACTTTCGGTTTTGCGCCTGTAGCTCGGCGAACTCCAGATAAGCGGTTACAATCCGGTTTAACGCCTCCAACTCTTCCGACTGCAAGTAGTTCTTAGCCACACTAACATCGGATTTACGTGGACGACTCCCCGTCCAGCTCGTCAAACCCATGTATGGCAACGCTGCGTCCGCACGTTGTACAACGATCTCCGCAGCCGTATGGCCATGTGCCGCCCAATGTATCTTGTTTTGTACGGTAGCGAAAAACTGTTGGGAAATTTCCTCATTCGGATCGTAGTCAATGCTGGTAGCATAGATGTCGAGTACCTTGCGCCAGAAAACTTTTTCCGAAGAACGGATGTCACGGATGCGCGCCAGCAATTCCTCGAAGAAGTCACCTCCGCCGGCCTGCTTCAGCCGCTCATCATCGAGCGTGAAACCCTTTATGATGAACTCTCGCAGCCGTTGGGTCGCCCAGATGCGGAACTGCGTGCCGCGGTGCGACTTCACACGGTAGCCAACGGATATGATCACGTCCAGGTTGTAGTGCAAGGTGTCGTAACTTTTCCCGTCAAGGGCAGTTATCCGGAATTTCCGGATAACTGAATCTGCCTCCAGTTCCCTCTCCTCAAATATGTTCTTGACGTGTTCATTTATCGTACGGACGTCCTTCTGAAATAGCTCGGCCAATTGCTTCTGGGACAACCAAACCATCTCCCCCTCAAACCTGACCTCAAGACGTGTCTTGCCATCCTCGGCTTGATACAGGATTAACTCGGAATTTTGTGGCTGGTCATTCCCTTGTTTTTTCACCCTCTGCAATCCTTTCACGACCGCTGAAAATCCAACCCTGCCTACCCCGCTCTGATGCTTCTCTGGACTTGGCGGAGGCCCTTGGTTTGAACTTGTAAGAAATCCCTACACGTTGCTGCCTTATTCAGTTCGCCTTCCCTTTTTCCATCAGCGGCAGTTGTCAAGTATTCCTCGACAGGTAAATCTATCCTCTTCAATTACCTCCGGAAGGTGATCGGTCATTTCTCTTACTGCCTTTTCCTCCAGCGAGGTCAAAAAGAGCCCCTTGTCTCGGGTCATACCCGTTCTTACCCATGGCGTTCGGAAGCGATTCGCTTTGATCTTCAACCATTTCCACCTGTTTGACTTGAAGGTTTTTAATCTCAAGGCTGTAGTCGTCTTTTCCCCATTCACAACGGTTCATCACGGCCTTTGGGATTTTCTTAACCGTGAGATTAGGAAACTCATCGAGGTTCTTTACGCGGAAGGCGCCGCACATGATGAGCAAACTTCGGCCTTCACCCACCTCATCCGAGAGCCTTTGAAACTGCTCTCGGCTGAGCGTCTGCGTGGTAACATAGATGAAATCATTTTCAGTAGAATGCCCGTGCTGCCAGTAGATTGTATCACTTGGTGCGTAGCTAAACCCCTCCAGCTTGCAGATGGCTTCCGCGAGCATTGCAGCGTTATACTTCTTGTTGATGATCCAATTGCTAAACTGATCCCTCTCAAGAAGGGACGGAGCCAGGCAGTAGTACCGAAACCCTCCGCCTCCCTTCCAACCAACGGCCTCCGTGATACCCCCCTTATCCGAGCCGTCGATAACTTTCTTCAATCTTGGAATAATGTGCGTATGGCAGTGCTCTCCAAGTTCGACCATAATCCAGCGTCGGCCCATCTTGTGAGCCACGGCACCGGTAGTACCTGAACCGCCGAAGGAGTCGAGGACCCAATCATTTGGATTAGAACCTAACTCCAGAACACGTTTGAGTAAGCGCTCTGGCTTCGGGGTGTCGAAAACTACCTCGTTATTGAAAGCCTTTACTTCGAGTTTTGCTTCGTGATTATGACCAACTTCTTCTTGTAGCCATATTGTGTTTGGTGGACGCGTCGGATTATCCTCCAAGTATTGCTTTACGTAGATTTCCCATCGCTGATCCTTCTTAACGAACTCAAGAATATTTAGGTTTGCGGGAATGGTCTCTTTTTTCCAGCGCCAACGACCCTCTGTTCCATCAGGTTTTACTGGCCACACCTTCGTTCCATCTGGTGCTTCAATTGCATACCACATGGATGGTCGGTCTTCCCTTCTTGATTCCGAGCCTTCCTTGCGCAATGACCTTCGTCGGTAATTTTTTCGGGTTTTCTCGTCAAAGAAGTTAAACTGCTGCACATTCTGCTCCTTTGCAAGCTGATTAACCGAGAATGCTTCGCTCTTGCGGTAAACCAGAACGTGATCATGACTTGCGCTGAATCCTGTTGCATCCATCCTCTCGCTATAAACCTTTTGCCAGATGCAATTAGCAAAAAAGTTGGTCCTTCCAAACACTTCGTCGCAAAGCACTTTCAGGTAGTGGGCCTCGTTATCATCAATTGTTATCCAGATTGCCCCATCATCACAAAGTAGTGTCTTCAGCAACTCAAGGCGGTCACGGATGAGGGAAAGCCATATGGAGTGTTCGACACCATCGTCGTAGTGTTCGAAAGCACTCCCAGTGTTGTAAGGCGGGTCAATAAACACGCACTTGACCTTGCCTGTAAACTCCTGCTCCAGAGCTTTCAGGGCAGAAGGTTATCGCCAAAGATGAGACGGTTGTCGAAGATGTCATTTCTATCGATACGCTGTGGAGCGTGATAAGATTTCTCCGGCTCTTCGAGAAGGATACGCGGCTCCAGCCGAGGCCGGTTGTCCTTCCCAATCCAGGTCAGTTCAAGTTTGGTCTTGTTGAGCATTAAGTTTCCTTTTTCGCATCTGCACTTTTCTGTGTCCACCGCAGAGAATGCAAGAGCATATTACGATGCCAATTAAGTTTGCTACTTCTTGATTTGAAATGTTTCTGTATATAATCATAAACGGACGCAGCAATGCATGTGTCCTCAGTTGCGGCCATCGCGTACAAACAGGGCAAAGCGGACTGCATTGCCAAATCAGTATGTTTTCCCTTTCTAATCCGCGATAGCTCTTGCTGGGCAAACTGGCTGTCTTGCTGCAGTCTTAGGAAATACAATGCCAGAAGGCTCAAATTATGATCTGGATGGTATATTAATTCATTGAGTTGTTTTCGGACCTTGGTCTTGGGGCTTCTCAATAACAGAACACAAGAAGCCCGTCGTACCATTGGGTCGTTGCCCTCCAGGTATTTATTTGCTAACCGGTGGGCGTTATCCGGTTTGTAGGGGTAAAGGGAAATAACCTCAAGTGCTTTTTGAATCACAAACCAGTCTTGCTTTGTCACTAGGCCGTATTTGCGAGCCCGGGAGGCCACATTTCGTGATTCTCGTGGGTGCATGAGCGCGATAGTTTCCAGTACGCTTCCTTTTTGGTAAGGAAACGGTAGTTGTCTCGTTTCAAGCATCTGGAACAAGTCATCAACTATTGTATCATGGGTCGAATAGTCCAGTTGAGATAAATAGGTAAGCGATTTTTCAAGAATTCTCAGATCGGGCAGTTCACTCAAAGCCGTCATAGCTGTCTTGTGAAGGTGCGGGCGACCACAAAATCCATAAATAGTCATCAATCTGCGAAAGAGACGGTTTTGCTTCTCATCGAGGTTCCCGACTGCTTTCTGTGGGTTCCTCCTAAATCGTGACACATAACGCCTTAATTCCTGCAAGTGCATTGTGATTATTTTAGTTTTCTTGGACTTATGGGGGTTGATTTTCCGGATTTTCTTGACCACTTCCTCAACATTGTCCAGATCTGAATTATCCAGTTCTTCAATCAACATATCACCAGAGAGAATTTCCGTTTTGCTACCTTGGAGGTTCAAATGTAAAGCACGCAAAGCATTATTGATCACAAATACGGCTTGACGGGCATCTTCTTTGGATCGTGTGAATACTTTGACATCATCAACATAACGAAACCACTTGCCATTGTGCCTCTTACAAAACCGGATCAATTCCCGGTCCAAAGGGATGAGGTATATGTTAGCCAAGAAGGAGGAAACTTCATTGCCCTGCGGAATTCCTCGTCCGACAGGGGTACCCGTGCTCGTCATGCGAGTCCAACCATTGAGGATACGGAAGAGGAGTTGAATTACCTTATCCTCTTCACGTTTTAGCAAAGATCGAATTAGGATTTCCAATAAACCCAGATCGATATTCTCAAAGTATGCAGTAATATCGGTCTTGGTCAGATGTGTATAACCTTCCTCTGTACACGCTTTAATCGCTTCTTTCTCAAATTCGGGCCATCGCTCATACCATGCGTCGAATGGACTAATTGAACGTATGGTTGTGCGTTTTAAGAAGGGAAACTCTATTGGAGATTCGCGGAAAAGGGAATCTCGTTTCTGAACTCTCTTTTTCCAGTCTGGATGCAAGCGCTTGGAATAAACAGATTTGTCCAGTTTCTTGTCGAGTATTGGAGCGAGTAGGTAAGTAATTGCATGGAGTAAAATGGATTCTTCGATAGGTAACACGTTTCCTGGACGGGCACTCAACCCGGATTTTGGCAGGTCTATCTCAAGCAGGTGTCGGGGCCTATATCGGTAAGTCTGTACTTGCTCAATTAGGTGCCTTAATCTTTCATCGAGGTTTGATCCAAAATCGATATAGCTCACGGGGTCGAGCACAAAGTTGTCTCGGCTGTCCAAATGAGCTAAGTGCCACCCAGTGAGCATCGTTTCTAGACGACATAATTGTTTGAAGAGTTTATTATGGCTCAAACTCTTGGCTCCTTGTTCTTGAGAACTAAACAGTAGGTCTGGTCGATTCGACCTACCGGCCTTAATCCACCCTACGGATCTACGATTTCAGAGATTAATCGCCCGCGTTGGCGATCTATTTCGCCCTTGGCGTCGAACAAAGCACGGCGTTTGGCATTGCGTTGAAACTCCATGGCTTTCACCTGCTTTTGCACTGTCAGTTCGAATAAAGCATCCAATGGAATTTCTGTCACAAAATTAGTGCTTGACATTTGAAAAGCGTTTGTGCATTATTTAATTAATCCGATCATTCGGAGGTGGATGGCGTAGCCATCGGGCCCGAAAGGGCCTTTTTTATTACCCCCTCAGATGAATTTCTTTCCAAAGCAACGTACTCCCTGCTGATCATATTTAGCCTGAAGGATCTTAATCACCTCCGTCCCAAATGGAGATATTTTCCCTGAGAGTAAACCTTGTTCCCTTAAAATCTCATTTCGACTGGGATGGGCAATCAGGTCGGCAAGCTGCAACCCTGCTATATTATTTGCTTTTGTTTTGACCTTAAGTTGACGGCTGGTTAATCTTTTCCTGAATTCATCCGGAGCCACATATTCCGTTCCATCTTGCCATAATCGTTCAAAAGAGTCTTTCAACCGCCTGTCTTCCTTGCCACCCCGGGATTCTGCCATAGCGTCACCCTGCGCGTTATTCCGATTCAAATAGAAAACAAACCGCTCAAGCAACACCGCGAGACAGTAATGATAGGGATCATACCGCCACGTTGAGTACGTTTCTTTATGCTTCTTCTTATCAAGACAGACTGAGATGACAGTATATTCCCAATTCGTCATCAGGCGGAGGAGGTCACGGTCAAAGTCTGCTCTTGTTTTTGGATCTCTCAATCCCTCAAAAGGGGGTTGAGCATTAAGCATTTCCTTCCGGTGAAAAACAATCGGTTCGTCGGGATGTGCCCGAAAGTATTTGCGCTTAATCGCCTCCATCTCAGGGTGCACGATAGCAGCAACGTACCCAAGTTCGAGAATGACACCTGTAAGACTCAGAAACTGATGGTTTGGATTGTCTGAGCTATCAAGATCCGGATTTCCAACTTCATCAATATAGATCCGATATTTCATTCCGTTTACTCTTCTGAGATTGATCCTTCCTCCATTGATGGCTGATTGAGTGGAGCATTGTGACCACGATGCTTGTAATTTCCCTGTCCGATGGGGTAGTTAAATAGGTTAAATAATTTCCAGGTTTTGTGTGTTGTCGAAAGTAAGTTATTTAAACATCTTAACTACGTCATCCGTACAGGGAATTTCTGAGACAAGTTGTCGTTGTATTGTCTCTTCCCGAACCGACTCATACAGGCGGAGCATATCCCAGATGTTCAGATTAAGTAGTCCCTCTTGTGCGAATTTCTATTTACCCCGTTAGAAATAATGCCCCGCTGCTTTGCAACGGGGTTGTGGGTTACATTTCAGAATAATTCCGGCGGTGTTTAATGCCCCGCCGGAATTTCTAACGGGGTTTACTCTTACTTGCCATATTTCAATCCCTTTAAACAGGATTCTGGCCTTTGCTTCTTTAGCCATGACCATCCTTAAAGCGAAATTTTTATGTGTGATTTTGGGATATTATATGTTTGTGACAAGGGAGGGTCAAGCATTTTTACAATCTTTATGTAATCCCTCAGCGCCATTCTGCCTTCACCGAAACGCCTGCCCTCCGCAAGGCTTCTGGAGGCGGGCTTCGTGCAGGCAGGCATTTATTGAGGGCGGAGTCCGTCCCGACTAAACCGGGACGCTACTAAATAAAAGAGGAGGAAATAGATTGAGTTTACCCCGTTAGAAATAATGCCCCGCTCGGTTTGGAGTCCCGCTATAGCGGGACAGGAGTTTCTAACGGGGTTTACATCTTGAGGTTTCTTTTGGTAGAATGGCGTGAGTTAAATGCTTCGGAGTAGCCGCAACCTTTAGGTTGCGTAATGTTAGCGCAGGCTAAAGCCTGCGGCTACCAGGTTAAATTCATCGATGAAAATTAGATCGAGAGGGAAAAGGAGGGAGAGATGGGAACGACAAGAGGGAAGGCGCTGGTGACAGGGGCGAGCAGTGGGATTGGTAGAGAGACGGCCATCAGGCTGGCTAAAGAGGGCTTTCAGGTGATTGCGGCGGCACGGAGAAAAGAACGTCTCGATGAACTTGCCAAACAGACTCCAAATATCGTTCCAAGACCGGTGGACCTTTCTGATTCGCAGGCTCTGGATGATTTCTCTAAGGAACTGTTAAATCTCTCGGAGCCTGTGACCGTCCTCATCAATAATGCGGGGTTCAGCCTCCGGGGAGCCCTCGAGGATATTTCGGTCTCTGCGGTGAAGAGCCTCTTTGAGGTCAATCTCTTTGCCCTGATTAAGATCACCCAGGCCTGTCTTCCGGGGATGCGTCGCCTGAGGAAAGGAACGATCGTCAACCTCAGTTCCATCGTGGGGAAGTTTCCTTTTCCCACAAGTGGTCCCTATTCTGCCACCAAACATGCTGTGGAAGCGATCAGTGATGCTTTAAGATTGGAGGTCCGGCCTTTTGGCATTCGGGTCGTGACGATCCGGCCGGGAATGATCTCCACCGAATTCAATGAGACAGCGAATCAATTGACCGGGGATCTTTTATCCAGAACCGATCCCGACTACAAACCCGTTTACCAGGCCTATGGAGCAGGCATGGGAAAGTTGTTCACGAATGTTTCGATCCCGGGACCGGAATTGATTGCTAATCTCATTGTCGAGGCTGTGCTCTCCGACTCTCCGAAGGCGGTCTATGCAAAGGGTCCCTTTGTTGAGGAGCTTTTAGGAGAGCGGTTGAGACTGGATGATGAAGGTTTCTACGAGCTCATGATGGAGAAAACAGGGTTGAAGGGGTTAATAGTCACATAGTCTCATAGTTCAATAGTCTTATCGTCAAAGGTGTTTGGAATAAACTTTTAAAATCCCTCCCCGCCTCCCTTTGCCAAAGGGGGACGAAGGGGGATTAAACAGCTTTTTTCAAAGAGATGTGTTTCCCAAAGACTAAATGCCGACGAGGTCCTTAATCTCTTGACTCTCGAGGAGGGCGAAGGAAGGGCCCTCTTTGATGAGACGGCCATTTTTAATGATATAACCGCGGTGGGAGATGGAGAGGGTGAGATGGATCTCCTGCTCGACGATGAAAAGGGTAAGCCCGTTCTGATTCATCTTTTTCAGGGCGTCAAAGATCTCTTCGGTGAAGCGGGGCGCAAGGCCCAGGGAAGGTTCATCCAATACCAATAGTTTAGGTCTCCCCATCAACGCCCTTCCGATGGCCAGCATCTGCTGTTCACCGCCGCTCAATGTCCCTGCCCTT
Organism: Deltaproteobacteria bacterium RBG_16_49_23; assembly: GCA_001798855.1. GTDB lineage: Bacteria > Desulfobacterota > BSN033 > BSN033 > UBA1163 > RBG-16-49-23. The sequence goes on along the minus strand of MGQQ01000095.1, from coordinate 4,794 downwards.
TGATCCTTCCTCTCACTCAATTTCGGAAAGAGGCGATAGGCCCCTTCGAGACTTTCTTCCATCCCCTCCTTCTCTTTCCTCTTCGTATAGGCCCCTAATAAGAGATTATCGAGGACAGAGAGGGTGGGGAAGATATGGCGCCCCTGGGGAACATGGATTAAACCTTTCGATACGATCTGATGAGGGTTGAGATTGGTGATATCCTCCTCTTCGAAGTAGATTCTTCCTTCTGTTGTCTCAAGGATTCCTGAGAGGGTGAGGAGCAGGGTGGTCTTTCCCGCCCTGTTGGGACCGATAAGGGCAATGACCTCTCCTCTTCCAATTTCAAGGGAGATTTCCTTGAGAGCAGGCAAAGGGCCGTAATGAACGGTCATTTTTTTTATCTTAAACATTGCTCTTTTTATATCAATTTAGCGGTTTGAAACAAACTTGTTAAAATCCCTCCCCTGCCTTCGCCGAAGCGGCTTCGCGCAGGCAGGCCACCTCCCTTTGCCTGCCTTTGGCAGGATAAAGAGGCCAAAGGGAGGAGAAAGATTTCCCCCTTTTGCCCTCCGGGTCAGAGACCGCTCTGGGTCGGAGACCAAAGGGGGATGAAGGGGGATTAGATCTTTTTTCAAAGAACTAAAGTGTTCCCCCTTTTTTTATAGTCCATCATGACAGGTTCGTCACCCTTGAATAATGAAAATGTCCTTTCAGGCAAAGTGAAGAGGTGAAGGCTATGAAGCCAGTTTGGTAGAAGGACAATGGGTTAGGGCTAATGATTTAAAACCATTACCTTTACCCAAAGACGAAACTGGCCTCCTAACCCTAACCTTAACCCAATACCCTTATTTTCTGATCATATAAGCCTCGATCACTCCGGGGTCGTTTTTCACCACATCCGGAGGCCCTTCGGCGAGAAGTTCGCCATTGTTGAGCACGGCCACTTCATCGGCAATCTCCATGACCATTCCCATATGGTGCTCGATCAGTAGCAGGGTGAAGCCGGACTCCTTGAGACGGGAGAAAGTTTCAGCAAGCTGCTTTGCCTCGGGATAGGTCAAACCCGCGGCAGGTTCATCGAGAAGCAGGAGCTCAGGCTTTGCGGCAAGGGCACGGGCGATCTCGAGCCTCCTCTGCTCGCCATAGGAGAGCTGGGAGGCGAACCATTTCCACCTTCCGAAGAGGCCGAGACGTTCGAGGATCTCCTTCGCCTCTTTCATGGCTGTCTCCTCACTTTTTTTGATCCACGGAAGGTAGAGGCCGGAGGAGAGAAGGTCTCCTTTTATCCTTGTATGCATTCCGGTCAGGACATTTTCAACGACCGTCATATTTCCCCAGACTTGAAGCGTCTGAAATGTCCTTCCCACTCCCAGGCGGGAGATCTCATGGCTCCGGAGCCCGGTGATCTCTCTCTCCTTAAAGCGGATCCTACCCGAATCGGGCCTCTCCATTCCGCTGATGAGATGGAAGAGGGTGGACTTTCCCGCCCCATTGGGGCCCATCAGCCCCTTCACTGTTCCCTTTCGCACCTGAAGTGAGATCCGGTTCAATGCCCCGACGCCATCGTAATTCTTGACGATCTCTTCCACGCTGAGAAATATCAAAGCTCCACCTTTTCCCTTCTCCTCTTTCTCCCCCAGTAACTGATCAGGTAGATCAGTCTGACTCTCAAGCGGGTTCCGATCCCATCCGGGAAGAAGATGAGGAGAAGGATCAGGATCACTCCATAGATGGGGAGGCTATACTCCTGATATCGGCTGAGTCCATCGATCAGCCAGGTGAGAAAGACGGCCCCCGCGATGGGACCGTAGAGGTTTCCCATTCCTCCGAGAATGACCATCATGACGATGAGGACGGAGAGGTTGAGGCTGAAAATATCGGGGTTAGCTGTAGACATCACAGAGGCGAAGAGACTTCCCGCCAATCCGGCAAAAGCCGCGCCCATGACAAAGACCCCGAGCTTGATCCCGTTGACATCGATTCCAACGGCCGAGGCTCCATCCTCGCTTGCGGCCACAGCTAAGAAAGCCCGGCCCATTTTCGAGCGAATCAGGTTTTTAGAGAAGAGGACCAGTCCTATCAGAACTCCCCAGATGAGGTAGTATTGCCTGAGATAGGTGTCAAAGATGAATCCGGCAATAGAGAAGAAGGGGATGTCGAAGATTCCGATCACACCGCCTGTCAGGTGCGGGGACTCCCTGACCAGGACGAGAAAGATTTCACCAAAGCCAAGCGTGGCCAGGGCCAGGAAATATCCTTTCAATTTCAAGATGGGTCTTCCAATCAAATAGGCAAAGAAGGAGGCTGTAAGACCGGATGCCCAGAATGCCAAAAAGGAAGAGATGTCATAGCGGGTGGTGAGGATGGCGGTGGTATAGGATCCGATTCCGAAAAAGGCGGCATGACCGAGCGAGATCTGTCCGGCATAACCGAGAAAGAGGGTCAGTCCGAGGGCCAGAATACCATGGATTCCCGCCAGGACCATGAGATGGTGGAAGTGCGCATCATTCCAGATTAAAGGAAGCAATAGGATGGTCAGGAGGTAGAATAGATCCCTCCTCCTCAATTGATACTCCCTCCTGTAATGGAGCTGAGGGTCGGGAATAATCAAAGAGAGAAGCCACAGGGCTCCGGAATAGAGGAGGTCTCTCTTTCTGAACTCTTTATGAACTTGATCTACCATCGCCGGCTATCGATAAAGGGCGAACCCAGAATTCCTTTCGGTCTTAAGTAGAGGATGAGCAGCAGAATGATGAAAGCGATTGCATCCTTATAGCCCGAAGGGATGAAGGCCACGCTAAGAGACTCCGTCACTCCGAGGACAAACCCTCCGAGAATGGCGCCGCCATGCTTTCCCCAGCCCCCTAAGACTGCGGCGATAAATCCCTTCAGTCCAATGAGGGTTCCGGAATGATAACTCACATAGAAGATAGGCGTAATGAAGATTCCTGCGATTGAGCCGATCCCCGCGCTCACACCGAAGGCGAGAAAGATCATTAAGTGTCTTGAAATCCCTGAAAGATCAGCGCCGAGGGCGTCGGTTGAACTTGCCTCCATCGCCTTTCCCAATAGTGTGCGGTGGGAGAGAAGGTAGAGGGAGAGCAATACCAGCAAGGTAGCTACCAGGACCCAGAGGCTCTGAGGAGAGACAGAGACCTTCCCTATCTCGAAAGGTCCTGATCCTGAAAAGGGTGGCAGGGCCTTGGGCAGGGTGCCAAAGAGCAGCGCGCTCGAACTGCTCAGAAAAAGAGAAGCTCCCAGAGTGGCCATAAGGAGGATGGGAAGGGTGGCTTTTCGCAGGGGATAGATGACCAGCAGGTGGAGAAGAAAACCGATGAGGACGACGATCAGAATCGCGGAAAGCGCAGCGAGAGGATAGGGGAGAGGAATTGTTTTGAGAAGGAAGAAGGTCACCATTCCTCCTAACATCACAAATTCACCCTGGGCAAAGTTGATGATCTGGGAAGCCCTTGCGATGGTGACAAACCCCAGTCCGACGAGGGCATAGATCGCTCCGAAGGTGATCCCGGATATGAGAAGTTGGGGGATAATGTTCCAGGTGTCCATGTAATCTTTTATGATGGGTTCGCCAACCTCGCCTGCGTGCCGAAACGCACTTCGGCGTGCAGGCACGAACAATGAAAATCCCCCTCAGTCCCCCTTTGCCTGCCTTTGGCAGGAAAAAGATTACCAAAGGGGGATAATTACACCTCCCTTTGGAAAAGGGAGGCGGGGAGGGATTTAAAGAAGCTATTTTCTAACTAAATAAAAAAGGGTGGACTCATTTCTTGTCCACCCTTTCAGTTTACCCCGGCATGAGAAGTCCGCGGTCTTTAGCCGGGATGTCGCCCCACAGGGACGTTGAGTCGGTACGCGTGGCCTTGCGAGTGGGGCTCCACCGGTATTCTCTTCTTTCTTCAACCTCTATTCGAGGCCAGGGAATTTAATCCGTTTGAACTTTCCTCCTTCGATCCGTACAAAGACGAGATCTTTTTTACTCAAACCGTCATGCTCCGTCGGGCTGAACTCATAAATTCCGTGCGTGCCCTTGACTCCTTTTGTATTTTCGAAGGCGTCTCTCAGGCTGGAGCGGGTCACCTTTCCCTTCACGCGCTTCAGTGCATCCTCGATCAGGCCGATGGTGTCGTAGCCGTAGCCGGCAATCTGGTCGGAGGGTGTTCCGTAACGCTCCTTCCAGCGTTTATCAAAATCGATGTTGACGGGTTTGACGGGGTCGTTCTCATCGAGCTGGTCGAAGACCACGGGTTTGGCTGAGGGGAACTCCACTCCTTCCATGGCCTCTCCTCCGAGGGCGATGATGAAGCCAAATCCAAAGGCATGGGTTCCGAGGATGGGGATTTTTACGCCCAGAGCCCGGAGGTTCTTGCAGACAATCGGGCCCGGAGGTCCGGCCGTGGAAGCATAAAAGACATCCACTTTTTCTTTCTCGATAATCGGCTTGAGTTTGGTGAGTTGGGGTGTCATATCAATGTCAGTCGGCTTATGGGTCTCCTGGGAGATAATGACTTTCATCCCTTTTTCCTCGCCGAATTTTTTATAATAGTCAGCCAGACTCAGGGCGAGAGGGTGGGCTGCGGGGAATACAAGAGCCTTCTTATATTTTCTTGCCAGGGAGAGGTCCACGAGTTTTTGAGAGACGATGATATCGCTCTGGGCGATGTTGAAGGCCCATTGTTGCTTTAAGTTACGGACCATAGGATTGGAAGGGCAGATGATGATATTGCTGATCTTCTCCCTTTCGGCAATGGCCCGGGTCGTGGCCTGGAGGTTATCCTCAAAGGGGCCGACGAC
>MGQQ01000094.1 GCA_001798855.1 Deltaproteobacteria bacterium RBG_16_49_23 | reverse complement strand
ACTAGAAAGTCTGAGAATTTATCCCTAACTTTCTCTGAAATGTTTCCAGAAAATCTCCCCTCCCCTCGGCGGGAGGGGATGAAGGGGAGGGGGGACCGAATGGTCTCTATTTTGTCCACCCCCACCCTAACCCTCCCCCGTCGAAGGGGGAGGGGATTATTGGGAAATTTCAAATATCTTTGGTTAGTATTTTTTCTTTAGAATTTTAATGAGCCGGTCCGGGTAATCCGTGATGATGGCATCCACCTTCAGGTCAATAAATCTTTCCATCTCCTCTTCCGTGTTAAGGGTATAGACGCCTATTCGGATACCCTCCTGATGGGCCCGGGAGATGTTCTCGCGGGTCAAAACCGTTTTTCTGCAGTTCAGGGTTAAGAAAGGCCTCCCTTCGGTGACTTCCCGCGGAAAATTCCAGGGCTTGTTGTAGAGATAAGCAACCGGTATCCGTGCGTTCACCTTCACAAGCCTTTCCAGGACAGAAGGATCAAAGGATGAGAAAAGCACTCGATCCACCATTCCGACTTTTTCCACTTCCCGAAGGGCGCGGTCGGCCAGATCGAAGATGGTCCATCTGCCATAATCTCCCTTCTTCAATTCAATATTGACCAGGATCTGACCATAGGTCAGTTGTAATACCTCCCGGAGGGCTGGAATCCGTTCCCCTGAGAAGGAGGAATGAAATTTCGAACCCGCATCTAACTTTTTCAACTCATCCAGGGTCAGATCGATCACCCTCCCCTTCCCGCTGGTGGTTCTCTCCAGGGACTCATCGTGAATCACCGCCACCTCTCCATCCTTCGAGAGGCGGACATCGAGTTCGATCATATCGCTGCCCGCTTCCATCCCCTTTTTAAAGGCGATCATCGTATTTTCCGGAGCGCTTCCGGAAAAACCCCTGTGGGCAACGACCATCACCGGAAACCTTCCGGACGGGAGCATGGTTTTTACGGGTTCTGCTCTATGCATTTTACAATCCGTCACTCCAGCCATCCCCAGCGCCGCAAGGAGAAGGAGGATCTGTAACCGTATCGGATGTTTTCCAACCCGCCTCATTTCTCGCTTTCGATCAGTCCGTGCACAAACCACCGCTGCATCAAGATGATCACCAGCACAGGAGGAAGAAGCGCCATCATGGCTGCCGCCATCACAAGGTTCCACTCCGGAAGCTGGGTCCCCGCGGGGACGGTCGATGCAATCCCCACCACCACCACCTTCATCTTCTCCGAGTTTGTGATCATGAGGGGCCACAGATATTGATTCCAGCCATAGATGAACATAACCACAAAGAGGGCCGCTATATTGGCTCCGGAGTTGGGAAGCAGGATGGACCAGAGAAACCGGAGGGGGCCCGACCCGTCAATTTTTGCTGCATCGACCAGCTCATCGGGAATCGTCAGGTAAAATTGCCGGAACAGAAAGGTCGCTGTGGCCGAGGCAATCAAAGGAATCGTCAGCCCTGCATAGGTATCCACCCAGCCTAATGATGTGACCACCTGATAGGTTGAGATGATCCGGACTGGCACGGGCAGCATCAAGGTGATAAAGATTGCCCAAAAGGCCAATTGCTTGCCCCGGAAATTGAAGTAGACAATGGCGAAAGCCGATAGGATCGAGATGGCGATTTTACCCAGGCTGACGACCAGAGCCACGATGGAACTGTTGATGAGAAGCCGTCCCATATGGATGCGGTTCCATACCTTCTTATAATTCTCCAATAAATAACCGGAAGGCAGCAGCTTTTGAGGTTTCTGAATCGATTCCTCCATGCTCTGAGTGCTGATGACAAATCCATAATAGAGGGGAAACCCGATCAAAAAGACCGAGAGGATGAGCAGAAGATGGATGACCGGCTTCTTCCAATCCCTTTGAGGCTTTTTGATCTGTTCCAAAGCGGCGCTGTTCATCAATAGGAAACCTTCCTCTCCGTGTAACGGAATTGAAGCACGGTCAGGGAGATGACCAGGGCCATCAAGATAACGGATTGCGCGGCAGAAAGGCCCATTCTCATATGGACGAAGCCATCCAGGTAGGTCTTATAGACCATGATCGTGGTCGCATCCCCGGGGCCTCCCTGGGTGACCGCATGAATGATCCCGAAGGTCTCGAAGAAAGAAAAGACCATATTCATGATGAAAAGGAAGAAAGTCACCGGCGATAAAAGAGGAAAAGTGACCCACCGGAAAAGACTGAAACCGCTTGCCCCGTCCACTTTTGCCGCATCCATGACTGATTTCGGGATGGTCTGGAGCCCCGCGAGAAAGAAAGCCACGTTATAGCCGAGGTGGGCCCAGGTGGCAGCGAAGATGACAAGCAAAATGGCAATCCACCCTTTCAGGAGCCAGTTAAATTCATAGGAGGTTACCATGGAGAGAAGGTAGGGGAGGAATCCGTAGGAAGGATGAAAAATAAAGAGCCAGATGATTCCGGACACGGGAGGAGCAATTCCGTAAGTCCAGAGAACGGCTGTCCGATAGAAGCGAAGTCCCCGGATCTTCTGATTGGCGAGGGCAGCGATGAAGAGAGAAACAGCCAGCCCTAAAAAAGTGACTCCCCCAGAAAAGACAAACGAGTGAAACACACTGCGGTGGTATTCCGGAGAGATAAGGAGCTGGAAAAAATTCTCCATCCCCACAAAAATCTGCCGGTCTCCAAAAGGAGAGACTTTAAATACGGAAAGCCGCAGGGATTCGAAGGATGGCCAGAAGAAAAAGACGAGCACAATCACGATCTGGGGAGAAATGAGAAGATAGGGAAGCCATCTATTTTTAAAAATACTCTTCTTCATTATTGGTCATGGCTATTTAGCCACCCTCGAACCATGAAAATCCCCCTCAATCCCCCTTTGCCTGTCTTTGACAGGAAAAAGATTACCAAAGGGGGAAGATTACTCCTCCCTTTAGCAAAGGGAGGTTGCCTGCCTGCGCGAAGACGCTTCGGCGAAGGCAGGGGAGGGATTTAAAGAAGTTATTTCCTAACAAAAAAATCGAGGGAGGACAGAATCATTCTCCCTCTTCATTGAACGTTCAGGTCTATTTATACAGGGCGGCAAACTCCTTCAGGAATTCATTGCCCTTTTTCACGGCATCATCCAGTCCCTGTTTGGCCGTCTTGCTTCCTCCGATCACATTTTCAAACTCTGCCTCGATGGTGTCGCGGATCGCCACAAGGTTTCCAAGCCGAACCCCCTGGCTGTTTTTTGTTGATTTCCCGCTGGTGATCTGACCGAAAGCAGTCCACAGGTTTGGATTTTTCTTGAAATGATCGGTAGCCTGAAGCGATTTCAAAGAAGAATTGCTGATGGGGATATAGCCTGTGATGGCATGCCACCAGGCCTGCTGCTCTGTCTTTGCAAGGAATTCAAAGAATTTGGCTACGGCCTTATATTCTTCCGGTTTATGACCTTTCATCACCCAGAGGGTGGCGCCTCCGATGATGGAGTTTCCCTGGGGAAATCCGGCCAGTCTCGGAAGATTTCCGGTGCCCCATTCGAACTTGGCGGTCTTGGTTAAGGTTCCAACCAGGGCGGTCGAAGCGAGCCCAATGGCCGCCTCTCCATTGATGATGGGCTGATCTCCTTTATTTCCCCGGCCGGAATAGGTGTAAATTCCATCCTTCTGCCACTGGGCGAGAAGTTCCCAGAGTTTGACGCCAAACTCGCCATTGATTTTCAACTGGGCTGCCATCGCCGCAAAACCATTCTCGTTATCGGCAAAGGGCTGATCATGCCAGGCGTGCATGTTCTCAACGAGGGTCCACGAAGGCCATGCCGTTGTAAATCCGATTTTCGTGGCGCCGGATGAAACTGCTGCCTTGGCCATCTTCCCAATCTCATCAAACGTGGTGGGCGGTTTGTTGGGATCCAGGCCGGCTTTCTGAAAGATGCTTTTGTTATAGTAGAGAATGGCCGTCGAGGAATTGAACGGCATGGAATAGAGATTCCCGTCCTTGGAGTAATAGGATCTCACAATGCTGACGAAATCAGACCAGTCCATCTTGACGCCCTGGTCTCTCATCAACTGGTAAACCGGGTAGATGGCTCCGGAAGAGAGCATGGTCTGCGTCCCCACCTCAAAGACCTGTAATATGTGAGGAGGATTCTTAGCCCGGTAGGCGGCAATCCCGGCGGTCAGGGTTTCCGTGTAAGTCCCTTTATGAACGGCGTTCACCTCATACTCTGTCTGGCTGGCGTTAAATTTTTGGGTAATCTCATTCACCTTCTCCCCTAGGAACCCTGTCATGGCGTGCCACCACTGGATTTCTGTCTTGGCTACTGCTCCGGGAGGAAGGACCAAACAAAAGGTTAACAGAAGTGCCATGCTCAAAATTTTTGCCTTCATACGAACACCTCCTATTGAATTGAATTAGAGTATCTGCTTAAAATTAAGCCCATTTTTTAATAAAACCGGGTAGAAGTCAAGCGATTATTTCTGTTCGGAAGGAAAAAAATCATAGACGGATTGGGCCGATTTCGGAGTCATTTTGGGAGCTTTGATCAGCTCATCCAGGGGGGCGCCTTTAATCTTATCAACGCTGCCGAAGTAGTTTAATAACTCCCTCTGCCGGGTTCTCCCTATTCCAGGAATCTCTTCCAGGACGGATCGTATGGTCCCCCTCTTTCTCACCTTCTTATGATAGGTGATGGCAAAGCGGTGGGCTTCGTCACGGATTCGATCGAGGAGGTGAAGAACGGGGGAGCTTCTCATAAACCGGAAAGGCTCTTTGATCTGAGGGCGAAAAACCTTCTCTTCGCTCTTCTCCGGCGCGGAGGATTCCGCACCTATCCCTGTCTTTCCTTTTGCCAGGCTGATAAGATCAACCCCTTTGATCGGTAACTCCTTAAACACTCTCTGTGCCACATTCAACTGCCCTTTGCCTCCGTCTAACAAAACCAGGTCAGGAAGATCATTGGCTTCAATAGCCTTCCTGTAACGGCGGAGGAGGACTTCATACATCATGCCATAATCGTCCGCCCCTTCGATTGTCTTTATCTTGAAATGGCGGTATCGATCTTTATTCGGTTTTCCATTTTCAAAGGAAACCATGGACCCCACAGCATATCCACCCTGAAGATTCGAAATGTCGAAGGCCTCGATTCTCCGTGGAATCTTTGCCAGATGGAGCTGCTCTTTCAGGGCTTCAAGGAGTTTCTCCAGATCCTTTTCAAATTCAGCCTTTGTGATATGATACCTTTCGGCATTTTCACGGGCCAGCTGGAGAAGTTTTTTTCTTTCCCCTTTCCGGGGAACAAGGAGACTGACCTTTTTACCCTTCAAGTCGGTCAACCGCTGTTCTGCGAAATTCTGTTCGGGGATCGATTTCGGAATCAGGATCTGTTCGGGAATAAATTTCCCCTCGTGATAGTACTGGCGAATAAAGGAAGAGAGAACCTCCTCGTCGGGAAGGGCTGCGCCAGGGAAGGTAAAACCCCGGCCCCCAAGCAGTTTCCCTCCCCTGACAAATAGGGGATGGATGACAACCGTATGGTCATGCCGGTGGAACCCGATCACATCCTGATCGAGGAAATCACGGGAGACGATCTTCTGCTTTTCGATCACATGTTCAATATGTTTGATCTGATCCCGGATCCTGGCGGCCGCCTCGAAATGGAGCTCTTCTGACTCCTTCTCCATCTTTGCCTTCAGGTCTTCGAGGAGGTCTTTATTCCTTCCTTCAAGAAACATCTTTACCTGATGGATGATCTCCCGGTACCGGGTTGAGTCAATCTCCCCGCAGCAGGGCCCCGAACACCGGCCCATCTCATAATTGATACAGGGCCTCAGCCGATGGGATAATTTGGTGTCGAGACAGGTCCGGATGGGGAAGAGCCGTCGGATCAACTTCAACGTTTCCTTCAGAGAGGTCGCAGAAGGATAAGGACCAAAATAGAGGGAACGGTTTTTTTTGATTCGTCTGACAATCGTCAAGGTTGGAAATTCTTCTTCGATCGAGAGCCTGAGACAGGGATACCGTTTGTCATCTCTCAACTTCACATTGTATCGGGGATGATGCTCCTTGACGAGGTTCTCCTCCAGGATGAGGGCTTCCTTCTCCGTATCGGTGACGATGGTCTCGATATCTTCGACCTTTTCTAACATCGCCAGCGTCTTCGCATCTTTCTCCCCGGCCCTCTGAAAATAGGAATTTACACGGTGTTTAATATTCCCTGCCTTCCCGACGTAGAGGATGACTCCCTTCCTGTCCTTAAAAAGATAGACTCCGGGATTGGCAGGCAGGCTCTCAATTTTTTGTTCTAAAAGGTTCATGACCATCCCTATTTTTAATTATCTCAGATCATGAAAAAAATCAATCACCCTCACCCTCCCCCGTCGAGAGACTGTGCCACAATGTCATTGCGAGGGAGTGAAACGACCGAAGCAATCTCACAAGGCATCGATAATCCAGAGATTGCCACGCTCCCTTCGGTCGCTCGCAATGACAACAAAGGGATTACGACACAGTCTCCGAGGGGGGGGAGGGGAATAGATAGTAAAAATTTCAAATATATTCGGATAGATTAAAATCGATGCAATAAGTTAAGACTTTTTTCACCCCATCCTCAACTCCATCTCTTCAAGCCTTTGGATCTTGTCCCGGATCTCGGCAGCCCGCTCAAATTCCAGAAGGCTGGCGGCCTCCTTCATCTCTTTCTTCAGCTTCTGAATCATAGAGGGAATCTCTTTAATGGAGTGATACTCCTCTTTGATATCCGCAACAGCGGGAACGGTGAAATAGTCTGCCTCATATATGGAAGATAGGATATTTTTCACTGATTTCTTCACGCTCTGCGGCGTGATCCGGTGGGTTCTGTTAAACTCCTCCTGGACTTTCCTCCTCCGGTCCGTTTCCAGAATTGCCTGATCCATGGATTGGGTCATCTTATCCGCATAGAGGATCACCTGGCCGTTCACATTCCGTGCGGCCCGGCCAAAGGTCTGGATAAGAGACTTTCCAGACCGAAGAAAACCCTCCTTATCAGCATCCAGGATGGCCACCAGGGAGACTTCCGGAAGGTCGAGCCCCTCCCGCAGGAGGTTGATTCCGATAAGAACATCGAACTTCCCAAGCCGGAGATCCCGGATGATCTCCACACGGTCGAGGGTATCGATATCGGAATGGAGATACTTCACGCGGATTCCCAGATCTGCATAATATTCGGTCAGGTCTTCTGCCATCCGCTTGGTAAGGGTGGTGACAAGCACCCTCTCCTTGCTCTTCACCCGCCTCTGAATCTCTTCCAATAGATCGTCCACCTGGTTCTTGGCGGGTTTGACTTCAAGCCTGGGATCGGTCAATCCGGTTGGCCGGATAATCTGCTCCACAATGCTTCCGCGGCTCTTCTTCATTTCGTAATCACTCGGAGTAGCCGAGACATAAATGGCCTGATGGACACGCTTTTCAAACTCCTCAAACATGAGGGGTCTATTATCCAGCGCAGAAGGAAGGCGGAACCCGTAATTCACCAGTGTCTCTTTCCGGGCCCGGTCTCCCCTGTACATCCCGATTAACTGGGGAATGGTCACATGGCTTTCATCGATGAATAAAAGGAAATTCTCCGGGTAGTAATCCAGCAGAACAGGAGGAGGCTGCCCGGGCTCCCTTCCAGTCAGATGGCGGGAATAGTTTTCAATCCCCTGGCAGTAACCCAGTTCCTGAAGCATCTCTAGATCGAAATTTGTCCTCTGTTCGAGCCGCTGGGCTTCGAGGAGGCGCCCCTGTGATTTAAACCATTGGAGCCTCTCTTGGAGTTCTTCCCGGATTGTCTGAATGGCATGCTGCATTCGATCCGGAAAGGTGACATAGTGGCTCCCGGGATAGATCGGTACCTTTTCAAGGGACTGGAGGCGTCTTCCTCTCAGGGGATCGATCTCCCAGATCGCTTCAACCTCATCTCCTGTCAGTTCGATGCGAATCGCATGAGACTCCTCATGGGCGGGAAAGACTTCGATGACATCGCCGCGCACTCTAAAGGTCCCTCTATGAAAATCGAGGTCGTTTCGCTCATACTGAATCTCCACCAGCTTTGAAAGCATCTCTTCCCGGGAAACGGCCATCCCCTTTTCCAGAAAGAGGAGCATTCCGTGATAGGCCTCGGGAGATCCCAACCCGTAGATGCAGGAGACACTCGCCACGATGATCACGTCATTTCTTTCGAGGAGGGAACGGGTGGCAGAGTGCCGCATCTTATCGATCTCTTCGTTGATCTGAGTGTCCTTCTCGATATAGGTATCCGTCGAAGGGATATAGGCTTCGGGCTGATAATAGTCGTAATAGCTGACAAAATATTCGACGGCGTTCTCAGGAAAGAGTTCTTTGAATTCACCATAAAGCTGTGCTGCCAGAGTCTTGTTATGGGAGATGACCAGCGTGGGTTTCTGAACCCTCTCGATCACATTGGCCATGGTAAAGGTCTTTCCAGAGCCGGTCACGCCCAGAAGAACCTGTTGGGGGACGCCTTGGAGAACAGCCTGGCTCAATTTCTCGATAGCCTGGGGTTGATCGCCTTTTGGTTTGTATTCTGAGATGAGCTTGAATCGGTTCATGCAATCTTTTTACGCCCCTCACCCCATCCCTCTCCTCCATGGGAGACTGTCCCGTAATATGAAAAACCGACTTCTTGAAAGGGGGGAGAGGCGGTCGGGTGGAAAAGATTTAGAGCGGTAACCTTTTGCCGTTCGGATTCGGTCGTGCCAAGCATATGAGAATATTCGGTTTTATGCAAGCGACAATTTCCCATAATCTAAAAGACCCGCATTCTAAAGCTTTGGAACTTGACTGCCTCTCCCCCCTTTGCTTGCGATTACGACACAATCTCTTGGGGGAGAGGGGAGGGTGAGGGGGAGCAAAGTTCCTTATATCTGAAACAGGTGATGATATGGTCATTGACAATGCCGGTGGCTTGAAGGTGGGCATAAATGATCGTCGATCCTACGAACCGGAAGCCTCGATGAATCAAATCCTTACTGATTTGATCCGATAGCGAAGTCCTGGCGGGTATTTCAGAGATTTTTTTCCAGCGGTTGATGATGGGTTTGTCATTCACGAAACCCCAGATATATCGATCGAAGCTGCCGAATTCTTTTTGAATGGCAAGAAAACATTTGGCGTTATTGATCGAAGCCTCAATTTTTCTCCGATTCCTTACGATTCCGGCATTGGATAACAATTTCCTTATCTTTTGATCATCGTACTTTGAAACTTTAACCGGATCGAAATGATCATAGGCTTTTCGATAATTTTCTCTTTTCATGAGGATGGTAGACCAGCTTAAGCCGGCCTGGGCAGATTCGAGCGCCAAGAACTCAAAATGCCTATTCTCATCATGAACCGGAGTCCCCCACTCTTCATCATGGTACCTGAGATAGATTTCATTTGTTGTCCGCCACGGGCATCTATTCATATCTACTCCGGATGTCAAAGGAAAAATATTATTTATGTGGTGTTAGTCCCTTCCCCATTTAACCTGTCCGGACTCCGATTCAATCAGTTCAGCGGCATAATTGAGAGCAGCCTCAGTGTCCTCTTCAGTTACTGCATATTCTTGCAATATAATCCGCAACTTCTTCGAGATCTTTCCAGGCTGATTCGGTCCATATTACCTTCCGAGCCATTTGGACATCCTTTCTTCAACTTCTTCTTGGGTTAGAACACGGCCTCCTGAATGTCCTTCAGGCCATGTTCGATCTTCTCTCGGACATAGATGTGGTATTGGATATCCTCGAATGACGCGTCATCCGGAAGCTGATCAAGCATCTTCCTAACTTGTTCTTTTGCTGTATTCATCTTTTACACCTTTCAGAGGATGTTGGTTAACGTTTTGGATTGGCGAAGACCCTACTCAGTTGGCGTTTCCCGAAGGGTGTAAACGCCAATCTTGTGTTACCTGCCTTTGCATCACTTTTTCTTGCATCTGATGGTGAGAAACTATCTTACTACTTCTGCCAATTCTCGAGTGTGCAGGACTTCCCGGCCGCTAATAGGTCGAATATCTGCCTGATGGAGCGTGAGCACAGCAATCGTTTTACCATCAGCGGCAACAAACTCTACCTCGAAAGTCAAATTATCTTTGTAACAGTGGACTACTGCTCCTATGTCACCCCGTTCTAAACCGTATTCCGATATGTCATGTGTAAGAACAACTGTATCTAATTCTTGAACCATAATGCACCTCCCAAATACTTATTTATAGAGGGTATGCAGTCACGAAGCGTGGCCGATCTTCGCCTACATCAATAATCCACACCGTCCGCATTCGCACCAACCTACCATCCGGGGCTTGGATTATGCCATCAACGACATACTTCGTACCGTGAGCTGATGGCATAGCCTCCCTGACATCTTCAGAATGAGCAATGGCAATCAAGTGCTGTTCCAGCTCATCAACGTTTGTTGCATCGAATCCAAGAGAACGGAAGAATCCGGCCTTCCACTTACCTATAGAGTGTATCTTCGATAAGAGATAATCGTGCAATTTTGGCGAAGGGATATAAGCCTTTTCTCGATGAGGAAGCTTCATACTCAATTCCCGCTGTAATGAATTAAAATCATAAAAGTATCCATCATTTTTTGCAATGAGCAGATAACTTATCGTTGGCCGAAGTGACGCTTCGCTAAGCAACTGCGGTTGTTAGAAATACATTCGGACGTGAGTATAAATTTCAGTGGTCTTCAAAACTATACCCCTCACCCTTACCCTCTCCCCCAAGGGGCGAGGGAAGAGAGGTGTGACCCTCTCCCGCAAGGGGCGAGGGAGCATTTCTTGCTTTGGATGCAGTGGTTTTTAAGGCGGGGTCTAAATAGATGCCTTCATCCCCAAAAACCTTTAAAATCTTCTCAAGGATGCCGTTCCTATTGGGAAAACTCCAATGTTTTTGGTCAGGATGCCACCGGCGGCCATCAATGGTCTTGATCTTTGAAATGAGAATGGGGTCATAGGGGAATGAAACAATGATACGACCGGATGGATCATTCGAAATGTGGATTCTGCCCATCAGGCAACTCCATCCTTTTTGAAAATTCAAGGGAGAGGAATCCAAGATGTTTATTTTTATGTGCAAAATATCATAACTGTCAAATATGTCAAGGGGTCTTTGTTTTGAGTTCGGAGTTCGGAGTTTTAAAAAAAGGAGACGCTGAAATGGATTCTCGATAGTTAGCTGATGGCAGATGGCAAATAGTCAAAAAAGAATGCCATTAGAAATTGGCTATCAGCCATAAGCTATAAGCTCTGTTTTTATCCTTTGGTATTGTTAGAGTTTTCGGGTTTCAGTTTCTTCTGAATGCCTGAGGCATAGATGATGATGGCGGATTCTCCATCGACCGGGCACTTATTTTCACAGATCCCACAGCCCGTGCACTTCTCTTCTTTCACGATGGGACGTTTTTTCTCGTCACCCACAATCGCTTGGTAGGAACACTGTTCATTACAGACAAGGCAGATCTTTTCCGTGTCATAGGCAATGCACCGGGTCTTATCGATATGAGCGATTCCCATCTGAGTGAGGCGTTTCTCTTCAAGGGTCAGTGGGCGAATCGCTTCAGTGGGGCAGACCCTTCCGCAAAAATTGCAGAATTCTTCGCAATATCCGATCCGGGAAACCAGCCTCGGTGTATAGAGGCCCGCCAGACCCGCTTCTAAAAATGTCGATTGAAGGGCATTGTTGGGACAGACCTTCAGACACTCTCCGCAACCTGTGCAGACGGCGACAAACTCTTGCTCCGGCAGGGCTCCGGGAGGACGGATCAGTCGGTTATTCTTCAACCCGCTCTCCGACTGAAGCGGATTGGTCTTAATCATCAGCGCGGAAAGAGAGCCAAAGGCGATTGATCCAAGCACGTATCTCCTTGAAAGATTCACTCCGTGTTGCGTCTTCCAGAGCGGAACTCCCCATTTGAATGAAACAGCCCGGGGAGGACATTCGAGACAATTGAAACAGGAGATGCAGTCCTGTTGGCGGTAGATCTGAGGCGCCTTTTCAGGAATCGCTCCCACAGGACACTCCTTCACGCACTTCTGACAGGAAGTGCACTCATCGGTGACGGATCGATTGAGAATCCGGAGACGGGAAAAAACCGAGAAAAGAGTTCCGAGGGGGCAGAGATAACGACACCAGAACCTCTTCCGGATTACTCCGAGGGCCAATATGCCGATGAAAAAGATGAAAATGAAGAGATTGACTTTGAAGACGGGCAAGGGAATGCTCGATGCGATGAAAGGATTCTTTGGAAGAAGGCTTTGAACCTGCGGAAGCAGATGGTTGAAGACGAAGATGGCAGGAGGGTAGAAGGCGATCACCAGGGTTCTCGTGACCAGACTGATGGGATCGAGAAGATACATCACCTGGAAAGCCATGAGGCCGGCAATGACAGAGAAGATGAAGAGGCCATAGCGGAACCTCCTGAGCGGTTGATCGTCAAACGGTTTGGTCCGTTTTTTTTCCCGGAAGAGCAGGCGATCGAAGAAGTCGATGACCGCTCCCATGGGGCAGAACCACCCACAGAAGAAGTTACCGAAGATCATTACAAGGAGGAGCACCCCGAAGGCGGGAAGCATTCTCTCGATAATCCCTTTGTGAGTAAGGATTGAAATGATGGCGACAAAGGGATCGAGCCGTAGATAGAGGTCAACAGGAATCTTCAGCTCAAGGGGGAAGGCTGTTCGAATGACCAGGTAGAGAAGAAAGAAAAAGGAGAGGGCCTGAATCGTCCTCCTCAGGTAAGGGATTATCTTTGTCATGTCGCGCTGACTTTCTTGACTCGAACTTTTGCGAGATCGATTTCGCCCAACCCCAAATCAGAAGCCAGTTTGACAAACTTGATCTCCTCAGGTTTGAAAGGTTTCCCGGTCTTAGGGTGTTTGAAGAAGGCAGCGGCATAAGCATCAGCGGCTACGATATCTGTGGAAGTAATGACCTCTCCGATATCCTCTGTTTTCCCGGGTCCCTTGGGCCCATTCGTCGTAAGGATACGGATGGCGTCCATCACGACTAAGTTCGGTTTCCGGAGCGTATTGATATCGGCAATGCATTGATGGAGATCGATCTTATGTAACCGCTCCATATCCCAAACGATTCCAATGAAATTCTTCATCCCCAAGGTAAGTTCTGTCGCAAAGTGATGTTTGGGGATGGGAAAATTGATGAAGACATCCGACTCCAGTATGTCCCTGAGCACTTCGGCGGACTTCAGTTTCTTTCCTTTCGGAATCTCAACCTGTTTATAGACATTCCTTCCATGGCCGGAGAGGACATCCGCCCCTGCCTTCTGCCCAACCTCCTTCAATCCGGAACGGGCAAAGGCAAACTGGTAATTGTCACAGGTATGGTCCCAGACGGCGACTCGCTTCGCTCCTGCCTCATAACACATCTTGATCAAGGCGGAGAGGAGCTCCGGGTTATTGGTGCAGGCCTGTTCAGGCGTTCTGGCCCAGGCGATGTTCGCCTTGATCACCACCCTCTGCCCCTTTTTCACGAATCGTTCCATCCCTCCCAGAGGTGTCATGGCCGCCTGAAGGAGTTTTGAAGGAGATCCGTTTTTGGCAATCACGAGATCTGCCTCTCCGGATGCATGGGCCAGGGTCCCGTAAAATGGGAGTGGATGAGATAACAGAGGGAGCGCCGTAACTGCCGCCGCTCCTTTAATAAATTGCCTCCGTGTCAGTTTTTTACCTGGGGATTTATCCATGAAGTCATTTCCTCCTCTTCGGCTTGTTGGTTTATTTTTTCAACTCCGCAATCCGCATTCTCTCCGAGCCAGAGGCTCTCTGAGCCGGAGGCCGAAATCCGTAATGTCGTTATGGGTTCAATATAAGCCTTGAGGCTCCCTTATCGGTTCCGAACCAGATGCTGTTCCTGTCCTCTGCCGCATAGAAAACATTGTTGCTCACGAGCCCATCCGCCGCAGTCAGAGACTCCCACTGCCCTGTCGGAAGATCATAGAGACTCACTCCGTTATCTCTGCAGACGAAGACTCTCTCTTTGGTAACGACGATGGACTGAACCCCTCCGTTCTTCAAGGCATCGGTGGGTTCCAGCCTCTTCCAGCGGTCTGATGCGGAGTCATACTCAAAGAGATTGCCTCCGATCCCTCCGGCCCAGATCCGCGGTCCGACCTTCACCAGGGCTTTGATCTCCGTCTCTGTTAACCCTTCTTTCTGTGAGTAGTTTTTCCAGGTTCTCTTTATTTTTTGGAGCCGGCTGATCCCGCCGCTTGTCGCCATCCAAACGAAATCGGACTCAATCATAATGGAGTTAACGAAATTCCCGGAGAGACCATCCTGGGTGGAATAGAACCTCTTCCACCCCTCTGTTTTTTTATCGAGAAGGGAGAGCCCTTTCTCGGAGCCCACCCAGAGGAGTTCTCCATCGGCGGCGATCGCATTGACTTTTTTGGCCCGGCCGTCATTGGTGGTAAAGGTTTTCCACAGAGGGCTTTTCTGGGAATGGTAGTAGGAAATCCCTCCCCCTCCAAAACCGTAAAAATAGGTGCCAAACCAGATACGGTCTGTTTCCGGAAGGATAACAGAGACATGGTTGTAAGCGAGGTGGTTCTTCCAGCGGATGCTATCCCCATCGTCCACTTTGACAGGAGGTTCGCCCTTCGTGGTAAAATGTTTATAAATCTTTTTTGACTTGTCGTAGAGGGTCGCTCCACCTTCATAGGTGCCAAACCATACCTCTTCCCCCTGAATGGCAATCGCAAATACCATATCGCTTGATAGACCTTCTTTCTGTGTTACATGCTGAAAGGTTAGAGGCTTCTTTAATGGACCGGCCATGGAAGAAGTCAAGAAGATCTGAGAAAGGATGATGAAAAATGGGGTTGATAATAGAAGCAGGCGTCTCATTTGCTCCCCTTTCGATATAGGAATGTGCTTAATTATGCCGAATCACTTTGAAATTTTCAATATTCGGCCCCTCACCTTGTAAAAAAACTTGCTGGAAGAGAAATATTTTATGTGATCCATCTTGACAA
Organism: Deltaproteobacteria bacterium RBG_16_49_23; assembly: GCA_001798855.1. GTDB lineage: Bacteria > Desulfobacterota > BSN033 > BSN033 > UBA1163 > RBG-16-49-23. Next base: position 1,127 of record MGQQ01000094.1, on the reverse strand, counting down.
TCGGCCTTTAAATGATTAATTATTGTGGGTTCAACGTTTTCCCCATGTTTTAAACATCCCTTGCCATCTAAGGGAAAAACTCGTAACTTTTTAATTTTTAAAGGTTTTTTAAGGAGGTGGTGCTCAAGATCGATCAAATATGAAGTCCCCTTCAAATACCCATAGAACCTATTTCCCAGAATATTAAGAAAGGAGAAGTAAGAGATGAAGATCAGGCCATTACAGGACAGAGTGATTGTCAAAAGACTTGAGGAAGAAGAGAAGACAAAGGGCGGGATCATTATCCCCGATTCGGCAAAGGAGAAACCTCAGGAAGGAAAAGTGATTGCTGTTGGAAAAGGCAAGGTCACAGAGGATGGGAAGGTTATCCCCCTCGATGTGAAGGCGGGTGACAGAATCCTCTTCGGCAAGTACTCAGGGACAGAGGTGAAGATCGAAGGTGAAGAGCATCTCATTATGAGAGAAGAAGATATCTTGGGAATCATCGAAGGAAAATAATCGTGAAACTCAATTTAAAGAAAGAAATGGAGGTTAGTGACCATGGCAAAGGAACTAAGGTTTAGTCAGGAAGCCCGTAATGCAATATTACGGGGAGTCAATATCTTAGCGGATGCGGTCAAGGTGACGTTGGGGCCAAAGGGTAGGAATGTCATTTTAGAGAAGTCCTTTGGATCTCCAATCGTAACAAAAGATGGCGTCACGGTAGCAAAAGAGATTGACCTCGAAGATAAATTTGAAAATATGGGAGCACAGATGGTGAAGGAGGTCGCCAGCAAGACCTCGGACACGGCTGGAGACGGGACAACGACCGCCACGGTTCTGGCCCAGGCCATCTATCGTGAAGGGTCGAAGGTGGTCGCAGCAGGCGCCAATCCAATGGATGTGAAACGCGGGATCGATCTGGCTGTCGAGGAAGTTATTAAAGAGTTGAAGAAATTGAGCAAACCGACTAAGGATCAGAAAGAGATTTCTCAAGTCGGGAAGATCTCTGCCAATAATGACGAGACCATTGGGAACATCATTGCCGAGGCGATGAACAAAGTGGGCAAAGAAGGTGTGATCACAGTAGAGGAAGCGAAGGGAATGGAGACGACGCTCGATGTGGTAGAGGGGATGCAATTCGATCG
>MGQQ01000093.1:25313-33542 GCA_001798855.1 Deltaproteobacteria bacterium RBG_16_49_23 | reverse complement strand
ACCTATGAACCGATGATCCTCACCATTGGAAGGACCAAACCCATTGGCATCTGCGGATCAGGCTTGATTGATTCGGTGGCAGAGTTCTTGGAAACAGGGATGATTGACCAAAACGGGAAATTCCGAAGAGACCTTCCCACAGACCGTGTTCGATTAGGACCGGATGGTTATGAATATGTCCTCGCAAGAAAAGAAGAGACTCTCATCCATGAGGACATTGTCCTGACCGAGATCGATGTCGAAAATCTCATCCGAACCAAAGCAGCCATCTATGCCGGCTGTAAAGTTCTATTGAGTAGCGTCGGGTTGGGGTTTAAGGACCTCGAGCAAGTCATTATTGCCGGTGGATTTGGTCGTCATCTCGATTTAGAGAAGGCTATCTTCATCGGCCTCATTCCAGAGATGGATATTGAAAAATTTATCTTTGTCGGGAATGGTTCCTTGCTGGGGGCAAGGCTTCTCTCCTTCTCCAGGAACCTTCTGAAGGAGGCAGAGCGAATCGCCCTGATGATGACGAACCTTGAATTAAGCAATCACCCGTCTTTTATGGAGGAATTTGTGGCAGCGATGTTTCTTCCTCACACCGATTCCTCTGCCTTTCCTCGAGTGACGGAAAGGCTCCACTGGATGAGAAGGGGAGATCAAGAGTTAAGAGTGATGAATTGAGAAAGATGTTAAGGATCGGATAATCGGACAGACATAATTTTGAAAATCTCCCCTCACCCCTCTTTGCCTGTCTAAGGACAGGAAAAGGATTACCAAAGAGGGGAATTATTCCTCCCTTTGGAAAAGGGAGGGTAGGAGGGATTTTATAAATCAATGTAGCCATTATTATAAGACTTTTAATAAGTGCGAAGAGTTATTGAAAATTCCAAAAGGGGGATAAAAAATGACGGCAAAATTGATTAATGGCAATGAGATCGCACAACAGATTCGGGAGGAGTTGAAACAGGAAGTCTCTCAGATCAAAGAGAAGTTTAATGTCACCCCGGGCCTGGTGACTATCCTGGTGGGTGAAAACCCCGCCTCGGTCAGCTATGTTACGGCAAAACAGAAAACCTCCAAGGATTTGGGCTTCTATTCCATTCAGGACAACCAGCCTGCCAACCTTACGGAAGAAGACCTGCTTAAATTGATCGATAAATATAATAAGGACCCTAAGATCCACGGGATCCTGGTTCAACTACCACTGCCCAAGCATATCAATGAAACCAAAGTTCTTTATGCGATTGATCCGAAAAAGGATGTGGATGGTTTCCATCCCGTCAATGTCGGAAAACTGATGATCGGCGAGGCCGATTATCTACCCTGCACCCCGGCGGGTATTCAGCAGCTTCTCATTCGAAGCGGTACAAAGATTGATGGTGCAGAAGTTGTGGTTGTAGGTAGATCGAACATCGTTGGAAAACCCATTGCGAACATCCTTTTACAGAAACAGAAAGGGGCGAATGCAACCGTGACGATTTGCCACACCGGTTCAAAGGATATGGCTTTCCATACGAAGAGAGCTGACATCCTTATCGTTGCTGCTGGAAAACCTAAGGCAATTACGGCGGATATGGTGAAGGAAGGGGCGGTGGTGATCGATGTGGGTGTCAATCGGATTGGAATGACCCCCGAAGGAAAGGCTAAGCTCTGCGGGGATGTAGATTTCGACGGCGTCAAGGAGAAAGCAGGCGCCATCACTCCTGTCCCGGGTGGAGTGGGTCCTATGACCATCACCATGCTGATGATGAATACCGTCAAGGCCGCCAAAGTGGCAGCAGGAGTAAAATAAGAGTTCGGAGTTCGTAGTTCAGAGTTCGGAGAAAAGAGAGATTAATAAAAGATGAAGATTGCAGTTTCTGGAAAAGGCGGGACGGGCAAGACGACGATAGCGGCTCTGATTGTCCGTTATCTCCTTCAGAAAAACGAAAAGCCCATTCTTGCGGTCGATGCCGATCCCAATGCCAACTTCGGCGACGCCCTCGGAGTGAATGTCGAAAGTTCGGTCGGAAAAGTCCTGGAAGGTTTTTTAAAGAATAAAGAAAACCTGCCGACCGGAGTGGTCAAGGAATCCCTGATCGACTACAAGCTTTCGGAGATTCTGGTCGAAGAGAAGGGTTTTGATCTCTTGAGCATGGGACAGGGAGAAGGACCGGGCTGTTACTGTTATCCCAATTCCGTGATCAGGAATTACATTGAAAAGCTCGCCTCCAACTACAAAAATGTGGTGATCGACAACGAAGCGGGTATGGAACACATCTCAAGAAGAACCAATGGGAGCCTCGATGTCCTCTTTCTCGTTTCCGATCCGTCTCTGAGAGGGATCAGGACCTGCAAGAAACTCGAAGACCTGGTCGCCGCATTGGGTTTGAATATTAAAAAGACTTATCTGCTTATCAACCGGATCACAAATGAAGTTCCCCCTCAGATTGCGGAGGAGATAAAGAAATTGAATCTCAACCTGCTCCAAATCATCCCCGAAGATGGTCAGATTATGGACCATGAATTGAGAGGGATTTCTATGTTAAAATTAGAAGAGTTAAGTCCTTCCGTCACAAAAATAAAGGAAGCTATGGCCAAGATATTGCCATGAGGAAAAGTAAGAGAAATTCCATTGACAACGCTTTATAAAAAGTTTTAAAATTGTTTGTGAAATATTTCGTAAAAGGAGGAGAGCATGATTCTAATTGGGGAAAATATTCAAATTCTGGCAAAAGTCGTTTCCAATGCCCTGAAGGAAAGGGATGAAAAACCATTACAGGAACTTGCAAGCAAACAGGCTAAAGCCGGGGCAGACTATATTGATCTTAATGTCGGACCTGCAAGAAAAGACCCCGATATCATGAAGTGGCTCGCAGGGGTCATCCAGGAGGTGGTCAAAAAACCCCTTTCGCTGGATACAACCAATCCGGTTGCCATGGAAGCAGGCCTCTCTGTATGCAAAATTCCCCCGTTGATCAATTCCGCTTCCGGCAAGCAGGAGAGTAAAGATAAGATGCTTCCCCTGGCCGCCAAGTATAATTGTGATGTTGTCCTTTCGGTGTTGATCGATGCAGGAATACCAACCGATTCCTCATCGAGAGCAGAAGCGATCATGGAATCGGTCGCTTATGCGAATGAAATTGGAATTCCCAATGAAAGGATCTGGGTCGACCCCATTATGATGCCCATCTCGGTCGATCAACCACAGGTAGTGGAACTCTTTGAGTTTATGAAGATCCTCCAGGATATCTGTCCGGGAGCCAAATCGACTCTGGGACTGTCCAACCTCTCCAACGGGGCTCCGGAGCATTTAAGAGGAACATTGAACCGTATCTGCCTGGTGATGCTCGATCGATATAATTGTTTTTCTGCCATTGTCGATAGCTTTGATGAGGAACTGGTAAAGCTCGCCAAGGGGCAATTGCCGGACATCAAGAATTTGATCTACAGGGCCATGGATGAAGAGGTGGATACATCCAGCCTTCCAAAAAAAGAAACAGACATTGTCAAGACAGTCAATGTCCTCATGGGAAGATCCCTCTACTCCCATTCGTGGTTGGAAACATAACCCCCCTCCCCCCCCTTTAGAAAAGGGGGAAATGGGGGGATTTGAAAATATTTTATCAAAGGAGGAAATCATGCAGTTAAGCGATTTTTTTGAACCCTATAAAGGTGAAATTAAAGAGGTCACCATCGGACCTTCAGGCAAAGCAGTGAAACTGGGTGGCGAAAAGACCTTGCCCTTCCATGCTTTTGAAGGAAAAGAAGGAGCGCCTGTCCGATTTGCCCTGGAAGTGTTTGATACCCCTCCCGAAGGCTGGCCGGAACACCTCCGTTCCTCTTATGCGGATGTCCTCTCGGATCCCGTCGCCTGGGCGGATAAGTGTGTCAAACAGTTCGGAGCAGATCTCATCTCACTCTATTTGTCGAGCCTGGACAGCGATTCTTGTGACGTGAAAAAGATCGCAGAAAACGTGAAGAAGATTGCTGATCATCTCTCCGTTCCTCTCATTGTCTTGGGGGTTGGAGATAAGGATAAGGATGCAAAAGCCCTCGTCGAGATAGCCAAGGTCTGCACGGGCAAAAATCTCCTCCTCGGTCCCCTGGTAAAAGAAAATTATGAGGAGATTGCAAAGGCCGCCCTGGAGGGAGGACATAGCATCATCCCTCAGAGCCCTCTCGACATCAATCTCTGCAAGGAACTCAACGTGAAGCTCGCCAAGTTCTTTCCAAAAGAACGGATCGTCATCGACCCCTTGTCCGCAGCCATCGGTTATGGGATTGACTACTCCTTCTCGATTATGGAGCGTGTCAAGCAGGTGGCCGTCATTCATAATGACGAAATGATGAAAGCTCCTATGGTTGCCAATATCGGAAAGGACTGCTGGAAGACGAAAGAAGCCAAGGAGGATAAAACTCAGGGAATACTTTGGGAAGCCCTGACGGCTTTCACCCTGATTTTAGCCGGGGCAAACCTTGTGATTATGCGGCACCCGGAGAGTTTGAAACTGGTAAAAAAATTAATTTCTGGAAAGGAGTAACCCATGAGTAAAGGAGCTGTGAAACAAAAGGAAATCAACAAGACGATCCGGGCCGAAGACAATTGGGAACCCATCGGGCCAACCCCGATGCCGGAAATGTCTGATTTGCGGCGATGGGATATGAGGCTGATGAAGACCTACAAACCTTTCTACGCCCCTTTCTGCGACCTCTGCTGTTTCTGCACTTACGGAAAATGCGACCTGACAGAGGATAAGAAGGGCGCTTGTGGCATTAATATCTCCGGCCAGCAAGGCCGGTGGGGGTTGATCTTTTCTCTGATGGGATGTGCAGCCCACGGCGCCCATGGCCGCCATCTGATAGACTACCTCATCGAGAAGTATGGAGAAGATTACAAGATTGACCTCGGCGGCCAGGTGGATGTGGAAGCGCCTCATATGAGGACAGTGATGGGTTTGAAACCCGAAACCCTGGGAGACCTGAGAAAGGGAATTGAATTTGTGGAGAGAGGGATCATCCATGGTGTCTCAGCCACCCATATGGGACAGGAGGGAAGCGATCTCGATTTTGAGTCCAAGTCTTTGCATATCGGGATGCTCGATCATGTGGCCATGGAAGTGGCTGATATCGCTCAAACGATCGGATTTAAATTTCCCACCTCCAAAGCAGAGACCGGTTTGTCGGGTTTGGGTTGGGGAGCAGTGGATAAAACAAAACCGGTGGTCACCTGCGTAGGCCACAATGCTGCAGTGGCCAGCGTGATGATCGACCACCTCATGAAAGCCGGGATCTACGACCAGGTCGAGGTGACCGGGATCTGTTGTACGGCCCATGATAATATCCGGTATTCGGATAGGGCAAAGGTTATTGGGCCCCTTTCCAAGCAGGTCTTCTTTCTAAAGACAGGGATTGCGGACCTGATCATGAGCGATGAACAGTGCGTACGGTGCGATATTCCACAGCTGGCAAAAGAAAGTGGAAGCGCACTGATCGCCACGTCGGACAAGATCAGCTATGGGCTTGACGATGTCACTCATAAGGAAGTCGATGAGATCGTCAGGCTGATCATCGAGGAGGGCAAACAGGTATTGATCCGCGATGTGGATAAGGCAGGGGAAGTGGCCGCCAAAGTCCTTCCGGTGGTGGCAAAAAACAGGAAGAAAGAGCTTGTTACAAAAGAGAAGGCTCAGGAACTGGCTCAGGCCTGTAAAAAATGCGAGCTCTGCGACAGGGTCTGCCCTAACTTCCTCAACATCTCGACCGCTGTTTCCGATGTGAAAGAAGGAAAATTTGATATGATGACCTCAGTCTTTGCGAGATGTGTGGGCTGTGGAAAATGTGAGCAGGAATGTTCGAAAGATGTGCCCATCATTAAGATCATGCAGGCGGCAGCCTCCTGGGACACCTATAATATCAGAGTTGGAAGAGGACCGATCCAGGACGTGGAGATCAGAAAGGTGGGGGCGCCCATTGTCTTAGGGACCATTCCAGGAATTATCGCCATTGTCGGCTGCTCTAACTTTCCTGAAGAGATTGAGGAGGTCGCTGAAATTGCTGAGGAGTTTGCAAAACGGAAATATATTGTCGTCCTTTCCGGCTGTGCCGCCATGGCTGCCGGCATGAAGAAGGATGCCGATGGAAAAACCATCTATGATAAGTATAAACCCGATTTTGATGCAGGCGGTGTGCTCAATGTGGGAAGCTGTGTGGCTAATTCCCATATCACTGGAGCAGCGATGAAGGTTGCCAACATCTTCGCCAAGCTGCCGCTGCGGGCTAACTACGAGGTCATTGCCGACTATATTCTGAACCGGGTAGGAGCAGTCGGTCTGGTCTGGGGTTCCTATTCCCAGAAGGCATTTGCCATTGGGGCAGGATGCAACCGTTTGGGCATTCCTGTGGTCCTCGGTCCCCATTCTGCGAAATACAGAAAGTTATACCTCTCGAGAAAGGAAGAAGACGACTGGACGGTTATGGATGGAAGAAAGAAGGAACTGGTCAACACCGAAGAGCCTTCCCCCGAACATCTGCTGGTTGTCACAGAGAGCAAAGAGAGGGCTATTATCACCCTGGCCCGGCTATGCATCCGGAAGAACGATACAGCCCAGGGAAGGCAGATCAAACTGAACCACTACATTTCTCTCTATAAGCAGTATATGGGTTCCCTTCCCGATGATCTTCAGAACTTTGTAAGGAACGACAAGGACATACCCATTGTCTATAAGAAAGAGGTGATTGAATATCTGAAGACCGTGGGTTGGAAACCCAAACCCCTTCTCACCTTACCCACCTTTATCGGGACATACGAGAGCAATATCCCCATCGATGCGGTGGTTAAATGAAGATACTCATCCTCTATGACGGAGATTACGGCAAGCGGTTTTTGGAAAATATCAGCCAAAATGCGCCAAAACAGTGGGAGGTTCAGGGGTTCCACTATGCCAAAAAGATCCCCCGTTTTGTCGAAGAGCTTTCCGACTACCTTCCAGAAGGCCTTCCCCTTTGTGATCTCCTGGTCTCCGTTCAGGAGCAACCGGTTCTGGCTGAGATGATCCCCCTGTTTATAAAAAAGATGGGCGCCAGGGCTGTCATTGCTCCGATTGACAGCAAGGCTTATCTGACTTCAGGTTTGGCAAGACAACTCAAGAAGAAGCTGGAAAGAGAGGGAGTTGAGCTCATCCACCCGATGACCTTTTGCACGTTATCGGAGAAGATGTCGAAGAATGAGCTCATTCTAGAGTTTGTCAAATACTTCGGCAAACCGGAAGTGGAAATTGAAATAGAGAACGAAAAGGTAAAAAAGGTCACGGTCATCAAGGAAGCCCCCTGCGGGAATACGAGGTATGTCGCTGAACATCTCATTGGAACCCACATCAAGGATGCGGTGGAAAAGGCCGGCATCCTCCACCATAACCATCCCTGCATGGCCACCATGGTGATGGATGCGGAAATTGGCGATACCCTGATGCATCATGCGGGGTTACAGATCAAGCTGGCCGTAGATGAAGCCATTAAAGGAAGAAAGTAGGGAACGGTTTGAAACCGTTCCCTACCGTAGAAGGGGCGATTAAAAGAAAAAAGCAATAAAAAATGGAGGAAAAAATGAGCTTACCATATTATCATGTCAATGTATTCACAGGGATTAAGTCGTGCAAGGTGATGGAGGATCCTCAGGCCTTAGCCAAGATCGCCAAAAAGGCCCAGCGCCCACTGCTTGTTCTGGGGCCTCAATGCGGTGAGGTAAATCTCGGAGGAAAACAGCTGCTTGATTATGCCATCGAGATTGCGAAAACCCTTGGCGCCGCCATCTGTGCAACAGCAAACGTCAAGAAGAAGCTCCTGGAGGCGGGGGTGACGCCTGATTCCACTTATGACGCGGTCGAGATCATCAACCACCTTAAAGACCCTGCCTGGAAGGGTGTTAAAAAAGAGGGAAACCATGATTTCGTCATGTTTCTGGGAATCAGGCCGGATCTGGGAAATCAGGGATTATCCACACTGAAGCATTTCGCCCCCCATCTCAAGACCGCCACCCTGTGTAAATATGTCTTTCCCAACGCCAACTTCTCCCTTCCCAATCTGAAGAATGACAAGTGGAAAGAATATCTCGACAATATGGTCCAAGGGTTAAAATCTTAAGTCTGAAAATAAAGAAGGAATAAAGAAAGGAGGAGCAACATGTTTTCAGTCGATGTGGGACCCCAGTATGAGGGCGAAACTGTAAGGAAGGAAGATTTTCAAATCGAATTCGGAGGGCCGAAA
>MGQQ01000093.1:0-25304 GCA_001798855.1 Deltaproteobacteria bacterium RBG_16_49_23 | reverse complement strand
AAGGCGGAATTGGTGACCGTCAAGCCCGCCGATCAAGTGGAAGACGAAAAGGTGGAGATCATCGGAAAGGATATCAAGGACTTTGGGGAGGGCGCCTCGGGTCCCATCTTTATCAAGATTGATGTGGCAGGGGAACAATTAGAAAAAGATATGGAGCCCGTCTTTGAGCGCCGGGTCCACATGTACATCAATTACATCGAGGGTTTCTGGCACATGGCCCAGAGGGACGAGATCTGGATGAGAATCCACAAAGACAGTTTTAAAAAGGGCCTCAACTCCCTCGAGGAGATCGGAAGGATTCTCGCAATGCTCTATAAAAATGAGCTTTCGATCATTGAAAAGATCCAAATCACTTTTATCACCGATCCTGAAAAGGTGGAAAAAGAAGTCCTTGAGGCAAGAAAGGTTTACAAGGCGAGGGATGACCGGTTGAAAGGGATCACGGAAGAAGAAGTCGATGAATTTTATGGGTGTTCACTCTGCCAATCCTTTGCGCCAACCCATGTCTGCGTCGTCACTCCCGAGAGGGTCTCCCTTTGCGGAGCGATCAACTGGTTCGATGGAAGGGCTGCTTATAAGATGGATCCTGAAGGACCCCAGTTTGCCGTCAAGAAGGGAGACCTTCTGGACCCGGAGAAATTTATCTACTCCGGAGTCAATGAAATCGTTGCCGAGAAGTCCCTTGGCAGTAATAGCGTATTCTGCCTCCACAGCGCGCTGGAAAGCCCTCACACCTCTTGCGGATGTTTCCAGGCAATCCTTTTTTATATCCCGGAGGTGGATGCTTTTGGTGTTGTCCATCGGGATTTTCTTGGAGAGACCGTGACAGGCCAGAAGTTTTCGGGCATCGCCGGAGAGGCCTCCGGTGGAAGGCAGAACGAGGGAATGCTCGGCCTGGCCATTTCCTACATGAAGTCAAAGAAATTCATAAAGACCGACGGCGGCCTGAAAAGGATCGTCTGGCTCCCAAAAGGCATTAAAGAACAGATCAAAGATGTCCTCGATGAGGCGAGCATGTATGACAAGATTCCCACGGAAGAAGATGTGAAGAATGTGGATGAATTAACAGAATACCTGAATCGAGTCGGACATCCCTGGGTAACAGGTTAATGGCCAATAACCAATTTTCAATGATCAATTAGCAATGGTCAATGATTGGTTTGTAAGAATCGGTTATTAAAATAATCAATGGTCATTGTCCATTGACCATTGATTATTGAGTATTTCAGAGGAGGATCTCATGGCGCTTAAGGCTTCGGATATTCAGAAAAAACTGCCGGAAGGCGGCAAAAAGAATTGTAAAGAATGTGGGTTCCCCACCTGTTTTGCCTTTGCAATGAAACTGGCATCAGGCGCAGTGTCCGTTCAGAAATGCTCGTATCTGTCCGCAGAGGTAAAAACCGAGCTCGAAGAAGCATTGGCCCCCCCGATCAAACTCGTGACGGTTGGCACAGGGGAAAATGCCATCAGCATGGGCGAGGAAGAGGTCATCTACCGTCACGAGAAGACTTTTTACAGGCCTTCGGGGATCGCCATCCTCATCACTGACAAGGAGGAGGAAGCAACTATTTCCGCAAAGATCAACAAACTTAAAACGCTCCAGTTTGACCGGGTGGGTCAGAAGCTAAAAGCGAATCTCTTCGCTTTGAAGTATGCGGGAAATGCTGAGAAGTATCTGGGGCTGGTGAAGAGGGTAGCCACAGAAGGATTTCCCATCGTCTTAATCTGTGAGGATCTGGACACCCTCTTTAAAGCAAGGGACCTGATCGCAGATAAAAACCCCCTTCTCTACCCCATCACCAAAGAGAATCTTGATGCCGCTCTCCCAAAGATAAAGGCTAAACCCACACCTATCGGAATCAAGACGGTAGGAATTGAAGAGATCATTCCCATCACCAAACGACTCAAGGAGGAAGGCATCCAGGACATCGTCCTCGATCCCTCCCCTAAATCGTTGAAAGAGATGATCAGGGACTACACCCTCATTCGGAGGGCCGCCCTCAAGAAGACCTTCCGGCCGCTGGGTTACCCGATTCTCTCCCTTCCGTGCTTGCTCACGGAAGATAAGATGGAGGAAACCATGCTGGCATCGGTAGGAATGGTAAAGTATGCAGGGATTGTCGTTCTTTCCGATTTTGAGAAAGAGAGCCTCTATCCCCTTCTTGTCCTGAGGCAGAACATCTTCACCGATCCGAGGGTCCCCCTCGCCGTCGAGCAGAAGATTTACGAAATCGGAGCGGTCTCTCCCGAATCGCCGGTGCTTCTGACGACCAATTTCGCACTGACCTATTTTGCGGTGGCCAGTGAGATCGAAAACAGCAAAATCCCCGCCTATCTCTGTGTAAAAGATACGGAGGGTCTATGTGTCCTTGCGGCCTGGTCAACGGGAAAATTTAGCGGAGACACGGCCGGACCATTTCTCAAGAAAATAGGGGTCGGAGATAAAATTAAGAATAAGAGGGTCATCATCCCTGGATTTGCCGCAAGGATCAAGGGAGAGCTCGAAGAGGAATTACAGGGCTGGGAAGTGATTGTGGGTCCCCGTGAGGCAAGCGATCTACCCGCCTTTCTTCCCCAAATGATTGAGAAATGGAAGAGTCAAAGCAAATAGAGGAGATTCTCAGGAGGTTCCATCCGGAGAGAGAAAATTTACTCCCCGTGCTACAAGAGATTCAGGAGAAAGTGGGCTACCTCTCACGAGAGGTCATGGAGAGTGTAGCTCGCTTTTTCCATCTTCCTCCTTCTGAAATTTTTAGTGTAGTCACCTTCTACAATCAGTTCAGAAGAAAGCCCCCTGGCCGCAACCCCATCCATGTCTGTCTGGGGACCGCCTGCTACCTCCTGGGGGGGAACTTAATCCTCGATGCCTTCTCAAGGGAACTCCAGATCAAAAAGGGGGATACTACGGAGGACGGAAATTTCGGCCTCGAGTCCACAGCCTGTTTTGGGTGCTGTAATGTCGCCCCTGTGGTCAAAATCAACAGTCAGATCTACCCTAAAATGACTCCCGGAACGGTGGAGGAAGTCATCATCAACCTCCGGGACAAGAATAAAAAGGGTTAACCGGTTTTTAGCAATCTTTTGAGTCGTCATCCTCGAACAATGAAAATCCCCCTCATTCCCCCTTTTCCAAAGGGGGATAATTACACCTCCCTTTGCCAAAGGGAGGCGGGGAGGGATTTAAAGAAGCTATTTTCTACCTAATATGAATTATTCACAAATCAGAGATCAGGCAATACAATTCCGCCGGGAGAAAATGGCCGGCGGGACGCCCAAGATCTTTATCGGGTGTGGCACCTGTGGGATATCGGTCGGTGCGCTTGAGGTAGCAGAGGCCTTTGAAAATGGGCTGATCAAACATCACCTCCAGGGAGAGATTATCAAAGTGGGATGCCTGGGAATTTGTTTTGCCGAGCCCCTCGTCTATATCACGAAACAAGGCAATCCCACGATCTGCTATAAAAACCTGAAACCGGAAGACGCTTTTAGAATCGTTTACAATTACCTGATCGAAGATGATCCCTGTTTCGATCTGGCCATTGGGACTCTGGAGATGAAAGAAGGGGGTATTCCCTATATCCCGGAACTTGAAAGATTTGAAAAGGAGGAAAGAATCATCCTTCGGTATGCGGGAGTAATCGACCCTGAAGAGATCAGGGATTATATCGCCCTGGGCGGATATGAAGCGCTTGACAAAGCCCTGACCATGCTCAGAGAAGAGATCATCAAGGAGGTGAAGATCTCGGGCTTGAGGGGACTGGGAGGCGCCGGCTTTCCGGCAGGGATGAAATGGGAGGAATGTTTCAAGGCAGAGGGGCATCCCAAATATATCGTCTGCAATGGAGATGAAGGCGATCCTGGCGCCTTCATGGACCGGGTCGTTCTTGAGAGCTCTCCTCATCAGGTAATCGAAGGAATGGCCATTGCCGGTTATGCCCTCGGAGCCCATCAGGGTTACGTCTATATCCGTTCACAATATCCCCTTGCCATCGAAAAGGTCAATCATGCCTTAATGCTGGCCAGGGAGCATCGCCTGCTTGGGAAAGATATTTTAGGAAAAGGGTTTGACTTCGACATAAAGGTCTATCCTGGAGCAGGGGCTTTTGTATGCGGCGAATCGACGGCATTGATGTATTCGATCGAGGGAAGAAGGCCCATGCCAAGGGTCAGACCGCCCCATTCTGTTGAGAAGGGCCTCTTTCGTAAACCCACTCTCTTAAATAATGTGAAGACCTTCTCCTGTATCCCCCCTATCCTGCTGAAGGGATCGGAGTGGTTTTCAAAAATCGGAACCCTCCACTCAAAGGGGACAACCGTTTTTGCCCTTGCGGGAAAGATCAGGGAATCGGGGCTCGCTGAGGTGAGAATGGGAACAACCCTTAAGGAGGTTATCTATCAAATTGGAGGGGGGATTAAAGAAGAGAAAAAAATGAAGGCTATCCAGGTCGGGGGGCCCTCAGGCGGATGTATTCCCGCTCAATATATCGATACGCCAGTTGACTTCGACTCCTTAAAATTCCTTGGTTCAATGATGGGCTCCGGTGGACTGATCGTGATGGATGAAGAGACTTGCATGGTCGATATGGCCAAATACTTTCTCGCCTTCACCCAGAGCGAGAGCTGCGGGAAGTGCACCTTCTGTCGGATAGGAACCAAACATCTCCTTCTCCTGTTAGAGGAGATCACAAAGGGAGAAGGAACCCTGGATCATCTCCGCCTTCTCAAAGAACTTTCAGAGGAGATCGTTGAGGGCTCTTTGTGTGGCCTGGGGCAAACCGCTCCAAATCCCATCCTCACCACCCTGAGGTATTTTGAAGAGGAATATGTCGCCCATGTGGTTGAAAAGCGATGTCCGGCTCTCGTCTGCCGCGACCTCATCTCTTACCTGATCGTTTACGACAAATGCCAGAGAAGCTGTGAGCATTGCGTCCTTAAGTGTCCGTCAGAAGCCATCCATCCGGATGAAAAGAACATCAAGGTCATCGATCAGTCAAAATGTGTGAAATGCGGGATCTGTCTGGAGGTCTGTCCCAAAGAGTATCGTGCTGTCATGAAAGTCTCCCCGAAGATCGGAGAGACCCATCCCCTTCCTACCCTCCCCCTTGAAGGGGGAGGAATCACGCGAAGTGCGTGATGATTCCCCTCCCCTTCAGCCTGCCTGCGCGTAGCCGCTTCGGCGAAGGCAGGGGGGAGGGTCAGGGTGGGGGTGGGGTAAAATAATTCACCGGTATGAATTGATATACTAAGGATACAACATGCCATCCTTGATCATCGATGGTAAAGAAATAGCGGCGGAACCCGGGGAGAAGATCCTCTGGGCGGCTCTGCGTTCCGGGATCCATATCCCCCATCTCTGTGCCATGGAAAGCGCAGACCTTCCTTTTGGCGGGTGCCGTCTGTGTCTCGTTGAGGTAGAGGTCGGCGGCCGCAGGGAAATGGTTACCGCCTGTTCGGAACCCGTCCGTGAGAAGATGAAAGTCTACGCCCATACGGAAAAGATAGAGAGGATGAGACGGACGGCCTTTGAGCTGATCATGAGCGACCATCTCATCGATTGCAAGAATTGCCCAAAGAGGAAGGACTGCGAGTTGATCAGGACGGCCTCGTCGCTTAAAATGACCCTTCAGCCCAAAAACCTGAGGAGCCTTGTCCGCGATCTTTCCATCGATGATTCTCATCCCCTCTTCGCCTATGATCCGAGAAAGTGTGTGAAATGCGGAAAATGTGTCTTGACGTGTCAGGGCCTCGGGAAATCCTTGCTCAATTTTGCCTACAGAGGGTTTGAGATGGTCGTCACGACTTTCGACCATCTTCCCCTCGCCTCATCGGGATGTGAATCCTGTCTGGAGTGCGTGAAGGTCTGTCCCACGGGGGCCCTCTATCTCAAAGAGACAGGAGGCCGGAGAGATGGATAGAGAGTTCTTAACCCTGAAGGAGATCGAAGGCGTGGTGGTTCATGATCTCTATCTCAAAAAAGAGGTGGCCAGGAGATCGGAGGCTTTCGAATATCTCGATGACGTGGAGAAGATGACGCAATATATAGGAGGAGAACGGGTGGCTTCCCCTCCCATCCGGTGTGACTGGATGGTGAAAAAGATATTTTATCCGGAAGTGGAATGCTATTTCCTCTATAACCATAAAGATCAGGAATTTCCCTCTTCCATGCAGGTCCTCTTCTCGGGAAAGAAGGCGAGGGAGTTGAAAGGGGATGATCTGGCTGTCCTCTCCATCGCCACGATCAATCACATGATTCATTATATCCGGCTCTCCAACCCCGGCAGGGCGTTGCCGGAGATATGCCTTGTGGTCTAGCGGCAAGGTTTAAACACCACCGAATAGCCGAGGCATCTTGCCTCGGATGGCGGTAATAGGTCAGGCAAGATGCCTGACCTATTCTGGACTATTTCAAACTACTAAATTGATACGAAATATGAAATCTGAAATTAGCTGATCAAACAGGGAGTGACGAATCAGTGCAAAAAGATGTCTTAATTGTCGGCGGAGGGATATCGGGTATAACAGTGGGAAATGAATTGGCGCAGTCGGGTATTTCCACGCTCCTGATTGAAAGAGAATCCGCCCTGGGCGGACTTGCCGCCTCTTTCTGTTGCAAGGCTTCCGAATCCTGCAATCAATGCTTTGCCTGTGTCGTGGACAAGAGGGTTTCGGAGATCCGCAGCGGATCCTCCTTCTCCGTTCTCACCGGCACCGAACTGACCGGCCTGACAGGAGAGCCGGGGGCCTATACCGTCTCCTTAAAAAAAGGAACTGAGAGGATGGATCTGAAGATTTCCGCCATTGTGATTGCGGCAGGAGTCGATCCTTTTGATGCCTCCCGGAAGGCCGAATACGGGTATGGCCGGTTTAAAAATGTGATCACCGCCAGGGACCTGGACGAAATGCTCCGTCTCCGGGGAAAGCTTTTCCGTCCCTCCGATGGAAAACTTCCTGGAACCGTGGCCTTCTTCCAGTGTGTTGGAAGCCGGGATGAGTCTATCGGAAACCTCTACTGCTCCCAGGTCTGCTGTGCCTATGCGCTCCGCCTGATCAAGGCGATCCGTTATCAATACCCCGAGATAAAGGCCGCCTTCCTCTATATGGACATCCAGCCTGCCGGAGCCTCTTTTGGCCAGTTCCTAAACTCCTGCCGGCAGGACAACGGGATACGGTTGATCCGGAGCCTTCCCTCAAAGGTCTACCACTCTCCCCTTTCCGATAGCTTGAAGGTGAGATTGACAGATCCTGTAAAGGGCGGGGTGGTGGAAGAGCTTTTCGACCTGATCGTCCTTTCCGTCGGAATGGTGTTGAGAAAGGAATCGAATTCACTTGCCCGGCTCTTTGGCCTGAATTTCAATGAGGAAGGTTTTTTTGCCCCTCCGCCTGCCCAAACCGGCATCTTCGTCGCAGGAGCTTGCAGCGGGCCGAAGGACATCGATCGTTCCATCATTCATTCCAAATCGATTGCCTGCGCTGTCCGGCAATATCTGAAAGGGAGGAGTTAAATGACCCGGATCGGCATATTTATCGATACGATGCAGGGATCGATCCCTGCCGCTTTCCGAGAAAAGATCGTCTCTGCCATCCGGGGACTCCCGGAGATTGCTTTCGCTGTTGAGGAAGAGGACCTCGCCTCCCCCCATGCATTGGCAAGGATGGCTGAACGTCTGAAGGCAGGAGAAGCGGACAGGTTTCTCATCCTTGGAGGAAGCCCCAAAATCTATGAGACCTCTTTCCATAAATTCGGATACGCCTTTTCCGTCAATCCCTATCTTTTCACTGTTGCCAATCTGAGAGAACAGGCGCTCCGGGCCATGGCCAATGAAGAGGATGCAATCGATAAAGCCCAAAAGATCCTGATCAAGGCGATCCATATGGCCTCCTCCTCCGGACCCATTGAGGCTCGATCCCTTCCATTGAAGCCTGAAGCCCTGGTCATCGGAGGGGGTATGGTCGGGATCACGGTAGCTCAGGCCTTGGCGACCTTTGGCATTCATGTCACCCTTGTGGAGAAGGGAAAATGTCTTGGTGGAAAAGCTGAAGAGCTTCGATGGTTTTACAATCGCCCTGAAGAAGCTGAAATTTGGCTCGAAAACAAGATTATTCAAGTTGAAAAGACTTCTAATATTACGATTCTCACACAAAGTGTTTTGAAACACCTCGATGGCCATCTCGGTCGGTTTCGAGCGAGAATTGTTGGCTCTGATGAGAAAGAAACGATGCTTTCTCCATCAGCGATTGTGGTGTCCACTGGTTTCGCATCCCTTAAGGGAATAAGAGGGATTTACAATCACGAGGGGGTGACCACCCTCCCGCAAATAGAAAAATTATTATGGGGAACAAATAAAGGGTCTATCGAATGGGGCGGCAAGAAGGTCGAGACAGTGGTTTATGTTCTCGATGAGGTCAATGAGGATATTAAAGTTGATTCGATCAACGCTATTAAACAATCTCTCGTTCTCCAGGAACATTTGGGATGCCAGGTGGCTATTTGCTGTAAAGACGTAAAGGTCGCAGCCGACGGAATGGAGCGCCTCTACCGGAGGGCGAGAGAGCGAGGCGTCCTCTTCTTCAAATATGACGAGCCTCCGAAGCTCTCCACCGTCAAGGGTCAGATTCAGGTCGATGTGAAGGACACGGCAGCTATCCACAAGGAAGATGAATGGCTTGTCTCCATCCTTCCTGATCTCGTCGTCCTCAGCGAAGCGTTCGTTCCGAATCCGGAGACCGAAAGCCTCTGCAGGACGCTCGGTCTTCATCTTGGGAATCGGGGGTTCCTGATGGAGGATAATCCCCAGCTTCTCCGGGTCAGATCAAACCGGAGGGGAATCTTTGTGGCGGGTGGCTGCCGGTTCCCTCAGGAAGTTTCGGAAACCTTGATCGAGGCAAAGGCGGTGGCACAGGAGGTGATCGCCCTCCTTTCAAAAGGGGCCTATGCTTACGACCTTTCTGTTGCGGAGGTCGATCCCGCAAAATGTGCAGTCTGCTACACCTGCCCCAGGCTCTGCCCTCACTCCGCCATCACGGTGGAGAAATATGCCGAGAAGAATACCTATGCCCCTCCGGGAACGGGAGAGGGGCTGAAGTGGGGAGCCGCCAGGGTCGATCCCGTTGCATGTTATGGATGCGGAATCTGTGTCGGCGAGTGCCCTGCAAAGGCGATCACACTGCATCATCTTACAGACAAACAGATCTACGCTCAGATGGGACTGATGGAATGATAATGCCAAATTTCAAAGCTCAAATGTCAAATCAAATCCAAATTTCAAATTTCGTAATTCAGGGCTTTAGCTCTGACCTAAATTGAGCGATTTTTATAAATTTAATCGTAGGGCAACCCTTTAGGGGTGCTTCCCATGCAAGGCTGAAGCCTTGCCCTACGAATCACCTGATGGGTGATTTAAAAACGCAAGCTAAAGACTGCAGCCATTGGGTATTTCAAAAAGAATTGCTCAATTTAGATCTGAGTAATAACAACCCTGAAGGGTTGAGCTACGCATTTTGGAATTTGACATTCATTTGGCATTTGCCTGCCTGCGCGAAGCCGCTTCGGCGAAGGCAGGGATTTTGACATTTGAACTTTTGCTTTAAGGAGTTGACATGCCGGCCTTTGACCCCAAGATTGTGGCTTTCTGTTGCGACCAGTCCGGATATCCCGCCGCGGATATGGCGGGAAGTTTGGAACTCAAACTTCCCCGAAATGTCGAGATCGTTCGCGTGCCCTGTGCGGGTCGAATCGAGACTCTCTATCTCCTGAAGGCGCTGGAGAGAGGAGCGGACGGCGTTCTGATCTTTGCCTGTTACGAACAAAACTGTCAATTCCTAAGAGGAAATCTCCGGGCAAAAGGTCGTCTCTCCTATGCCCATCGCATCCTGGAAAAGATCGGGATCGAGAAGGAACGGATCGAAATCTGCCATCTGGCCACCAACTGCGGTCATAAAATGGCAGAGGCGCTTCAACGAAAATCGGAACAGTTAAAAAAGCTGGGACCCAACCCGGCCAAAATATAAGTTCGGGAATAATGGAATGGTGGAATGTTGGAATAATGGGGATACAACTAAATGCAAAATATGAACGAAATCCGCCTGAAGGAAGCGAAGCTTCCTATACCCATGATTCCAGTATTCCAATATTCCATTCTTCCATGTTCTTTTTAGGAGGCATCAATGATCAAGGCTGAACAGAAACCCATGGATGAAATTTTAAGGTACCTCAGTCCCTACGACAGAATTTTACTGTCCGGGTGCGGGGCATGCGTCACGGTCTGCCATGCCGGAGGCGAAAAGGAAGTGGAGCTTCTGGCTTCCGCTCTCAAGATGGCATTCAGAAAGTCTGGAAAGTCCCTGGAGGTGCTGGAGGCGACCCCTGCCCGTCAATGTGAGCCCGAATTTGCCTCCGAACTATCGGAAACCATCGAGAAGGTCGAAGCGGTCATCTCCATCGCCTGCGGAGTGGGTGTCCAGACGCTAGCGCGCCATTTTCCGAAGACTCCTGTCTTTCCGGGCGTCAATACAACCTTCCTGGGCGAAACAGTGACTCATGGGGTCTGGGAAGAACGTTGCCAGGCCTGTGGGAATTGCATTCTCGAAAGGACAGGAGGCATCTGTCCGGTCGCCCGTTGCGCCAAACAGCTCTTTAACGGACCCTGCGGAGGCTCCTCGAAAGGGAAGTGCGAAATCAAAAGGGAGGCGGACTGTGCCTGGCAGCTCATCTATGACCGGCTCAAAGGACTGGGCCAACTTTACAGGATGGAAGAAATCATCCCGGCCAGGCGATGGGGAGTGGAATCGAGAGACAGCGGACCGAGAAGAATCGTGAGGGAGGATCTCAAGGTATGAAAGCAGGAAGCAATCTTGAAAAGATTTTATCAAAAGATCTCTTTGCCGTCACAGGCGAGCTGGGTCCTCCAAAGGGAAACGATGTGAGCGTTATTCAACGGAAGGCCGATCTCCTGAAAGGTTATGTCGATGCGGTCAATGTCACGGATAACCAGACCGCCATCGTCCGGATGTCGAGCATCGCCACTTCCTCCCTTCTCATTCAGATGGGATTGGAGCCGGTGATGCAGATGGTCACACGGGACCGGAATCGCATCGCCATCCAGAGCGACCTCTTTGGCGCAACGGCTCTGGGCATCCGGAACATGCTCTGCCTCACCGGAGACCATCACACCTTTGGAAACCAGGTTGACTCGAAGAATGTTCACGATCTGGATTCCATCCAGTTGATTGATTGTGTTCGAACGATGAGGGATAAGGGGACGCTCCTCGGGGGAGAAGAGAAGATTGAGGGAGAGATCAAGCTCTTCATCGGGGCAGCGGAGAATCCCTTTGGCGACCCCTTTGAATTCCGGGCCATCCGGCTGGCCAAGAAGGCCTCCGCAGGGGTTGACTTCATCCAGACCCAGTGCATCTACGATATGACACGCTTCAAAGAGTGGATGAAGATGGTGAGGGATCGAGGCCTTCATGAAAAGGTCCATATCCTGGCCGGTGTGACTCCCCTAAAATCTGGAGGTATGGCTCGATATATGGCCAAGAATGTGTCGGGAATCATCATCCCGGATCAAATCATTGACCGGATCGTGAAGGCGAAGAAACCGGCTGAAGAAGGAATCAAGCTTTGTGTCGAACAAATCCAGGAACTGAGAGAGATCGAAGGGGTCCACGGGGTTCATATCATGGCCATCGAGTGGGAGCAGATGACGAGTCAGATTACCGAGATGGCCGGGTTGTTGCCCCGTCCCCAAATCACTTAATGAAGGGGATCAGGGAATCAGGAATCCATAACACATTGATGCAAATTACAAAATTAGCAATGCAAAGTTAGCAATATGTTAAATCAATGCTAATTGCTCATTGCTAATTGATCAATTTGCAATGATCTTAGGAGAATGCCCATGACATTCAAAGAACGCTTGGAATCCGGGAAGTTTGTTGTCGTCGCTGAACTCCAGCCCCCAAAAGGGATTGACCTCTCCGAGCTCTATGAAAATGCGGAACGGTTGAAAGGCCGTCTGGACGCCGTCAATGTTCCGGATCTTCAGAATGCCATCATGAGGCTGGGCTCTCTTTCCGTGTGCGCCCTCCTGAAGGAAAAGGGGCTGGAGGTGATCGCCAATCTCTCATGCAGCGACCGAAACCGATTGGCGCTTCAGTCCGAGCTCCTCAATGTCTCTGCCTTGGGTTTAAAGAATGTCCTGATCCTTCGGGGAGACCCTCCCTCCATCGGGGATCATTTTGAAGCTCAGGCCGTATTCGATCTTGATGTGATGGGCTTGCTCGGTGCGGCCAAACGTCTCCAGGAGGGTTATGATCTTATGGGCAATGACCTTCAGGGCAAACCTCAATTATTTGTCGGGACCCAGGTCAATGCGGCTGCCAAAGGCCATGTCCTTGACCTCGAGATGATGGATATGGAAAAGAAGATCCGGCTGGGCGCCAACTTTTTCTTCACCGGCTCAATCTACGATCCGGGCCTTCTGGAGAATTTTGTTAAAAAAGTAGCCCATTTCAAAGTGCCCATCATCGCGGGCATCACCCTGCTCAAATCGGTCGGTATGGCCCGATATGTCAATAAACATGTGGAAGGAGCCTTAATCCCGGATTCGGTTATTGATCGATTGATGAAGGCCTCCGACAAACAGAAAGCGAGTGTCGAAATTGCCGGGGATCTCATCAGAGCCATGAAACCGCTCTGCCGGGGCATCCAGATCATTCCCATCGGTTGGGAGAATCTGATCCCCGCCCTGCTTGACCAGGTGGGGCTATAAAAATGGAACTTTTGTATCAATTTAGTGCTTTGAAAAAGAGGTCTGATCAAGATATCGTAATATCCCAAATCCCCCTCAATCCCCCTTTTTCAAAGGGGGAAGTATTTCACCTCCCTTTGGCCTTTTTATCCTGCCAAAGGCAGGCAAAGGGAGGCGGGGAGGGATTTTATTAAGCCTTTTTCAAAGAACTAAAGTGTTATTAATTTTTTTAAAAAGAGATGATGGCAAAAAAATTGTCTCCACCGACGAAAAGAAAAAGGCCGATTGAACGGCTCCCCCTCGTCGACAAGAAGGTCGAAGCCGGGATGTTCCATGCCATCGCCGAACTTGGGAATGACGGGATTCTGGTTTTCGACGAAAGCCACCGTATCGAATATGCCAATCGAATGGCCTCGGAGATCACCGGATATTCGAACGAAGAGTTACTAAAGATGACCATCCTCTCGCTTCTGGACAAACCTCATCAGTCCTTTATCGAAGATCTCTTTCTCCATCCTGACCGGTACGGTGAAAAAACCTGCACGGAGGCTCATCTCATCACCTCCGGTAGTGAGGTCAAGGAGGCCGAAGTCTGCATTGCCCTCGCTGGGACATCTCATGGGGTTCGCAAAGGCTACGCCTATCTTAAGGACATCACGGACCGGAAAAAATTCGAAAGAGAATTAAAGGACTCCGAAGAAAAGCTCCGGAGGCTCTTCGAACGGGTGAGACACGGCCTCTTCATCAGCTCGAAGGAGGGCAGGTTCATGGATTGCAATCAGGCCCTCCTCGACATGCTGGGTTATGCCGATAAGGAAGAATTTCTCAAAGTCGATATTGCCCGGGACCTCTATGTCAACCCGGAAGACCGGAAGATTCTCAGGGAGAGGACCGAGAGGGACGGCTATGTCAAAGACATGGAAGTGGATTTCAAGAAGAAGGACGGCAACAAGATCACCGTCTTGTTAACCGGCCATCCCCTTAAAAATGGAAAAGGAGAGACGATCGGTTACGAAGGAATCAACCTCGATATCACGGAGAGGAAACGAATAGAAGACGAGCTTCGCGAAGCCAATGAATTCTTTATGAATCTGATCGAGAGTTCCGTCGACGGAATCATTGCCGCCGATATGAAGGGCAATATTTTCATCTTCAATAAGGGGGCGGAAGCCCTGAGCGGATATAAGGCTGAAGAGGTGATCGGAAAGCTTCACATTACCCAGGTCTACCCGCCGGGCATTGCAAAGGAGATTATGAAAAGGCTCCGGAGCCCGGATTACGGAGGAACTGGGAAGCTCCTCCCTTCTCAATTCAATGTCATCAATAAGGAAGGGATAGAGATCCCGATTCAGCTTTCCGCCGCCCTGATCTACAATGGGACAGGACAGGAGATTGCCAGCGTCGGTATCTTTACCGACCTGAGGCTCCGGCTGATCATGGAGAAGAAGCTTCAGGAAACCCATCTCCAGCTGCTAAACTCTGAGAAGATGGCCTCCCTCGGAAAGTTGGCCGCAGGCATTGCCCATGAAATCAATAACCCCTTGGGTGGCATTCTCATCTACTCAAGCCTGATGATGGAAGACATTCCGGAGGAAGACCCCAAACGGGGAGATCTTGCCCGAATCGTTCAGGAGGCCGGCCGCTGCAAAGATATTGTTAAAAGCCTGCTCGAATTTGCCCGCCAGACCGAACCGAAGAAGGAACCCACGGATATCAACCGGGCGATCAACGATGGCCTCTTCTTCCTGGTCAACCAGGCCCTCTTTCACAACATTCAGATTCTAAAGGAATTCGATCCGTTCTTACCCTTTGTCAAGGGAAATGCGAGCCAGTTGAAACAGGTCTTTATGAATATCATCGTCAATGCGGCAGAGGCCATTCATGGCAATGGGACCTTAACCATCACCACCCTCCCCTCTCCGGATAGAAAGACAGTGCTGATCGAATTTGCAGATACCGGCGAAGGCATCCCGCAAGAGAATCTCACCCGTATCTTCGAACCTTTCTTCACGACAAAGGATATCGGAAAGGGAACAGGCCTGGGTCTCGCTACTTCTTACGGAATTATTGAGGAACACGGAGGGAAAATTGGCGTTAAGAGCACGGTCGGCAAAGGCACGACCTTTACAATCGAGCTCCCCGTTCAACCCCAAATGCAACCCATTCTGGAGGGGCAATCTCTTCAATGAGGCGAGGTTAATGATGAATACAAACTCCTTTCTATCAGAAGTCGTTCAGGCAAGCGGGGAAACCCTGCAGGCCTGCTATCAATGCCAGAAGTGTTCGGCGGGCTGCCCGGTCGCCTATGCCATGGACATCCTTCCCAATCAGGTGCTTCGTCATATTCAGTATGATCACAGGGAGAAGGTCCTGGGTTCGAAAACGATATGGATCTGCGCTTCCTGCTATGCCTGCAGTGTGAGATGCCCCAATAACATCGATATTGCGAAGATCATGGATATCTTAAGAGGAATCTCCTCTCGATCCGGGATCAAACCAGGGGAAAAGGATGTTCCGGTCTTTCACTCTGTCTTTCTCGATACGATCAAGTCCAAAGGCCGGATTCACGAACTGAGCCTCATCCTCCAGTTCAAAGCGAAAACCCGGGACTTTTTTAAAGACGCTTCCCTGGGGTGGAAGATGTACCGTAAAGGGAAGATCAAGCTCCTTCCATCCAAGTTCGGAGGGGGAAGAGAAATCAAGGAGATCTTCAACTCTTTTGAGAAAGGGAAGAGATAAGGTAGCCGCAACCTTTAGGTTGCGTGATTTCTTTCAAATGAATTTTTCACCTAATGGGTGAAGGATAGACGCAGGCTAAAGCCTTCGGCTACAAAGAATTTATGAGAAAATCGCTTGATTTTGGAATTAGCAATTCACATCAAGCAATTTTCGATGATTGATAAAAAAGAGTGTAGGAGGAGAAAGTGAAAGAGATTTCTTATTATCCTGGATGCTCCCTTCACGGGACGGCCAAGGAATATGATGAATCGATTCGGGGCGTATCTGAGCTTCTCGGTCTCCAGCTTCGGGAGTTAGAAGATTGGACCTGTTGCGGCGCCAGCTCGGCTCACTGCACGGACGAAGCCCTGGCTATCGATCTCGCCGCCCGGAATCTTGCCCTCGCAGAGAAGACGCGACGGGAGTTACTCGTCCCCTGCGTAGCCTGCTACAGCCGTTTTAAAGCTGCAGAAAAAGAAGTAAAGGAACATTCTAAGAATGTCCCGTTCGGTTATAAGGGAAATGTTCCCATCCGATACTCCCTGGACTTCTTCTGTGACGAACCCATCCTTGTAGAGGTGAAGAAAAAGCGGACAAAACCTCTCAAGGGTCTCAAGGTTGTCTGTTATTACGGGTGCCTTACGGTTCGCCCTCCCAAGCTGACTGGAATAAAACGGTATGAGGACCCCGACCATATGGACCGGTTGATGGAAATACTCGGCGCTGAACCGATTCCCTGGTCCTATAAGGCCGACTGTTGCGGAGCCAGCCTGGTGATGACACGGACCGATATTGTCAGGAGATTGAGCGGCAAAATCCTATCCATGGCAAAAGAGGCGGAGGCGGATTGCCTGGTCACAGGGTGTCCCATGTGTCATGCCAACCTCGATACCCGTCAGGACGAATTGGGAAAAGAGGTGGGAGATCATTTCGACATCCCCATCCTCTATTTTTCAGAGCTCATGGGATTGGCCATGGGCCATAAAGATGCAAAGAAGTGGCTGGGTCACCATATCACCAACCCCCTCAAGATGCTGAATACCAAGGGGTTGATATAAAAATAATGCCAAATGTCAAAGTACAAATGAAACCCAATATCCATCAAATGATCAAAAGAATCATCATAAAATCCCCCTTAATCCCCCTTTTCCAAAGGGGGAAACCCCTATCTCCTCCCTTTGGTCTCCGACCCAGAGTGGTCTCCGACCCGGAGGGCAAAGGGAGGTCGGGAGGGATTTTACAAAGATTTTCAAACAGCTAAAGTGTTACGACATTCGTTATTTACTGGGGTGAATGAAATGGCTGATAAAATCGGAGCAGTGATGGTTGTGGGCGGTGGAATCGCAGGGATCCAGGCCTCTCTCGACCTTGCCGAATCAGGTTACTATGTCTACCTTGTGGAATCCACCCCGGCCATTGGCGGGGTGATGGCCCAGCTCGACAAGACCTTCCCGACCAACGACTGCTCGATGTGTATTCTTTCTCCAAAATTGGTCGAGGCCGGCCGTCATCTGAACATCATGCCCCTGACCTACTCTGAGGTGGAAGAGGTAAAGGGGGAACCCGGCAACTTCGAAGTGACCGTGAGAAAGAAATCCCGTTTCGTCGATTCCTCCAAATGCACGGGCTGCGGGGAATGTCCAGAAGCCTGCCCGGTTCATATCAAGAGTCAATTCGACGAAATCCTGGTAGACCGGAAGGCCATCTACCGACCTTATGCGCAGGCTTTTCCCAATATCTTCACGATTGAAAAAGGAGATCGGGCTCCCTGTGGCCTCACCTGCCCTTCAGGTATCAATGTTCAGGGTTATGTGGCGCTCATTGGAGCTGGAAAATACAAAGAGGCTCTCTCCTTAATTTGGGAAAACCTCCCTCTTCCTGGAGTGCTGGGACGGATCTGTCCCCATCCCTGCGAAAAGGAATGCAATCGTAAGGATCTGGATGAACCCATTGCCATCTGTGAACTGAAACGATTCGTGGCCGATCAGGTTAAGACAGAACTTCCCACGCAGAAGGAAGAGGCAAAAGAAGAGAAAGTAGCCATTGTCGGTTCCGGACCTGCCGGACTGACGGCAGCAGCCTATTTAGCGCAAAAAGGATATCCGGTTACGATCTTTGAGGCCCTTCCTGTCACAGGTGGAATGCTTCATACCGGCATCCCTTCCTACCGCCTTCCCAGAGATATTCTGGCTGAAGAGATCAAGGCCATCCAGTCCCTTGGCGTGGAGATCAAGACCAACTCCCCCATCGGCCCTGATCTGACCATCGATGGCCTCTTCCACCAGGGATACCAGTCTGTCTTTCTTGGTGTGGGCGCCCATCAGGATCAAAAGCTGAACATCCCCGGCGAGGACAATCCCAATGTCATCCCGGGAGTCGTCTTCTTGCGAAAGGCCAACCTTGGCCAGAAGGTTGCGGTGGGTAAGCGGGTTGCAGTGATCGGAGGAGGAAATGTGGCGATCGATGCAGCCCGATCGGCCCTTCGTCTGGGATCAGAGGAGGTCACGATCATCTATCGCCGTTCACGGGATGAGATGCCTGCCTATGAGGAAGATGTGAAAGAGGCCGATGAAGAGGGAATCAAATTCCAGTTTTTGGCGGCTCCAATGGAGATCACTCTTAAAGATGGAAAGATCGCCTCTCTTCGATGTATCCGTATGGAATTGGGAGAGCCTGATTCGTCCGGGCGAAGACGGCCCATTCCGGTCCAGGGCTCGGACTTCCTGGTTGAAGTCGATATGATCATCCCTGCCATTGGTCAGGCCCCTGATCTTTCTCCTCTCAAGGGGATGGAGATTGAAACCACTCCTCAGGGAACAATCCGGGTTGATCCTGCAACCCTTCAAACTTCAAAAAAAGGAGTCTTTGCCGGAGGCGATGCGGTCACCGGACCCTGGATCGCCATCGAGGCCGTGGCTGCCGGCAAAGAGGCAGCCATCTCCATCGATCGATTTCTCAGAGGCGAGGACCTCCAGGAGGGAAGGAAAAAACCGGATATCGAAAAGGCCCGGTACGAAGAGATTTACCAGGGTCAATCCAAAGCCCCAAGGGCGCATATGGAGACGATCCCTCTTGAGGAGAGAAGAAAAACCTTTTCAGAGGTGAAGAAGGGCTTTACCGAGGAAGAGGCAAAGAGGGAAGCTCTTCGGTGTCTCAACTGCGGGCTCTGTTCCGAATGTCTCCAGTGTGTGGCCATCTGCAAGGCAGGAGCCATCAACCATCAGATGAACGAGGAGGTCGTCCATTTCAGTGTAGGTTCCATCATCCTGAGCCCCGGCTTCGATGAATTTGATGCAAACCGGTTGGCCGCTTATGGATATGGCAGGTTGCCCAATGTGATCACGAGCATTCAATTTGAACGGATCCTCAGCGCTTCAGGCCCCTTCCAGGGAAATCTTCTGAGGCCTTCGGATCGAAAAGCGCCCAAGAAGGTCGCCTGGATCCAGTGCGCAGGCTCCAGGGATATGACGGGAAATTGCGGTAATGAATACTGCAGTTCGGTCTGCTGTATGTATGCTATCAAAGAAGCAGTGATCGCCAAAGAACATCACCACGAAGTCGAGCCCACGATCTTCTATATGGATATCCGCGCCCACGGTAAAGACTTTGACGCCTACTTTGAAAGGGCGAAGAAAGAATATGGCGTCCGGTTCGTACGCTCGATGATCTCCCGTGTGGCCGAAAAACCAAAGACGAAGAATCTGGCTATCACCTTTGTTGACTCTGAGTCCAAACTGAAAGAGGAGGAGTTCGATCTCGTCGTCCTCTCAGTAGGATTAACCCCCTCTCGGGGTGCAAAAGAGCTTGCCGGTAAACTCGGATTAGAACTCGATACCCATGGTTTCTGCAAGACCGAGGAGTTCTCACCCCTACAGACGAGTCAGCCAGGGGTTTATGTCTGTGGCGCCTTCCAGGGACCCAAGGATATTCCCGAAACCGTTGCCCAGGCAAGCGGAGCAGTGGCTGCCGCCTCAAGCCTTCTCTCCGATGTACGTGGGACATTGACCAGAAAGAAGGTTTATCCCGAAGAGAGGGATGTGAGCGGACAGAAGCCACGCATCGGCGTCTTTGTCTGCCACTGTGGAATCAACATCGGTGGGGTAGTCAATGTTCCTGAAGTCAAAGACTACGCCGGGACACTCGAGGATGTGGTCTATGTGGATGAGAATCTCTACACCTGCTCTCAGGATACCCAGGAGAAGATCAAGAAGGCGGTTGAGGAGAATCAATTGAACCGGGTGGTCGTGGCTTCCTGCTCGCCGAGAACGCATGAGTCCTTGTTTCAGGAGACCATCCGGGAGATAGGACTCAACAAATATCTCTTCGAGATGACCAACATCCGGGATCAGTGTTCATGGGTCCATATGCACCAGCCTAAAGAGGCCACCGAAAAGGCCAAAGAACTTCTCCGGATGGCGGTCGCCAAATCCCATCTTCTTCAACCCCTCAAGGAACCTCTCGTGGAGGTCATTAAAAAAGGGCTGGTCATCGGAGGCGGTCTTTCAGGAATGAAGGCCGCCCTGGGTTTGGCTCAGCAGGGATTTGACTGCGCCCTGGTGGAAAGGGAGGCAGAGCTGGGCGGGAATCTTCGCCATATCTATCACACCATTGAGGGAAATGACCCGCAGGGACTTCTGCGGAGGACGATGAACGAGGTTCTCAAAAATCCTCGAATCGAGGTCTTTACAAAATCGGAACTGAAAAGCCTCAATGGTTATGTTGGGAATTTTAAATCGGTCATTTCGACCAATGGAACCGAGAAAGAGGTCAATCATGGGGTGGTCATCGTTGCGGTTGGGGCAAAGGAGAGTACGCCAAATGAGTACCTCTATGGCCGGGACCCAAGGGTGATTACCCAGAAAGAACTGGAAGAGAAGATTGGACTTCACGGGGAAGAGCTAAGCCAGAACCGCCATATCGTTATGATTCAATGCGTGGGCTCCCGGATTCCCGAACATCCCAACTGCAGCCGGATCTGTTGCTCTGTCGCCGTCAAGAATGCACTGAAGATCAAGGAGAAACATCCGGAAACAAAAGTGACCGTCCTCTATCGTGACATCCGCACCTATGGCTTGATGGAACAATATTACACACGGGCGAGAAAACAGGGGGTCGAATTTGTCCGGTACGATCTCGACTCAAAACCCGATCTGAGCATCGAAGAAGGAAAACTCCTTCTCAAGGTTAAAGATAAAATCCTTGGGGAACAAATCAGCCTGCGGCCCGATCTCGTCGTGCTGGCAAGTTCCATCCTGCCCTACGAGAATGAAACTCTGGCGAAGATGCTCAAGGTGCCTTTGACGGCGGACGGATTCTTCCTCGAGGCCCATATGAAGCTCCGGCCTGTCGATTTTGCCACGGATGGGATCTTCCTGGCCGGATTGGCACATTTTCCAAAAAGCATCAGCGAATCCATCTCTCAGGCCGATGCGGCAGTCGCACGGGCCACGGCCTCTGTGGCTAAAGGATATGTCAGCGTGATTCCGACCATCTCCGAGGTGGATCAGACACGTTGTGTGGGATGCGGTCTCTGTGAGCTGCTCTGCCCTTTTAATGCGATTCGTGTGGTTGATACCGCAAAAGGAAGCAAGGCAGAGACGATTGCGGCTTCGTGCAAGGGATGCGGCGTCTGCAGCGCCAGCTGCCCTCAGAAGGCTGCCACGGTTCATCACTTCTCCGATGAGCAGTTGATCGCCCAGATCGAGGCCCTTGTTTCCACAAAGGAGAAAGCCGCTTGATAAAAGATTCATTGCAAAATGAGTCTATTGGGGTTTAGCAAATGAAGCTTATTAATAGTCTCAAAATAGTAATGACATCGATTTGTAAAATCCATCCTGACCTCCCTTTTCCTAAGGGAGGGATTCCCCCTCTTTGGCAAAGAGGGGTGAGGGGAGATTTTCCAATGTTTATGCCAATTCAATAACGATTATTGAATTAAGGTGTAAAAAATGGCTTTCGAACCAAAAATTTTATCGTTTCTCTGTAACTGGTGTGCTTATGCGGGGGCGGACCTGGCAGGGATCTCCCGATTTCAGTACCCGCCCAACAGCCGTGTCATCCGGGTGATGTGCTCCGGACGGATTGACCCCCTTTTCGTCCCCAGGGCTTTTCTTGCCGGATATGATGGCGTCTTGATCCTGGGATGTCATCCCGGCGACTGCCATTACCTGACTGGAAATTATCAGGCTGAGAAAAAGATAAACCTCACCCGGAAATTGCTGGAGATGGCCGGGGTAGGATCAGACAGGCTTCTCCTCGACTGGGTCTCCGCCGGCGAAGGAGAGAGGTTTTCTCAGGTGATTCGGCAATTCGTCGAAAAGATTCGCGGTCTGGGCCCCTCCCCTCTCGATCCGGAAATGAGAGGGAGACTTCGGGCCGTTCAATCTTCTCTCGAGGGAGAGAAAATTCGCTGGATGGTTGGGAAAGGACCTGATCTCATAGAGAAGGAGAATGTTTATCATGAGCATCTTCCTAAAGAAAGATTGGATGCGGCGATTGAAACCACCATCCGTGACGAATTGATAAAAAATCGAATCATCGCCCTGGTGGGATCGAAACCCTTGCCTGCGGCGGAGATCAGTCAGACATTGGATCTTAAATTAAATGAGACACTTTCCTACCTGGTCTCATTGGTCGGCGAAGGGAAAATTGCATTCGATCCGTCGGAGGAAGGAAAGATTCCGAAGTACATACGAAACGTCTAAGTCATCCCCCTCACCCTTCCCCTCTCCTCTCAGGGGAGAGGGCAGGGTGAGGGGCTGGAGTTATTAACCTATGGAAGCTGCAAGAGACTTAGCAAAAACTAAAAAAGATCAACCTATCGGGGCGGTCATGGTCATCGGAGGCGGAATCGGAGGAATGCAGGCTGCCCTCGATCTCGCCGATTCGGGCTTTTATGTCTACATGGTTGACAACTCTCCCACGATCGGTGGAGTGATGGCCCAGCTTGACAAGACCTTTCCCACCAATGACTGCTCGATGTGCATCATGTCTCCTAAACTGGTGGAGTGCGGAAGACATCTCAACGTCCGTGTCATTACCAATGCGGATGTGGAAGGTATGGAAGGTGAACCCGGCCGCTTCAGTGTCACCCTGACAAGAAGGCCGAGATACATCCGCCCCGACCGGTGCACGGGTTGCGGTGAATGCGCCAAACACTGCCCGGTCACTGCCATCGATGCCTACAACGAAAGGATGAGCAAGAGGGCCGCCATCTATATCAAATATGCCCAGGCCATTCCAAAGGTCTATCTCATTGATCGCGAACAATGTATCGGATGCGGACTCTGCGAAAGGGTCTGTCTTGCAAAAGCGGTCAATTATGAAGAAAGCCAGATCGTTGAAAAGGTCGATGTCGGATCGGTTATCCTTGCTCCTGGTTATGAGGTCTTCGATGCCCGTCTCAGGCCGGAATTCGGTTATGGAGTCTATCCCAATGTCGTGACGAGCATTGAATTCGAAAGGCTATTAAGCGCCACCGGCCCGCACCGGGGCCATCTCCTGAGGCCCTCGGATGGAACGGTCCCGGAACGGATTGCTTTCATCCAGTGTGTCGGTTCCCGGGATTCCAATTGCGGAAATGATTACTGCTCATCCATCTGCTGTATGTATGCCACCAAGGAAGCCATCATCGCCAAAGAGCATGTCCATTTTGTTAAGCCCACCATCTTTTATATGGATGTGAGGGCCTATGGCAAAGGGTTTGATGCTTACTATGAGAGGGCGAAGTCCGAATACGGAGTCCGTTTCATCAAATGTATGGTCTCTAAGATCAGGGAGCAGTTTAAAACGAAGAATCTCCTTCTCACCTATCTCAACGAGGAAGGGAATCTTGTGGAAGAGGAGTTTGAACTGGTCGTCCTCTCGGTGGGGATGGTTCCTTCCAAAACGACCATGGAGATGGCTAAGAAGCTGGGCGTGGAACTGGATGGGTATGGATACTGTAAAACCAAACCCTTTGAACCCACCTCTACCTTAAGGCCCGGAATCTATGTCTGTGGCGCCTTTGAGGCGCCCAAGGATATTCCAGAGACCGTCACTCAGGCAAGCGGAGCTGTGGCCAATGCAACCGGAATCATCTCTCAGGCAAGGGGAACGATGGCCATGAAGAAGGAGTATCCTGAGGAAGCGGATGTGGCAAGCGAAGAACCCCGGATCGGTGTCTTCGTCTGCCATTGCGGGATCAATATCGGAGGCTTTGTCAATGTCCCTGCGGTCAAGGAGTATGCCCGGACATTAAAGAATGTAGCTTATGTGGATGAAAATCTTTACACCTGCTCCACGGATACCCAGGAAAAGATCAAGAATGCCGTTAAGGAACATCATCTGAACCGTGTCATCGTCGCCTCCTGCTCTCCGAGGACGCATGAGCCCATGTTCAGGGAGACCATCCGTGATGCAGGGCTGAATAAATACCTTTTTGAGATGGCAAATATTCGAGACCAGTGCTCATGGGTCCACATGTCTCAGAAGAAAGAGGCCACAGAAAAGGCGAAAAACCTTGTCAGGATGGCAGTGGCCAATGCCAGGTTGATTCATCCGTTGGGCGAGCTCGCCATCTCCGTTACCCAGAAGGGATTGGTCATCGGAGGAGGCGTTGCTGGGATGACCGCCGCCCTCAAACTGGCTGAGCAGGGATACGAGGTTTTCCTCATCGAAAAAGAGGCCCAGTTAGGAGGGAATGTGAGGAACCTTCACTATACGCTTGAAGGTGAAGATATCCAGTCCTTTCTGAAGGATCTGATCAGCCGGGTGACAGGTCACCCTTCCATTCAGGTGATTACCAACGCCCTGGTCGTTGACTTCAGCGGCTCCAAGGGGAATTTCTCAACAGGAATCATGGTTGCGCCTACGATGTATTACCGGAAGATCGAACACGGAGTCGCCATCCTGGCCACCGGCGCCGATGAATGGAAACCAAACGAATATCTCTATGGCGAGGATCCCCGCATTCTCACACAAATAGAACTGGAAAACCGGATTGCCAATCAGCCGGACGGAGTGGCTCAGGCCAATCAGATCGTCATGATTCAGTGCGTGGGATCAAGAAATAAAGAACGACCTTATTGCAGTCGGACCTGTTGTGCCACAGCCATCAAAAACGCTCTCAAGATAAAAGAACTGAATCCTGCGGCTAAAATCACGATCCTCTACCGGGATATGAGGACCTACGGTCTGATGGAATCATACTATGCAAAAGCCAGAGACCAAGGAATTCTGTTCGTGAGATATGAACCTGAGAAAAACCCGGTGGTCAGTAAAAATGGACAGGACCTCTCTATTTCCTTTGTCGACCCAATTTTAAAGGAGGGGATAGAGATTAAACCTGACTTTCTGGTTCTCTCTTCAGCTACCGTTTCGAGAGAGAATGAAGAATTGGCAACCATGTTAAAGGTCCCTCGAACAGCAGAGGGCTTCTTCTTGGAAGCGCATATGAAATTGAGACCGGTCGATTTTGCAACGGATGGCCTCTATCTGGCAGGTTCAGGACATGGTCCTAAATTGATCAGGGAAAGCATCTCCCAGGCAAGCGCAACAGTCTCCAGGGCCTGCACCATTCTTTCGAAGGAGAAGATATTAGTCGGCGGCGTTGTGGCGATGGTGGAGGGCGAGCGGTGTGCAGCCTGTTTGACCTGTGTGAGGGTCTGTCCCTACAATGTGCCGGTGATCAATCAGAAGGGAGAGGCGGAGATCGACCTGGTCAAGTGCAAGGGCTGTGGAAGCTGTGCAGCGGAGTGTCCGGCCAGGGCGATTGAGCTGATGCACTTCAGGGATGGTCAGCTCTGGGCCAAGAGCCAGGCCCTTTTGATTTCGGATTTCGGAATTCGGAGTGCGGAG
>MGQQ01000092.1 GCA_001798855.1 Deltaproteobacteria bacterium RBG_16_49_23 | reverse complement strand
AGTTAATGTTCAATTACATATTACGTTGATTACCCTTTTGTCCACGATGTCGTGGCATGAAAATCTGTCCACGATGTCGTGGCATTCATCAGCTATTTGCTATAAGCTATAGGCCAATCATTAGGCTTTCCCTAACAATCCATAAGGTTTAAACATTAAAACCAGAATCATTGCAATAAAAGCGACCGCATCCCTCGGAAAGGGTATGGCAAGAACACCGATGAAGAAGGTCTCCGCCAGTCCTACACCGAGCGATGCAAGCACGGTCCCCGGAATATTTCCGAGTCCGCCTAAAACGACTATGGCCAGGGCCTTGTAGGCCGGAATGCTGCCCATCGTCGGCCAGACCTGGTTATCATAGACGCCGATCAGAACGCCTGCCGCGCCTGCCATGGCAGAACCCAGAAGGAAATTGACCGCAATGATGGCGCTCACGTTGACCCCGAAGGACGAGGTCGTCTCAGCATCCATGGCGCAGGCCCGCATCGCCAGACCGATTCGTGTGCGGGTGAGCAGGGTCCAGAGAACGATCAGGATCACAACCGTTACCAGGAGGATAAGAATCTGTGTCTCGGTGAGATGGAAATCCCCGATGGAAAGATTTCCCAGTCCGATACGGGCATTGTAGGTCAGGGTGTGGGGCCCGGCAACGATCCGGAAACCCTCTTCCAAGGCGATGAAGAGGCCGATCGAGGCGATCAGGGGCGCAATTCTTGGTAAGTGGAGAAGCGGCGAATACAGGAAACGCTCGACCAGGTAACCTGCGATGGCGGACCCGGCCATCCCAATCAATAAGGAGAGCCAGAAGTCTCCGATGAGACGGAAGGAGAACCAGCCAACATAAGCCCCCAGGGTATAGATCCCCGCATGGGCGACATGGAGAATCCTTAGGACTCCATAGACCATGGTCAGCCCGAGGGAGATCAAGGCATAGACGCTGCCTATTGCAATCCCATTGGCTAATTGTTGCAAGAGCATAGTGAATATGTTTGAGGGTAGAGGATCGTCTCATTTCATGAAACTTAAGGTTAGAGGTGGATTCTCTAAGCCTTAATCGTCAAACGGTGCGGCCCTCAAGCGAAGCCCTGAACTGTTATTAGTGCAGGGCGGAGCGATCCTCCAACCTTCGACTTATTGTTTAGTTGGCGGGGTGATGACCTCCGGATTGTCGATCACCGCAAGCCGGCGGAACTTTCCGCCTTTGACCACCTGTATCTGAACAGGTTTAACCACTTCTCCCTGAACGAAGCGGCTGATCTTTCCGGTGAGGCCATTGTAGTCTTTCGTTTCGAGCAGGGCTTGCCGGATCGCTCTCGGATCGGTTCCGACTTTTCCAATGGCATTGACAAGGATCATAAAGGCATCGTAACTGGAGGCTCCGACCATATCCGCATCCTCGTAATAGGCCTTCCGGTAATTGTTTAAAAAATTCTGCACCAGCGGCCTGGGATCATCCCGGTCCAGGTTCGTTGCGATGATCACACCTTCCGCGGCCGGCCCTGCGATTTCCAGAAATTTTGGAGAATCGAAACCCTCTTCTCCCAAGATCTGGGCTGTGATCCCGAGCTCTTTAGCCTGACGGACAATGGAGGCGCCTTCATTATAATATCCCGCAGCAAAGATCAGATCGGGATTGCCTTCTTTGATCCGGGTGAGAAAGGGACGAAAATCTTTTTCCCCGGGGAATTTATACATCTGTTTAGTCAGGATTGCGGAGCCCAGCTTCCCTGCCCTTTCGGCAAAGCCCGCAGAGATGGCCCTCCCGAAATCATTGTCCATTGAAATAATTGAGATCTTCTTGGCCTTCAGATTCTTGACGGCAAATTCAGCAGCCGCGGCTCCCTCGACTTCGCCAAGAAAACCGTTCCGGAAGATAAAGTCGTTCGGTTTTTTCTGGGTCGGGTCCCATGTGACGTCAGGATGGACGGCATATCCCGCGACCATAGGCATTCCGGCCTTCTGGAAAATTGGCGCAGTCACACGGGTGGGGCCGCTGTAAGACCCACTGACCACACCCACCACCTTGTCCTTCTCAAGCAGTTTGTTGGCGATGGCAACCGCTTCCTGGGGATTCAGGCGGTCATCATAGATGATGAGTTCCACTTTCTTTCCCTTAATCCCGCCTGCATCATTTACCTCTTTCAGTCCCAGCTCGACAGCATGCTTGGCGCTCATTCCATCGGCAGCAGCCGGCCCTGTGATCGGAGCGAAGAACCCAATCCTGATTGTATCCTGGGCCTGACCCGGAGTTGCCGTGAAGATCAAAAAAAACACTGAAAGTCCACAAAGAATACCCGTCAATCCCGATCTTTTCATATGAAAGCCCTCCTTTTTAAGCCCTTAGGGAATCGGTATCGACAATAGATTGTCGATATCCCAAAAGGACATGATTTGTATTATTTGTAGCGCCCCCATTTCATGGGGGCGAATTCCACCGTCCCGAATAAATCGGGACGCTACATTCTTGCTTGTTCATATTTTTCCAACTCCCCTGAAGAACCCGTCTCCCGTGGCCGGGTTTTATAGACTTTGGAGCCAAGTCCCGGACGAGGCGTAGATTCTAAGAGGTTTATTTAAAATGAATTTATATAAGAAAAAAGGAGTCTGGTCAAGAGTTTTACAGGAGGACAATAGCAGAGGTGAAAGCCGGGGAGATGGTTTTGCTATCAGACTCAAGGAAAAAACGTTAAAAGTATAGGGATTATATTACAAAGATAGTATCAATTGGGCTGTTTGAAATCGTCTTGTAAAATCCCTCCTAACCTCCCTTTGCCCTCCGGGCCAGAGGCTCTATGGGCCGGCGGCCAAAGGGAGGAGAAACATTTCCCCCTTTTGTCCTCCGGGTCAGAGACCGCTCTGGGTCGGAGACCAAAGGGGGATAAAGGGGGATTAAATCAGTTTTTTCAAAGCACTAAACTGTTACCAAAGATAAGGAGGGTTCGATCTTCTCCGAGATCACCGTTACAATCTGATTGAAATCAAAGGGTTTGGTGATAATAAAATCGAGACCTGCCTCTTCCTTCCTGCTCTGATCCAATTCCAGTCCCCATCCCGTAATCATTCCCACCGGGGTGGAGGAATTCATTTGCTTAATGCTCTTACATACTTCCCAGCCTGACATCCCCGGCATGCCCAGATCGGTCAGGACCATATCGAACTCCTTTTCCCTAAAAAGTCGAAGCCCCTCCTCCCCGCTCTTCGCCACAGTGACCTGATGATTCACCTGGGAAAGCAGCTTGGCAAGCACACCTCTCACCGTCTCCTCATCATCAATAACCAGGATACGGGCTTGCCTTTCATTCTTGATCGAAGGATAGGAAATCACCTCCTCCTTCCCTTCTAAGGCAATGGGAAGAACGATGGTGAAGGCTGTCCCAGATCCGACTTTGCTTTCAACTTCGATTTCTCCACCAAAACGCTTGATGATGCCATAGGACATGCTTAATCCGAGACCGGTATTTGAAAAGGGTTTCGTCGTGAAGAAGGGCTCAAAAATCTTCTTTCTGACCTCCTCGGTCATTCCGATGCCGGTGTCCGATACCTGGACACAGATTTCCTCCTTCCGCTTAAAGGTCCGAACTTCAATCCTTCCGCCTTCGGGCATGGCTTCTAAGGCGTTGAAGATCAAATTGGTGAGGACCTCCCTCATCTCGGAGTTATTCCCCCCTATGGGCGGAATCGCTTCCAGATTTGTAATCATTTCGACCGGCATGCCCTTGCCCTGAGCCTCATCCTTCCATTTTGGCTTGGTCATTTCAATAACATCTTTGACAATCGTATTGACATCGAGTTTAAAAAGTTCCTGGCGGGCCCTCTTCCTCGTAAACTCCTGAAGTCTCTTGACCGTTTGAGCGCTATCCTTTGCTACCTTTTCAATCGTTTTCAGAGACTCTCTTGCCTCCTCTTCCTGAACGCTGTAGAGCAGAAGCTGTGTGTTCCCGAGAATGGCGGCAAGGGCATTATTAAAATCGTGAGCCACGCCGCTTGCCATCTCGCCCAAGGATCGTAGTTTTTCATTCTGGATTAATTGTTCTTCTGTTTTTTTCTTTTCGGTGATGTCTTTCATAAGGGCAACAAAGCTCAAGTGCCCTCCCGGATCTCTTATCTCCTTATTGCTAATCTCCATATGCCCGATTTCCTTATTCTTCCGGAGAAAGCTGAATTCCATAACCGGCGTCATTTCCTCTTTTCTGACCCACTTCATATATCGGTCAGTGACAGAGGTTTTGCTTTCTTCTGTCAGAGCATTTCGAAAATCCATCCCAATTAACTCCTCCCGGGCGTAGCCTAAAATCTCTTCTAACCTTCTATTCACAAATTTGAATTTAAAATCTGCCCCCACTACCGCAACACCATCATGAACCCCTTCGACGACGGTTCTGTATTTTTCCTCGGAGGCTCTCATTTCGTCCAGCAATAAGGCATTATTGATAGAGATGGCCAGGCCCGGGGCAATCTGGCGCAGGACATTGAAATGTTTTTCCGAAAAGTGGCTGGGTTCTTTACTTCCAAAGTTAATAGTGCCGAAGATCTTCCCCTTATATTCCAGCGGATAGACGAGAGAGGATCGAATCCCTTCCTTCAACAGTTTCTGATCCAGATAGGAATCGTTCTCCGCAGTATCCAGGGTAATCATCGGCAATCCCATCTCCACCACTTTCTCGAAAGAGGTCCCTTCTGTAGGATAGAGGACACCACCGGAAAGCTCTTCGGCCCTGTAATCTTTCTCCAGCGAAAAATATCGAAACTTCTTTCTTTTTTCATCGATGAGGGTGATGGTCGTCCGGTTCGAACTCAGGATCTTCTTCAACTCTGCATGGACCGCCTTCATCACCTCTCTCACATCGAGGCTGGAGGCCAAAACTTTATTGACCTGATTCACCACCTCTTTCTCCATCTCCAGCCGTTTCTCTTCGGTGACCTCTCTGGCCAAATCGACCACGGCAACAAGATCTCCCGATTCATCATGGATGGGATAAGTGTAGTATCGGAAGGTGCCGTTTAAATATTGGCTCTCCCGTTCGCCTGATGAGGGTCTTCCGGTTTTCAGAGTCTCGGTGACATAACATACCTCGCAGGGAGATGAGAAATGATGCAGGATTTCATAACACTTCTTGCCAATCATCTTGTCCGGCCCCATTCCCCATCTTTTGAAAGCGGCTTTATTGGCACGAAGGACGCGGTAATCCCTGTCACGGATGGTAATGAGGTCGGTAACCGTGTCGAAGGTTGTCTCCCATTCGGATTTGGCTTTCGAGATGGAGGAAAAGAGCTTTGCATTTTCAAGAGCCATTCCGATCTGGTTCCCGAGACTCTCAAACAGATGAATCTCATTCTGTCCGAGAAGACGGTCGGAACGGCTGGTCAAGCAAATGGCGCCGATGGCTTCTCCCTTGGAAAGCAAGGGAATTCCCACCAGTATCCTCACCTTCTCTTCAATCAGGTTTGGAAGAATGTGAGGAGATGGATATTCATCGATCGGGAAGATGACAACCTCCTTCCTTTCGACTGTGGATCCGGAAATACCTTCGCCCCACTTAATCCTTTTCACCGCTTCTGCCAGATGGGGTGGGTAATTTTTATGAAACTTCAGCTCCAGCCATTCCCCATCGCCACTGACGAGATAGATGGTCCCCATCTCAAACCCTGTAAGGGTCAATACTCTTTCCAGAGCCATGGGGAGAACCTGGTCTAAATTTAGGGTCTGGTTGATCAGAGTGCTCAGGTCATACAAGGTTTGAAGTTCTTCTTTTCGGTCGAGGAGCTCCCTTTCCATCCTCTTCCGCTCAGATATATTTTTGATGATTCCTCCATATCCGAGAATCTCTCCGGAGGCATCCTTTCTGGCGCTTGCAGTGATCAGGCAATCAATGGGGGACCCATCTTTTCTCTTTAATCTGACATCAAAATCTTTGACGAACTCTCCTCTTGCGATCTCACTCTGGAACCTCTCCCTTTCCTCAGGGTCGAAATATAAATCTTTAATGGGAATTTTTATTAATTCTTCTCTGTTCGTGTAACCAAACATCTCTACGCCAGCCCGGTTGACATCAATCCATGTTCCATAAGCGGAGGTGATATAGATCATCTCCTTTGAGTTTTCAAAGATCATCCGGTACTTCTCCTCGGCCTCTTTGATGGCTTCCTGAGATTGCTTTAAATCCTGGATCATCCGGTTGAAGGATCGGGTGAGTTGTCCGACCTCGTCTTTCGTAGTGGGCTCGATGTGGACATTTAAATTCCCATTAGATACCTTTGCCATCGCGCTCGACAACTGTTTGATCGGAGAAGTTAACCGCCTTGTGAGAAAAAGGCTAAAAGCAAAAGCCAAAATAAAGGCGATGATAATCCATTTGATAGCAGTGCGAGTGATCTCCTTAATAGGCTTGTAGGCTTCGTCAATAGGAACCTGAACAACCACTCCCCATTTCAACTCGGGAATGGGTTTATAAACCACCAAATATTTCTGTCTTCTGACATTTTCAAACTCTAAACTGCCCTCTTCTCCTGCGATGACCCGATCTACAAAGGGTCCAAATTGGATGTTTTCTTCTTTGGGATGGACGATCAGAAACCCTTCCTTGTCCACCACATAGGCAAAACCTTTCTCGCCAATTTTAATCTCTGCAATGTCCTCCTGTAAATGCCCGACATCGATCCTTCCCTTAAATACGCCCACCGAACTTCCTCTGTATTCTTCCGTAGGAACGGCAATGGTCAAAGCAAGCTTGCCTCCGGAAGTGTAATAAAAATCACCATAAAAAATCTGCCCCTTCGAAGCCACTCTAAACATCTGGCTCTCTGACTGGTCTTTCTGATTGGAAGTTCCCTCTGTTTTGAATTTTAAAACCTTAACCGTTTCCAATCCTTTTTCATTCAATAAAGCCAATTCAATAAAATAATCCTTCTGAGAAAGAAAGTCCTTTAAATGGCCCTTCGCTTGAGAAGGGCTGGTCTTTCTAAAATGTTCATCACTTGCAATAAGGAGAAGATTGCTTGCCCCTCTTTCTAAGAAGCCCTTTGTCCTCTCCACTACTCTGCTGGCTTTCTCTTTCTGAATCTGGATCACGGATTCCTTTATATCTTTCTGATAGATTTGAATGATATTGACACCTGCGATGGTCAGGGGAATAATAGCCAGAAGGATGGAGAAGGTCATCCATTTGAAAGTGATGCCTCTTCCAATGCCTCTCATCAATTATCCTCCCCTTTTAAGAACCGGTTTAGTTCGGACAGGAGCACCCTCCAACCTTTTCCGGCTTTAATCGCTTTGATTCTTCCGAGATGGACATATTTAAGGAAGGTGGGTTTGGAGATCTTCAAATAATCCATCGCATCTCCGGTCGTTAATACCTGGTCTTTTTCCATTATGTTCATCGAATTGCCTCCGCTTTTCCGGAATTCTCCTCAAAAAGCAAAATATGTGCCAAAGGGATTGATATTAAAGAATAGTCTCGTAACTATTTGACTTTCAAAGGTTAAATGTTTTTAGGTAGGCAGAGGTAAAATCAGGAAAAATCGGGGCAAAACGACAATCTGTCAACTTCTGGGAACAATATTGCCAGGAGGAAAGTTTTTGGCAAAGGTAAGGGCAAAAACGCCAGTTTTGTAGCTTGGTTAAGTCATTAGTCTTGAAGTTTTCATCCTACCCTTTCACTTTACCCAAACGGGCTTCCTCGCTCTGACCGTGGCCTAAACCTCAGAGTTATTTCCATGGTCCGCGCTTACCCTCACGCATACAGGACAGCCAGACATTCATAGAATAAGCGCTGGATTCCGCATCAAGTGCGGAATGACAAAAAATGATGAAATAGAAAAAAGGTTAACAAAGGGGGCCTAAAAGGGAAGGAACCTACATCTTGAAATCACCGAAGTCTTCCGGATTCATATCCTCGATAATCGCTTTTAGTTCATCTTGTTCATTCAGAAATCTTGAGGCCAAGAGACCCAGATGCTTCGTCGCCTCCACAACCGACTGGGTGATAAAAATGGGCGCCTTCACTCTGACCGCCAGGGCAATGGCATCGCTCGGCCGGCTATCCACAATAAGTTCCTTTCCCTCAACGTTGAAATGGAGTTTGGCAAA
This sequence comes from Deltaproteobacteria bacterium RBG_16_49_23, assembly GCA_001798855.1. Lineage (GTDB taxonomy): Bacteria > Desulfobacterota > BSN033 > BSN033 > UBA1163 > RBG-16-49-23. The sequence continues at coordinate 9,576 of MGQQ01000092.1, read as the reverse complement.
AAAAGTATTCTCCTTGATATCATTGATCACCACCCGTGTAAGGGAGGTATGCAGCGTGTCGAGAATCTGTTTGAGAAGATCGTGTGTCATGGGACGAAGCGTTACCACATCTTCAAGACCCCTTGAAATCGCCTCTGCCTCAAAGACCCCGATCCAGATGGGCAGGGCTTTTTGACCATGCAGATCCACTAAAACGACAACGGGGTTCGATGCCTTCGCATCAACCACAATCCCCATAACTTTCACTTCCATCAGTTCCTGTTCCATAATTTTTTTAAAAAAAAGACCATTAGAAAAATCGGAGGTCAACATTACCTTCATTTTAACCTGTATGGAAGGGATGTCAACCCTGGGGAAGGGGAATTACTTTTTCTCTTTCTTAATGAAGGGAAGAGGGGTGCCTTTCCGGTAGGCAAGGGCCTGGCAGGAGGCGATCGGATGATCCTGGTCATCGAAAACTTTAATCTCACAGAGCGATGTCTTCTGGGTTTGATGAACCTCCCTTGCCTCGGCAATCAAACGGCTACCCGGTGGAGGAGGCGAAAGATAGGCGATATTCATATTAAGAGCCACGGCCAGGGTCCCATGAGAATTGGAGGCGGTCTCAAAGGCTTCATCGATCAGGGCAAAGAGCGCTCCCCCATGGGCCATGCCGAAAAGATTTTCCATATCCGGAGTGAACTTCATCTCCACCCTGGAGTATCCATCATCGATATCGACCAATTTGAGCCCGAATTTTTTTGCAAAGGGTTCCTTCCTGATCTGTTTTAAAAAAAACCCTTTTAGCTTTTTATCCATGGGAGGTCCTCATTAGAGCGATTCCAAAATACCATTACAGACCATAAATGGTAGCCGCAGGCTTTAGCCTGCGAAAATAGCGCACCCTAAAGGGTGCGGCTACATGTGTCGTTGAAATGTTAATTTGGAATTATTTTACTCATCGATGGTAAGCGCATATTCGTTTATTTTTTAAAGGGAAGAAAGATAGTTTTCAACTTCTGAGGAGACCCATTCCCGGCGAATGGGACGTCTGCGGTCCTTCGGAAAAATGAGTGTCATCGTGGTTCCGCTTCGGAGCCGGCTGTCGATCCGGATTTTTCCTCCGTGATCCTCCACCACTCTCTTAACAAAAGTGAGCCCCAGTCCCACCTGTCCGGGTCTTGTGGAAAAAAAGGGCTCGAAAATCCGGCCGACATTCTTTTTAGAGATTCCCTCTCCTCTATCTGAAACAGAGATCTCTGTATGCTCCTCATCGCAGGCGAGAGAGACTCTTATTCTATTTCGATCTTTCTTCCCCTTTTGATATCTAACCGATTCGATGCTATTCTCCAGAATATGAGAAAAGGCCCGGGCCACCAGGCTTCTATCAACATAAAAGCATTCATCCCCCTTTAAAGAACCTTCTTCTAAATTGAAAGAGACTCCCTTCGCTTTCTCCCCCTCTGATACGGTTTGGAGAATTCTTTCCACGATCTCAAGAATATTCTCCTTCTGGAAAACCGGCCTGGGTATCCTAACCAGCTCTTCCATTCGCCGGATCATCTCCTCCAGGCGTGTTGTCTCCTGAAGGACCCGGTCGAGATAAACTTCTGTCTTAAGTGAAGAAACGGGACCTTTCCTGAGTCGCCGGGCATAGCCGCCGATCGAGGTAATCGGGTTCCGGACCTGATGGGCCATCTCCTCTACCATCATCCCGAGGCTTGCCCGGTGTCTCATCTCCAGTTTCTCCCTCTCTAATCTCTTTAATCGCTGAATTTCATGAAAAGAAAAAGCTAAAAAGGTCTCCCCTCCTTCTTTAAAAGAGGCTGTGGAAAGATGAACAAAGATTCCCACTCCATTCTTCTGCCTTAGGAGCCCATCCCCTTCAAAACCGGTTTTGTAAATGGTCAAATAAACGATGTTGGGTAGAAAATATTTCAAGTCTTCTTGGAAGAAAAGGGATCTGATCCTCTGCCCCTCCATCTCCTCTCTCGCAAAACCAAAGAGATGTTCCGCATAGCGGTTGGTATAGAGGATTTTTGAGTGGATGTCCGTGAGGACAAAAGCCATCTGGATAAAATCGAGGAAGGGGTGTCGGCTTTTCAGGATCTCGGTCATAGGGTGTCAGAAAACAGGTTGATATTGTATTCATTTTATGCCGTCCCATTAAAAAGTCAAGGTTTATTGTTCTTCGTCCACCGCTCGCTGTTTTTCTTGACAAACAGAGGAAAACCTCGTTATGAAGGGGTCCATGAGGCTCCAGACAGAGGTATTGATCATCGGCGGCGGTGCAACGGGGGTAGGCATTGCCAGAGACTTATCTTTGAGAGGCATTCCTTCCCTTCTCATCGAAAGGGAAGATTTTCTATCCGGAGCTTCGGGAAGAAATCACGGCCTCTTTCACAGCGGAGGAAGATATGTCGTTTCCGATCCCGAAGCCGCGCGTGAATGCATTGCTGAAAACAGGATTCTAAGAAAAATTGTCCCCCACTGCATCGAGGAAACGGATGGTCTTTTCGTCTCTCTTCCGGAAGATAGCCTCGACTTCAGGGATCGATTTATTCAAGCCTGCGAAGAGGCCGATATCCCAGCCTATCTCCTGTCCCGGGACCATGTCCTCTCTTTAGAACCCGAACTCAATCCTGATCTCCTGAGCGCGGTCAACGTTCCCGATGGAGCCATCGATCCATTTGAACTGGTCCTCGCAAATGCGAAGGATGCAGAAAATCGTGGCGCAAAATTCCTTCTCCATTCGGAAGTCACTTCCATTCTGGTAGAAGGGGATAGAGTGAAAAACATCCTTGCAAAAAACACCCTCCATGGAGAGGAATATCTGATAGAAGCCTCTTATCTCATCAATGCCGCCGGAGCCTGGGCGGACCGGCTTCTCAAATTGGCAGGCCTTCGGATGGCGATGGCCCTTTCAAAGGGTTCGATGCTCATCACCAATCAGAGACTTGCTAACAGGGTGATCAACCGGTGCCGGCCTCCATCCGACGGCGATATCATCGTACCCAACCATACCGTCTCCATTCTGGGAACAACCTCCGTCCGTCTCGAGGACCTCGAACATTTTGAGGTCACACCTCAAGAAGTCTCTCTCCTGATCGAAGAAACATCGAAAATGCTTCCGGCCATCGAAGAGACACGGTTGATCCGCGCCTATGCAGGCATCCGGCCTCTTTTCCAATCCGAGGGAAAAGGCGACGATCGTGCCATCAGCCGTGGATTTGTTCTGATCGATCACGAGAAGAGAGATGGGATAAGGAATCTGATCACCATTACGGGCGGGAAACTTGTCACCTACCGACTCATGGCCGAAAAAACCTCCGATCTTCTCTGCCGAAAAATGGGAACCGATCTTCCCTGTTCCACCCACTTGAAGCCCATTCCTGCAATGGATGCGCCTTCCAATCTTAAAGACCGTCTCAAAGCATCGGGCGAAGCAGAGATCCTGTGTGATTGTGAGTTGGTCCGGACGGATGAAGTGGAGAAAATTTTAAAAGAAGGCGGCGTAAAAGATCTTCAGGATATTCTCCATCGAACCCGGCTTGCCAAAGGAACCTGCCAGGGAGGTTTCTGCATCTACCGCCTGTTAGGCATATTAAATGAGATGGGGTTGGCTGAGGGCGATTCGAACAAAATATTAAGAGGGTTTCTTGAAGAGAGATGGAAGGGAATTCGACCTGTCCTCTGGGGATCCTCTATAAAAGAAGAGGAATTAATCGAATCGATCTATAAGGGAATCTTTAATCTTTAAAGGATCAAAGGAGTCAAGGGTTCAAGTGGTATATAATTGTAGAATGCGGAATGTGGAGTAAAAATTCCGAAATCCGCAATCCGAAATCCGCATTTGGTGTAATTCATGCATTACGATCTTATCGTTATGGGAATGGGCCTTTCAGGACTGATGGCAGCCAGAACAGCCGCAGAGGCCGGCAAGAAAGTCCTGATCATTGGAAAAGGAATGGGCTGCCTTACCCTCTTCTCCAATACGATCGATGTATTGGGTAAGATCCCGGAAGAGGCGAGGCTGAAGGATGGACTTTCTCAATGGATCCAGGATCATCCGGACCATCCCTATTCCAAAGTTGGATTAATAGGAATTGACGAAAGTCTTTCGTCATTCACTTCCCTTTTCCAATCCCCCTATTCTTTTCAAACCATAGGAGATCGAAATAGTTTCATACCCACAGGTGCAGGGATCATGAGGCCAACCTATCTCATCCCTGACACAATGGTTGCCGGGGTTTCGGGTAATAAAAAGGCGCTCATTGTGGGGTTTAAGGGATTCAGGGATTTTTATGCCGGTTATGTGGCCAACCCGCTTAAATGGCGCGGGGTGACTCTTTCTATCCCTGATGTACCCAACCAGGAAATCTCTGCCACTGCCCTCTCAAGATGGATTGAAAAGCGATCTTTTAGAGAAAGAATCGGGGAGGAGGTCAAGAAGAGACTCAACGGTGAAACATCCGTAGGCTTTCCAGCCCTATTGGGAGTCAATGATCCCATGGGAGTCAAAATGGATCTGGAAGAAAAGATTGGAGTTGAAGTATTTGAAATTCCTACCCTTCCCCCTTCCATTCCCGGGATGAGGATCTTTAACCGGTTTAAAGAATGGTTGATCCGGAGAGGGGTCAACATTCTTTCCGGCTACTCGATTTCAAAAGTTTCCTTGAAAGGAAGAAGATGTGAAGGGATTCATGTTCATCATCCCCCTGTTTCCACCCTCTACTCTGCCGATCACTTTATCCTTGCCACAGGCCGTTTCATGGGTGGAGGATTAAAGGCTGATAGGCGAAGGATATTTGAACCCGTCTTCAATCTACCTGTTTCCCAGCCCGGATCACAGGAGAAATGGTTTGAGAAATCCTTCTTCGATGAGCATCCTGTTCACCGGGTGGGTATTTTAACCGACTCCTCCCTCCGTCCCATTGGCGAAGCAGGTAAGGTGATTTTCGAAAATGTCCGGGCGGCAGGCACGATCCTGGCAGGACATTACTGCCTGGATGAGAAATCAAGAGAAGGAATCGAAATCGCTACAGGGTATTGGGCAGCAAAAAATACATTTCAGATTTAAGATTTCAGATTGCAGATTGTAGAAATTAATATTGATTCAAGAATAGTAGCCGCAGGCTTTAGCCTGCGAAAGAGAACGCACCCCCTCACCCTCTCCCCTCGGAGGCTGTGTCGCAATGTCATTCTGAGGCGATAGCCGAAGAATCTCTATGATCGATTCAGTTGAAATCATTAGATTCTTCACTTCGTTCAGAATGACAAACATCCCAATTCCCACATTGCGACACAGTCTCTCGGGGGAGAGGGCAGGGGTGAGGGGAGGTTGTGGCCACGGTGAATTCAAAACGGATGGACAAGAAAACTTGGCCTAAATCCAATGCCGATGTATGTATCCGGTGCGCTACCTGCATGGCTGTCTGTCCGGTCTCGCGGGTCACGCCGCTTTTCCCCGGCCCAAAGCAAGCAGGGCCAGGGGCCGAGCGATTTCGGAAATCCGGCGATTCATCCGTCGATGAATGGATAGACCTCTGTATAGGATGCCATCTCTGCGATATGGCCTGCTCTTCCGGAGTGAATATCTCAGAATTGAACCTCATGGCCAAAGCAAAATATTTAGATGAGAAGGGAAGGCCTTTGCGGGATTGGTTTCTAACTCATTCCTTTCTCTTTGCCGGGCTTGCCTCTTTCTTCTCTGCCATCACCAATTTTCTCTTAAAAAATCAGGCTGTCAAATGGATAGCGGATTCCTTGTTACGTATCGAAAGAAGAAGGGAACTTCCTGCCTATCAATCTCCTACCTTCAGGCAGTGGTTCAGGAAACGTCCTTCCTCACCCCCCTTTGAAAAAGGAGGGGATGCCTGCCTGCCGTTAGGCGGGCAGGGATTTGAACCCTATTCCAAAGATAGAAAAAAAGTTGCCTACTTTTATGGATGTTATACCAATACGAATGAGGTCGATGTCGGTAAAGCAACGGTTCAAGTCCTTGAGGCAAACGGCCTTGAGGTGATCCTCCCGCCTCAGGAATGCTGCGGCCTTCCCATGTTAGGGAATGGAAATTTCAAGGGGGCAAGAAAGATGGGATTGAAGAATGTCCCTTCTCTTCTGAAAGCCGTCCGTTCAGGATTGGACATCCTCTTCTCCTCGACAAGTTGCGGCCATATGATCAGGCATGACTATAGCCACCTCCTGGCCATACCAGGAACAGAGGAAGTGGCCCATCACCTTTTCGATCTCTTTGAGTTTTTGAGAAACTTAAGAGAAAGGGGCAACCTCAATATCCATTTTAAAGAGCTTCCCTTAAAAATCGCCTATTTCCCTCCCTGCCATCTCAGGTCTCTCGGGATCGGTCTTCCCGCACTTGAAATCCTGCGACTCATTCCTGGTTTAGAGATCGAAAATATCGAGGCAGACTGTTGCGGGATGGGCGGAACTTTTGGTTTTAAAAAGGAAAAGTATGAGATCTCTCAGGAAATCGGGAAGGATTTAAAGGAAGCGATCGATCGTTTAAATCCCGAGATTGTTCTTACGGATTGCGAAGGCTGCCGGATGCAAATCCGCCATCTCACCGGCCTGAAGGTATTACATCCTATTCAAATCCTGAGAGACGCCCTTTCTGACACAAAATAAAAGTGGGGAGATGAGGAGACGGGGAGGTGGGGTGAATTTCCTCTCCCTATCCCCCAATCTCCCTATCTCCCTATTAATAAGTTCTCGACGTCGGCGATGCTCTGGAAGACAAAGTCGGGTTGCCCGGGAGTGTGTTTGATTTTTTTGAGCGCTTCTTCGCTGGTCACACCGGTGAGGACAATGCCCGTGGCAATGCCGGAGTCCTTCCCCATTTTGATGTCTGTCTCGAGGCGATCCCCGATAAGAATGCAATCTTCGGGCCTTAAGCCCAGCACATCCAGGACAGCTTGGATCATAATGGGAGAAGGTTTGCCCACGATGACTTCAACCTTCTTCTCCGTCACTGCCTCAATGGCCGCAATCATTCCCGCACAATCCGGAATCTCTCCTCCCTCTATCGGACAGGTGCGGTCGGGATTGGTGGCAATGAAATGGGCTCCAAATTTTTTAATTGCCTGGAAGGCAATATTCAGCTTTTTGTAGTCGAAGGTTCGATCGAAAGCCACAATCACATAGTCAATTTCGTTTGGTTCCTCGGTGATCGTGAAGTTAGCTCTTTTCAATTCTTCGATAAAAGGAATCTCTCCCACCACAAAAAGCTTCGCCTCCGGAGCATTCTTTTCCAAATAGTGCACCATCACAAAAGTGGAATTGATGACCTCATCGGGTTGGGTGGGAATCCCAAGGCGGGTTAATTTGGAAGCGTAGTCTTCCCGGGTCTGGAGAGGCTTATTTGAAAGGAAGGCGACCTTTCGTCCCGTCTCCCGGAGTCGTTGGATCACCCTATCTGCGCCGGGAATCAACCTTTCACTCAGGTAGACCGTCCCATCCAGATCAAAAATAAAACCTTTGAACATCTATCCCCTTATAGTCATTTTGCTCGTCATTCGTAACACTTTATTACATTGAAAAAACTGATCTAATCCCCCTTTATCCCCCTTTGGTCTCCGACCCAGAGCGGTCTCTGACCCGGAGGGCAAGAGGGGGAAATGTTTCTCCTCCCTTTGGCCGCCGGCCCATAGAGCCTCTGGCCCGGAGGGCAAAGGGAGGCGGCCTGCCTGCGCGAAGCCGCTCCGGCGAAGGCAGGGGAGGGATTTTAAAAGGTTTATTTGAAGCCGCTAAATTGTTACCATGATTCCATTTCTAAGGAGCTAACGTTCGGTCTGAATACGGAGATTAGGAAAATCCTTTTTAAAAAGGTGCATCCTGTCGAGGTCAAAAGCGAGCTCGATCTCCTGATGGACCCGGTACGCAGTCTGGACATCGACCGCAGCTATGAGATTATGCTTCCCCGCGGTCACATTGAGATGGATCTCCGAACCTAACGGCTCAATCACATCGATCATTGAATGGATCGAATTTCCCTTGAGAGGCTCAGGAGCGAAAACCCGGTCATAGATATCGTTCGGCCGGATTCCGAAGACGGCCTCTGATCCGGTCAAAGATTCATAATAGGGAACCTTTTTCTCCGGTACCGGAAGTTGAAAACTTTCCGCATCGATCAGGAGGCGGCCATTCTTCGAAAGGATACGACAGGGAATAAAATTCATCACCGGACTGCCGATGAAACCGGCCACAAAGAGGTTAACCGGAAAATTATAGACCTCCAGCGGAGGGCCTACCTGTTGAATCCATCCGTCCTTCATCACCACGATCTTCGTCCCCATGGTCATCGCCTCGACCTGATCGTGAGTGACATAAATCATTGTCGTCTGAAGGCGGTCATGCAGTTTCGAAAGTTCGGCCCGCATCTGTACCCGGAGCTTGGCATCCAGGTTTGAAAGGGGTTCATCAAAGAGAAAGACAGCCGGTTTCCGGACGATTGCTCTTCCCACAGCCACCCGCTGGCGCTGTCCTCCGGAAAGTTGTTTCGGTTTTCGGTCGAGAAAATCCTGGATGCTCAGAATCTCTGCCGCCTCTCTCACCCTCTGATCGATCTCACTCTTCGGAAACTTTCTCAGCTTGAGTCCAAAGGCCATATTCTTGTAAACCGACATGTGAGGGTAAAGGGCATACTCCTGGAAGACCATGGCAATGTCCCGGTCTTTCGGGGGAAGGTCATTGACAACTCGATCCCCGATGGAGATCGTTCCGGCGCCGGGCTCTTCCAACCCCGCAATCATCCGGAGGGCGGTCGATTTGCCGCACCCCGAAGGACCCACGAGGATCGCAAATTCCTTGTCCTCCACGGTGAGATTGAAATCTATCACCGCCTGAACGGTTCCAAATTGCTTCGCGACATTTTCTAGTACGACTTTTGCCACAGCCTTTATCCTCCATGCTTAAATTCTACCCAAACACTCCTCCCATCTTGCTGGCTCCGGCAATCTTGTTGATGGCAAAGAGGCAGACCCCTCCAAGGACGAGGAGGATGAACCCCAGAGCCGCCGCTTCATTGCGTGAACCCGAGGTGTAGAAATTGAAAATCCCAACGGTCAGCACCTCCTTGCCGCAAATGGCGATAAGGAGTATCGATCAACCTTTTTGTCAGAACAAGATCATACATTTTTGCGGATTTAAAAACAGGTAGATTTCTTGCCCTTCTTCTTGCGGCACGTGATACGGAACCTGCACCCTGATCATCGTGTTATTTACACTTACGAAAAAGCTTAGAAAGTTACCCAGGTACGCCTTATGGACAATCGTACCCTTGAACAGGTTTTCCTTGTCTTGAGGTAGTTCCATAAATACTTCCACATCCTCAGGACGTATGGAGGCGTGCACTTTTGCCCCTGGCGTGATCTCCATGGTGTCAGACATCTTACACAGCATCTTCTCGCTGAATTCGGTGCGAACGAAAACCGCACCCTTATCCTGATGGACCTGGACGACCTCCCCAGGGATAAAGTTCATGGTGCCTATGAAATCGGCGACAAATCGATTGGCGGGTTTTTTGTATATCTCCTCCGGAGCCCCGATTTGCACCACGTTCCCTGAGTCCATGACGACGAT
>MGQQ01000091.1 GCA_001798855.1 Deltaproteobacteria bacterium RBG_16_49_23 | reverse complement strand
GACAACAATTTGACTTCTTAAATCCCACCGAGTAGTATCTTGCCAGGTTTAGAACATCCCTGGTTCTTGTCATGAGGGCAAAAGATAGGTCCTGAACGATTAGTTCCGGAGGCAATATTTATGAAATGCCGTGTATGCGGGGATGTGATGGAAGCACTGATCACGACTCTTGAGTTTGAAGTGAGCAAAGCGACCTTTGTGTTTATTAAGGATTTGCCGATACATCAATGCAATAATTGTGGTGAATACCTTTTAGATGATTCCGTGAAAAAGGAAGTAGATGGGATTCTCGGGAAGATAGAGGTCGCAAATCAAGGACCTATTAAATATTCGGCTTAGAAAAATTTCACGCATATACATTGTTGACGCCGGCCTAAACAAGATTCCTCAGAATATTAAGAAATGAATGCTTCAGAAGACCTTGAAACTAAACTACAAAAAGCGTTAGCCTAGTGTGCCTCCTTAAGGGAGGAAAATAAACGACTAAAGAAATTACTCGGATTGTCAGAAGATATTGCTCCAACTTCAAAGGTAACAGTTTCAGAACCAACGATTCCCTATTCCTCCGCAAATCACCAGGTTACTAACAACTCTCAAATTGAAGCTCAGGTTACTCTTTTCCGGGCTTTGTTCCGTGGTCGGGAAGATGTCTATCCCGTCAGGTGGGAGGGGAAATATGGGAATTCCGGACATTCTCCTGCGTGTGCAAACGAATGTAAACGTCCTTTATGTAGCAAACCCAAGACCAAATGTGGGAATTGTGAAAACCGAAATCTCCTGCCAGTAACGGATGAAGTAATCCGGAACCATCTAACCGGGAAACATATCATCGGTGTCTACCCACTTTTATTAGACGAAACTTGTTGGTTTCTTGCCATAGATTTTGATAAGAAAACCTGGCAGGAGGATGTAGTCGCTTTTCTTGAGGTCTGTCGAGAGATGGGTGTCTCTGCGGCGCTTGAGCGTTCTCGGTCAGGGCAGGGTGGTCATGTTTGGATGTTCTTTGATCGACCGATTGAGGCTTCCATGGCCCGGAAATTTGGCTGTGCGATCCTGACCCGTGCCATGGAACGGAGGCATCAAATTGGTTTGGATTCTTATGACCGATTCTTTCCCAACCAAGATACGCTGCCCAAGGGTGGGTTTGGGAATCTTATTGCCCTTTCCCTGCAATTTGGTCCTCGCAAGAAGGGCAATAGTGTTTTTGTGGACAATGGTTTCGAAGCCTACCCTGACCAGTGGCTATTCCTTTCAACAATCAAGAGAATCCAATGGGATAAAGTAGAATCTATCGTCCGGGAGGCATCGAGAAATGGAACCATCATTGACGTTCGCATTAGCCTAACTGATAGAGAAACTTCTGAAGACCCTTGGGCTTTGCCGCCGTCTAAGAAAAGAATTGAAAAACCCATTCAAGAGCCGCTCCCCCAAACCGTTCAGTTGGTCAAAAGTAACCTGGTCTATATAGAAAAGAAGAGGTTACCCCCTGCCATGCTAAACCGATTAATTCGTCTTGCTGCTTTCCAGAACCCTGATTTTTACAGGGCTCAGGCCATGCGGCTTTCCACATTCGGCAAGCCGCGAGTCATTGGTTGCGCTGATGATTTTACAGACCATATCGGTCTTCCGAGAGGCTGCCTCGATGAAGCGCTGACACTGTTTAAAGCCCACAACATCAAAACAGAAATCGACAACAAACATTTTGATGGCGCCTCAATAGATTTCACTTTTCATGGTTCACTACATCCTTCTCAGCAAGAGGCGGGCGACAAGATGTTAGCTTATGACAACGGCATTTTGTCTGCTCCCACTGCCTTTGGTAAAACGGTAGTAGCGGCATGGCTTATTGCTCAAAGAAAAGTGAATACCCTAATCTTAGTGCATCGCAGACAACTCATGGACCAGTGGAGAGAACGGTTAGCGCTGTTTTTTGATAAACCTATAGAAGATTTTGGTCAGATAGGCGGGGGCAAGACGAAAGTGACCGGTCATATCGACGTTGGTTTAATACAGAGCCTCATACGGAAGGGCGAGGTCAAGGACATGGTAGGTGAATACGGTCAAGTCATCGTTGATGAATGCCACCATATTCCCGCTTTTACCTTTGAACAGGTTCTCAAACAGGCGAGGGCCAGGTATGTTGCCGGTCTTACCGCCACCCCGATTCGTAAGGATGGTCATCATCCGATCATCATGATGCAGTGTGGTCCGATTCGTTTCAGGGAAAGCGCTAAGAAACAGGCAGCCGCAAGTCCATTTGAACACGCGGTCTTGACCAGGTTCACAGATTTCAGATTGCCTCCCGAATTAACCGATCCCAAAATACAGGACATCTATTTAGCCCTTGTATTGGACAGGCATCGCAATGAATTAATCTTCAACGATCTATTGAGGGCGTTAGAGATAGGAAGATCGCCCTTGCTTCTTACAGAGCGGACGAGCATTTAGAATGGTTTGCAGAACATCTTAAGGGGTTTGCTCAGAATATCATTATTCTGAGGGGCGGCATGGGCGCAAAACAACGTAAGGCACTGGCTGAACAGATTAAAGCGGTTCCCGACTCAAAGGAAAGGGTGATCATTGCTACAGGGCGCTATATCGGCGAGGGTTTTGACGATGCCAGACTGGACACATTATTTTTAGCGATGCCTATTTCCTGGCGGGGCACGCTCCAGCAATATGTGGGGCGTCTGCACCGACATCACGATAACAAGCAAGTAGTGCAGGTTTACGATTATGTGGATATCCATGTCCCGACCCTAATGCGGATGTATAAGAAACGACTTAAGGGTTATGAAGCAATCGGTTATACAATTCAAAAAGAGAACAGGGCCTTAAGCCAGCAGCAAATCGAATATGAATATATCCAAAGTGAGGGCATTTAAGAAATAACCCATCATCCCGGATATTTCCTTATATTATCCTCTTGTACCCAATATGTCGGGTGATAGTTTGGTTGGTTACGCCCTAAATAAGATGCGTGGTAAAAAGGACAAGTTTGACCTGGCGGGCACTATATAAGCTCGTATTCACTTCTTACATCTATTTTCGCTTGCAAAAAGTTTGAAAAGGCTGTAACTTACAAGCCATATTTTACGATTGATAGCCCTGATATCAAGCCTTAGTTTGAATTTGTTCAATTATTATATTGCTGAAGTAGTAACACTTGAACTGTTTGAAAATCTTTGCAAAATCCCTTCCGACCTCCCTTTGCCAAAGGGAGGAGATAGGATTTCTCACTTTGGAAAAGGGGGATAAAGGGGGATTTTATGATGATTTTTTACTCAATCAACTTATGAACCCCTTCTTTTCATAAGGCTAAATTGTTGCCTAAAAAATCGCAGCAGCACAAAAAATAACTGTCTGAATGATATCCAGAATTAGGAATGAATGAAACATTGAGGTTGGGCAAAGAAAGGAGGAGAAGATCATGAGGCGGGGATTGGGATGGGTTTTGATAGGGTTATTGGCAATGGGCCTTAGTGCTTGCGGCGGTGGCAAGCAGTCGGCGGTTGAGGGAAAGCTTGTGGACTGGAACGGTAAGCCGGTGGCCGGAGTGAAGATCACAGCGTCCCAGGTGCAGCCCATCAAGGGCTATGAACAGCTCGAGGCCGTGACCAAGTCGGATGGAACATTCTTGATAAAGGGGCTGTTTCCGTCCTCTGCGTATGTTCTCAAACCTTGGTCAGACAAGTGGACTTCCGAGACGACAGTCAGCATGGAGACAGCTCCGCGGGGGGAAACCGCTGTTCTGCCCAAGCCCATGGTTATTACCAGGGCGTACTCGAAAATCGGCGGTTCCCTGGTGATCGATCTTGCCACGGGCAAGACGCGCTTCATGGTGTCCACGGACGGGGTGATCACTGATTCCGAAACCGGCCTCGAATGGGTTGTTGGGCCGGACCGGGACACCAATTATTCGCAGGCCGAGCAATGGGTGGCCTCCTCCAAGATGGCGGGGGGCGGGTGGCGCATGCCGACGCGCCAGGAATTGGGAACTCTATATCAGAAAGGCGTCGGCCAGGGGAACATGGACCCGGTCTTAAAAACAACCGGTTCGTGGGTCTGGGCCGAACCTCGCGATTCGTCGTCGGCGTGGCGCTTCGGCTTCACCAGCGGCAATGAGGATGGGGTAACTCTGATCTCCTCCTACTACGGCCGGGTGTTTGGAGTGCGGTCGCGTCCGCGCTGATGGTGGCGTCCCTTTTTACCTTTGAGAGCCTGCACAGGGCCTGGCTTGATTGCCGGCGCCGCAAGCGCGGCAAACGTCGAGGAAAAACTTCTCGACCTTGCCCTCGAATTGGCAGGCCGGACTCTCATTGACAAAAAGCACTCAAGTTGATAAGATTTATAACAAATTATAAATCGCAGTATAATAATTGTTCGCTACGAGAATAGACGAGGGCCATTGAAATGTCCCCAGCCGTCTTAAGAGAAGGACCTTACAGGTTCTACTTTGTCAGTCACGATTTGCACGAACCACCACACGTGCATATTGACAGGGACGACTTCTCCGCGAAGTTTTGGCTCAAACCGGTGGCCCTGGCATATAATCTTGGGTTTCCGGCGAGGGAACTCAGGAAACTGGAGGCTCTCACTACCGAACACCAGAAAGAATTATTGGAGGCATGGAATGACTACTTTGGAGCCTAAAGCAGGCGAGCGTGTCATGGACGTGCGCGTCACTGACGACACGATCAGTGTTGACCTTTTCGATGGCCGAATGATAACTGTCCCCCTGGCATGGTACCCCCGTCTGCTCCATGCGACACCTGCGCAACGGGCGAATTGGCGTATTGCAGGGGCGGGATACGGGATCCATTGGCCAGAAGTTGATGAAGACCTGAGTGCGCAAGGCCTTTTGCAGGGTGCCCCGGCTCCTCGTGTAGCGGCCAAGGCGGCATAGAGATGAATAGGTACGTCTCAATAGAGAACATGGGCCTGCACGAGGATCGCTTGTTGCCTCGCGGCCTGTGAGGCGCGGCGTTCGTCGGGTTCTCATCCGCCCCTCGTTAGGCAGCACGTAATCTTAGGTCTAATCATTGCATCTGGCTTTCCCTTGTGCTGCCGTTCAGGGTAAAGCCTTTTCTCATGGGAATGGGTTTATTCTTTGACCTGATGAACCGCCCTCTTTTTGCAGTTCTTTTTTCTTTCGTTGCTCTTCTTTCTTTTTCTCCTTTGCTCTGAAGACTTCCTCAATGGATTTCACGTTAGCAGGCCTATCCCTGCCGAAACGTTTAAGATAAATATGTTCAATGAAGGCAGGCAGCGGCGCTTTCCAGGGTTCTTGTTTTTCATTTGCGATTTTCCCGAACTTCTTAGGATTCATGCCAAGTTCTCTTGCCATCTGGATGTGAGCATGGGAAAGATGGTATCGTTTTCGAACATCAATCCATATTTGATACTTGTCGGGTATCTTATTTTTCTTAGTCACTTTCGTCCTGCTGTTTTCTATGGTTTCCAACCGGAGGAGCCGAGAATCTGGGCCAGGGATTTTGCCATGTTGTCCAGAATGGATTCGTCCGGAAGGGCAATGGTCATTTTCAGCCGGCCATTTTCATCTTTTTCCAGGCAGTCAGCAAGGCGGTTTTTAAGACTTTCTGCCAAATGAAGGGTCTCTTCCGTCTCTTCTTTTTGAGGAAACATCTCTCCGATAAAGGCAAAGGCCGCGCCCAGAAGCTGGCCTCCTGCGGCTGCGATCTTTTCTTTTCGAGCCAGTCTTTCCACTTCCCTTTCCACATCCGCTTTCTGACTCTCATCGATTGCACCATCCGGTATGGCTCCAAGAAGGACTTCCAGCCTCCTTTTCAGTTCTTCCATGCCGCTGGCAAGATCAACTGTTTTTACTTTGGAATCGAGGTCGAGCGCGGCAAGGGCCAATTCATGTTTGGCTGAAAGGGTTCCCAGAAGCTTTTCCTCCAGGGTCTCTTCTGTCACAAGGAGATAGGCCTGGACAGGCCTCTTCTGTCAACTGATCGGTCAGATTCTCAAATTCTACAAGTTTGCTGGAATAACCGGGCGGCACCTTGTCCACCAAGAAGGTGCTGTTTGCCGCCATTCTGCACATCAACAGGGCTTTCTGCAACCGGAGGAGATCCATTTCGGAAATGTACTTTTTGGAGATGATCGTTCTGATGATCCTCATTTGGCCATTATGAAGATCCAGTTGTTCACCGGTAGGGGGAATTCTTCTGATCTCCGTGGTCCTGGGAGGCAATTCCGACATGACCGTTTTCCTCGTCCGGCGGAGGAGAACGGGCTTTAGCCTTTCCCTCAATTCATCCAAATTCTTATATCCAAGCACTTTCCCCTTTTCATCGACGACCCTGTAACGATTGTAAAAACGGAATGCCGGCCCAAGACGCCGGTCGTAAATAAACTCAACAACGGAATAAAACTCGTCAAGACGGTTTTCCATGGGCGTTCCTGAAAGAACCAGGGCAAACGGGGATTTGAGGGCCTTGATCACACGGCTTGTCTTGGCCTCCCAGTTCTTGATCCTTTGCCCTTCGTCAAGGATGATGAAATCCCATTTTACTCTTTCAATGGAGAGAAGATCCCGGAGGACCTGCTCGTAATTGCAGATCGTAAAGAAAGACGGATGATCGTATTGAGCCGCCCTTTCCTTGGCCGATCCAAGGACAAGTTGGTGGCTTCGGTCTGAGAAGCGCATCATTTCCAGTCGCCATTGGGATTTTACAGAGG
>MGQQ01000090.1 GCA_001798855.1 Deltaproteobacteria bacterium RBG_16_49_23 | reverse complement strand
AGCATGGTGATAAAAATGGCGCCGAATACGCTACCCGTGAGGCTTCCCAGGCCGCCGATGATGATCATGGCGATAAATTCGACGGAGAGGAATAGGGTAAATGGGTCAGGAGTGATGCTGGCTAAATAGTGCGCCCAGAGGGCGCCGGCAAATCCGGCATAAAAGGAACTGACCGCAAAAGCGAGCAGTTTATATCGAAAGATGGGGATTCCCATGCCCTCGGCTGCCCGGTCATTGTCCCGAATGGCGATAAAAGCCCGGCCATACCGTGTCCGGAGAAGGTTCTTCGCAATCCAGAGCATTGCCACGAGACAGATAAACACCACATAGAAATAAGCGTGGTCGCTCTTCAGGCTCAAACCGAAGAGGGTCGCCCTCGGAAGGATGATCCCCATGGACCCACCGGTGAGGCTCTCCCAGTTCACAAAGAGGAACTGGAGGATAAACTGGCCTGCCAGGGTCGCAATGGTCAAGTACAGATGTTTGAGACGGGCAGATGGAAGGCCGAATATCAAACCCACCATCGCTGTTATCATTCCTGCGGAAAGCAGCGAAAGATAGAATGGGAAACCTAACTTGGTGGTAAGGATGGCAGCGGCATAACCTCCTACACCGAAGAAGGCTCCGTGACCGAGGGAGATCTGACCCGTGAATCCGATCAGGAGGTTAAGGCCTACGGCAGCAATAGCAAAGATCCCGATGTGATTGATCACATAAAGGACGTAATTACTGCTGATCAAAGGAATCCCAACAAAAAGCAAGAGCAGTGCGATCAACAACGAGAGCCTGCCGAAATCGGTCTCAAAGATGGTCAGCTCCTGTTCGTATCTCTCTTTATAATTCCCGCAGGGATGAAATTTCAGCTTTCTCATTCTGCCTCCAAACCGCTAAATAATTCGCAATAGGAGCACTTCGTTTGAGGATCGCTTCGCTTAAGGCAAAAATCTTTTGCCCCTGCCGCAGGAACCTCAAGTCCCGTTTAGCGGGACGCTCCTCCAACGATGTTATGCTTTTATACACGTTCGATCTCCACCAGACCGAAAAGTCCGTAGGGTTTCACCAGTAAGATTAAGACCAGGACAATATAAGGGACTACTTCTCGAAGGGATGTTGAAATATATCCTCCCGTAAAGGTCTCGAGCAATCCGATGATCAACCCCCCGATGATGGCTCCGCCGATGCTCTCCAGGCCGCCCAGGATGACGACCGGAAAGACCTTGAGGCCGATAATGCTGGTGCTGTGCACATTGACGCCGCTAATAATTCCGAGAATGATTCCGCTCATGGCACAGACCAAGGCAGCAATCGCCCAGGAGAGGGCAAAGACCCTCCTCACATGAACGCCCAAGGAGAGAGCAGCGGACTGATTGTCAGCGACCGACCTCATATAAATCCCCTGGGAGGAGTACTTGAAGAAAAGGCCAAAAAGGAGAAGAAAAATAATACTGATGACGAAGGTGGCCACATAGACCGGTGGGATGTTAATGTTTCCCAACCGAATCGATAGATCGGCCGGCAGGAACACAGGGTAGGCAAACAGATTCCCTCCGAAGATAAAGAGCATCAATCCTTTGAACATGGCGGCAAGCCCAACCGTAAGCATGATCACCAGGATCAGGGATTCGCCAATCAGGGGCCGAAGAAAGAGCCGCTCGATAATAAAGCCCATGGCAAAGCTTCCTGCAAGGGTCAATATAAATGCGATGGGAATCGGTAATTTCAACCACGAAGAAAGGACCAGAAAGAAAAAGGCTCCCATGGCGAGGAGATCTCCATGAGCGAAATTGAGGACGCTTGAGGACTTGAAAATCATGACAAACCCCAGTGCGGCAAGAGCATAAAGAAAGCCTACGGAGAGTCCCTGTATCAAGAGCTGCAGAAAAAACTCCATGAAAAACCTCCCGGTTAAAGATCATTGAAAATTGCAAAATGGTAAAACTTTAGTTCTTTGAAAAAAGTTATCTAATCCCCCTTCATCCCCCTTTGTCAAAAGGGGGAACACTTTCTCCTCCCTTTGGAAAAGGGAGGTTGCCTGCCTGCGCGAAGCCGCTTCGGCGAAGGCAGGGGAGGGATTTTACAAGACGATTTCAAACAGCTAAATTGATACTACAATTTATATTTTGCAATGACGAGTTTACTCCACCGTCAATATCTTCACCTTCGTTTCAATCGTGCCTACCTGTCCGTCCCGGTAGCGGACCTTGCCTGTCACCTCTAATTCCTTCTGGTCACCATACATCGCTTCAATGAGATTGATATATTGTTCATAGACAAACTTCCTGCGCACTTTTCCAGTTCGGGTCAATTCCTCATCGTCAGCGTCGAGCAGTTTGTAAAGGAGAATGATCTTTTTAAGCCTCATCGGTTTGGGCAATTGAGTATTGACCTGGCGAATCTCCCCGAGGATCAGTTCCTCAACAGCCGGTTGCAGGGAAAGGTCGGCATAAGTGGTGTAGGGGATCATTCGGTCCTCTGCCCAACTTCCCACATTCCCAAAATCGATATTGATGAATCCTGTGATACAGTCGCGGCCTTCACCCCAGACTACGGCTTCTTTGATGTAGGGACTGAATTTGAGCCTTGTTTCGATAAAGTCCGAGGAAATGGCTTCTCCTGCTTTGGTCCGCATAATCTCTTCCTTGCGGCCGATGATGAGGAGATGTCCATCGTCATCAATATAGCCAGCATCTCCTGTGTGAAGCCAGCCATCGCGAAGAGCCTTTTTCGTGGCCTCTTCATCCTGGTAATAACCGACAAAGCAGGAGGGGGTTTTGACCAGCACCTCCTGGTCTTCGGCAATCTTAACCTCTGTCCGTGGCAGGGGTTTCCCAACGGACTCAGGCTTAACCTCTTTGTCCGGTTGAACCTGAAACACCCCTCCGCCTTCGGTCAAACCATAAGCATGTTTAAGATTTAACCCTTTCGCCCTGAAGAAACGGATGACATCCGGACTGATGGGATGTCCGCCTGTCACAGCAGCGCGAATCTGTCCGCAGCCCACCCGGTCCAAGAGAGGGCGATAGACGATTCTCGAAAAGAGCCGGTGGAGTAAGGTTAAATAAGAAGGAATGGGTTCTTTTTTAGACTCATGGTCCACCACTGCCCCGCCGATCTTTTGGCCTAAAGCAAAAAGCTTTCGCTTGATCCATCCCGCATCCGCGATCTTCACCCTGATCTTTGAGGCCAGATCCTCCCAGAATCGTGAAGAGGTGATGATGATGACCGGTCCGATTTCTCGGAAATCTTCGGCCTGGGTTTCTAATGTTTCAGGGAAGTTCATGGCCATGCCGGTAAGGGGGGAGACGCCCATTCCCCACATCTGATCCACAATCCATGCGGTCGGGGTAATGGATATCCAGTTGTCACCAATGCCAATCGGGGCGGTCTCGATCCATTTCCTGGCGATCTCAGTAAAACTCTGATGCGAAATCATCGCCAGCTTCGGAATCCCCGTCGTTCCGGAGGTCATGATCATCAAGGCCACCTCATTCGGTTTTCCTTTCCATAACTCCTCTTCAAAAAGATTCGGTTGCTTCTTGTCTAACTCCTCACCCAGTTTCAGGAGATCCTGAAAGCTCATCAGCCATGGATGACCGGTATAAGTTCTCATGCCCGTCGGATCAATGTAGATGACTTTCCGGATGTGAGGGAGTTCCTGCTTGCACTCCAGGAGTTTATCGACCTGCTCCTGGTCCTGGACAACGGCAAAGGTTGCCTGAATCCTGTTGAGCATCACGGTCAGCTCCTTGGCAACCGATGAGGTAAACATGTTGACCGTGATGGCGCCCAGGGCCTGGGCGCCCAGTTCGCCGAACAACCATTCCGGATGGTTGTTTACAATGAGGCCGATATTTTCGCCCCGTTTGAGACCAAGGGCAAAAAGGCCCAGAGCCACCTGTTTGGTGAAACGGAGATAATCCTCCCAGGTATAGGCAAGCCATATTCCGAACATCTTCTCGCGGATGGCAATCTGATCTGAACCCAGTCGCTCTGCCTGTTTGGTCAAAATCTGCGGCAATGTCAGCCTGGCTAAGGAGGTTATTGCCTCTTCATCGAAACGTTTTGCTCTGTTAACTGCCATACTTTGACTCCCCCCTCACCCTTCCCCTCTCCCGCAAGGGGAGAGGGATCTTATTTTCCCCTCCCTTGACGGGAGGGGATGCAGGGGAGGGTGAATTATTAGAACTTGGTTGTCTCACCAAGATAGGCCTTTATCACTTCGGGGTGATTCTGAATCTGCTCCGGTGTGCCTTCTGCGATCTTCTCCCCGAAGTTTAAAACCATGATGCGCTGGGAGACGCTCATCACGATGGACATGTCATGCTCCACCAGGATCATCGTCTGGCCCCAAGCTGAGTTTAACTCCAGAAGAAACCGGACCATATCTTCCTTTTCCTCCAGCGTCATTCCGGCAAAGGGCTCATCTAAAACTAACAGTTTGGGTTCTAAAGCCAAAGCCCGACCCAGTTCTACTCTCTTTCGCAATCCATAAGGCAGAGAACCAACCGGTTTTTTCCGGATGGGCTGCATCTCTAGAAAATCGATCAACTCCTCCAGAACTCGCCGATGACGGACCTCTTCCTTCCGGACCGATGAGGAAAAGACAGAGGCCAGGCCAAAACCATAATTGCAGTAAAGATGCCGGGCTAGAAGCATGTTGGAGAGCACGGTCATCCCCGGGAAGAGTTCAATATTCTGATACGTCCTCCCGATACCTTTTTTTGTGACCTCGTGAGGGTGGTGGCCCATGATCTCCTGATCGTTAAAGAGGATCTTTCCTCTCTGAGGTTTGTAATAACCCGTGATACTGTTCATCAAGCTCGTCTTTCCAGCGCCATTGGGTCCGATGACGCTGACAAACTCTCCCGTATGGACCGTGAGGCTGACATCATGGATCGCCATCACCCCCCCAAAGTTGAGAGTTACATTTTGGACCTCCAGATCAGCCCGCTTCTCAGCGGGCTGATCTGAGGCAAAAATTCTCGGCTGCCCTCGAAATGCCTTCATCGCTCTTCCTTTTTACCCCGTTAGAAATAGTGGCCCGCTACTCTGCAAACGGGTTTAGAGTCTAGAACAATTCCAGCGGGGTTTAATGCCCCGCTGGAATTTCTGACGGGGTTTACATTTCAGATTTAACTCTATTTTTTGGGTGCCCTTAAAACCTTCAACTCTCCCTTTCCCGGAACGAAGAAATTGCTCATTGGTGTATAAGTGGCATCTTCATGGACCTGAACAATCCTTGTCTGAGAGGACCCTTCGTGTTTATCCTTGGCATAGCTGATATTGGGGACGAGCCCGCCGAAATCTTCGTTCTTGAAAGTCTCCATGGCTTTGTTGATCGTCTCCGCGTTGATCTTCCCATACAATCCAGAGGCTCGATGGGCGCTTCTCTCCATGATCATTCCGATGACCACGCCTTCCCAGTAAGAGGTGTCAAACTTATCCACGGCCTTATACTTCTTCATGAGGTCGTCCAATAACTGCATCCCCCATGCTTTATCCCCGGGAAGAACTCCGCAGAAACTCATGAAGAGGCGGTCCCGGACCAACCCCTTGCCGAGCTTAAAGAAATCGGCGTCAGTGATCGTCCAGGTTCCAAAGATAGGAACTTTATGATCCACGCGATCCGCCGCCGTCAGGGCTCTGATCACCGCTTCGGGAAGCATCTGAACAGAGATATATTCCGCACCCTTTCCTTTTAACCGGAGCACCTCTGTGGAGATGTCGATCGTGGCCATCGGGAATTCCTCGATGCCGACGATGTTGATATTATTCTTTCCAGCGTAGTCTTTGCTTGGATCATGAATCGATTTCCCGAAAGCGGTATTGTAAGTCAACAGACCTACTTTGGGAGCATCCTTTCCTTTATGGATCGCCTTAATATACTCTAACACAGCATGGGAATCCATAACATAACTCCCAAAGGGTAAATAGATGTATTCAACAGGCGGGGCCAGAATTCCCTGGAAGGTGGAGAAGACGACCGTGGGAATCTTATGCTCCTGGATAATGGGTTTAATCATAATGCTTGTTCCGGCATCCCAGTTGGCAATCATGTCCACCTTCTCCTCGCAGAACTTCTTAACCAGTTTCACTCCTTCCGGGGGTTTGAACGCATGGTCAACAACGGTCAATTCGATCTTTCTTCCTCCAACCCCCCCCTTTACTTCATTGATATGACGAATATAGTCGGTAATACCCTTGGCATGATACTGGCCCCAGGTCGAGGCTGGGCCGGTGAGATTGATGACCGCCCCAAACCTGACGGGCTGAGTCAAACCATTCATTGGCAAACCAATACAAATCACTCCGATCATAATGGCAAAAATAAATAATTTTTTCATCATTTTCCCCTCCCTTTCTTGGATAAAAAATCTCTCGTCTCACTTCTGCCCATGCCTTTATGCAATAGGCAAACATCCTCTCCATCCATTCGTTAAGACCTTGACTGAACCACCCCCTTTCTTAATCGGAATGCCTTTCAAACACGATGAGAGTTTCGACAACTTTAACAGGGCGAAGCCATTTTACACATCTAATAATAAATTGCAAGTAAAAAATTTCACATCCTAACGAAAGGCCTTTTCGTGAGTGATTTCAATCTAATTTTGAATGATTCCCGTATCAAAAAAGGCCGATATCTGAAGTCCATCTCCAGATAGCGGCCCGGCTATCCAACCTTCTTAACCTCCAGAAATAACAGGACATATCTCTGGACCCAAAAAGAGAATATCTAAAAAAATATCGAATGTCAAGGAGTTTCGGCAGGCGAAATGCAGCGTTCCTTAATTCAACCGGACGGAGACCACCTTTGAGACTCCAGGGGTCTCCATGGTGATCCCGTAGAGGGTGTTGGCCATCTCCATCGTTTTCTTGTTGTGGGTGATGAGAATGAACTGGGAGGTCTTTGAGAATTCCTTGACCATTTCAATGAAACGGTTGATGTTCGCATCATCCAGCGGTGCATCCATCTCATCGAGCAGGCAGAAGGGTGTGGGCCTGATCATGAAAAGTCCGAAGAGTAAAGCGGTTGCGACAAGGGCCTTCTCCCCTCCGGAGAGAAGGTCAATATTCTGAAGTTTCTTGCCCGGCGGCTGGGCAATGATATCCACCCCCGAGGTGGAGGGGTCTTGTTCGTCCATAAGGATCAGGCTGGCCTGTCCACCCTTAAAGAGCCGGGTGAAAACCTCCCTGAATTTCTCGTTAACGAGTTGAAAAGTCTCTAAAAATCGCTTGGTCGTTGTCCGGTTGATCCGGACGATGGCTTTCTTCAGTGTATCGAGCGCCTGTTGAAGGTCGTTCTGTTGCTCTGTGAGGAAGTCGTGTCGCTGTTTCAATTCCTGATATTCCTCGAGGGCCAGGAGGTTGACCTCTCCGAATCCCTCCAAACCGCCCTTCAGCTCGGCGAGCCTCTTCGACATTTCCTCCTTTGGAAATTCCTCTGGAACCATTCCGATGGAGGTGGACAGGGTGGCTCCGTAGCGCTCTCTCATCGAATCCTGCAGATGCTGGAGTTTCAATTGAACCTCTGACACCCGGATCTCCTCCCCGTGACTCTTCTGCCGGATATCTTCCAGCTCCTGCCGGAGATATCTCGAGGAGGCCTCTGCCTCTTTCCATTCGTTCGAGAGCGCCTCCACCTTCTCTCTCTGATGGGAAAGACCTCCTTCATTCACCCGGTGGTTTTCAATCAGCCCCTCCAGTTCCTTCTCCCTCTGATCGATTCTTTCTCGAAGCGAGGCCTCCTCCTCCCTTGAGGCCCTGATTCCCCTCGCTCTTTGAATGATCTGCTCACGCAGTGCTCTGATATTCTCGGAAAGGTTGAGAAGCTGAACCTCCATTCCCCTCTGCTTCTCTTCGATGGAGGCCAGATAGACTTTCTTCTCCGTGATCCTTCCCCCTAACTCCTCCATCCCTTCCCTCACCTCCTCCACCGTCTTTTTTAAGGACTGGAGCTCATTCTCCTTCTCCTTTTTTGCGGCCTCCTCCCTCTCCATTTGAACCAGGACCGTCTTCATCTCCTCTTCAATTTCCTTCTCCTCCTCACGGAGCTCCTCTCCTTCGAACTGGAGGAGTTCCGCCCTCTGACGGAATTGCGAGATTTCTTTGTTCACCCCTTCCAGGTCACGGTCCTGATGGAGGAGCTCGATCTCCTTCTCCTGAATCTCCCTCTTCCTATGCTCCAGCTGGACTTCCCTCTCAAGGATCCCCTGATGAATGCGTCCCTCCTCTTCAAGGGCTTTACGGCATCCTTCTTCCTCTCCTTCAATCTTTTTCTCCAACTCTCTGATCTCCCGCCTTCTCTCCAGGATGCCAAGGCCCTGATCACGGCTTCCTCCGGAGATCACCCCCGTCCGTTCCACCACCTCCCCTTGCAGGGTGACAAGGGTTTCAAATGCTCCTTCTTGCTTCATCCAGTTGAGCGCCTTCTCCAGATGATCGACCACACCGACCTCCCCGATCAGAAATTCTGCGATGGCTGAAAATCCTTCCTTCACTTTGACGAACCGCATCAGAGACGTTGGTCCTTCTTCCAACTCCAATGGCGAAGACGGTTCCTTCTGTTTCTTGCCGCTTACTCCTACGGGAATGAAACTCCCTCGCCCTAGGGACTCCTTTTTAAGGAATTCGATGGCGCCCCTCGCCTCTCCCTCATCCGCCACCATCAGGTATTGCAACCGTTGACCCAGGACGGCTTCCAGAGGAATCTCGTATGGGGGTTCGGGTTCCAGGATATCGGCCACCACCCCGAACATTCGATCCCATCGGTCCTGTTCCTCCCTCTTTCTGAAGAGGAGCGACTTCACACCCTTTTCAAACCCTTCATAATTCTCCTGAAGTTCTTTCAAGGAAAAATATCGAGACCGATCCTGCCTCAGCCTCTCTTCCCATCCGAATCGTTCGGATTGTCTAATCCGAAAGACCTCCCTCAATTGCTCAAGTTCCCCTGCCCACCTCTCCTTCTCTTCCTGGAGAGCGGTCTGAATGGAGAGATTGACCTCTCTCTCTTTCTCAACTTTCGATAAGGTCTCTATCAGGCGGGCCAGCCCTGCGCTTACCTCTTCAGACTCTTTTCCATGAGCGCGAATCCGTTTTTGAAGATCCTCCCTCCGCTCCTCAAGGTGGGATTGACGGTTTCTAAGAGAGGTGAGTTGGGTCAGCGTGTCGATTAATCTTCCCTTCTCTGCTTCTAACTGGTCTGAAACCTCCTGGTAGGTTCCCCTGAACTCGTTGTAGAGAACCTCCCAATCTTTCACAATCTCTTCGTTCTCTCGGCTCCCTTTCTCCAGCTCCCTCCTGGTCTGCTCCGTTCTCCTCCGTTCTCTCCGGGTTTCCCTCCAGGCCTGAAGTCCCTTTCCGATCTCCTCCAGCATCTGGGCCTCTTGCCTCTGAAGACTTTCCTTCTCTCTTCTGGAGAATTCAATTTCGTTCTCAATCTTCTGAATCCTCTGATTCAGATCGTAAATCTCCTGCTGGAGAGTGCGGAGTCTCTCTTCTTCCGCCAGACTTTTCAGCCTCATCCCTTCGACCGACGCCTCTCTTTCCGCCATCTGAGCGGAGATCACAGCCTCCCTCTCCAGGAGCGCTTTGAGATAGCCCCGGGCCGCCTCCCCTTTCTCCGAAAGTTCAGCATATTCCTGGAGGGCAAAGCGGAGCTCGATCTCCCGGACTTCCTTCCGCATCGCCTTAAATTCCTCTGCCCGTTTCACCTGCCGTTCCAGGGTTATGATCTGCCGCTTCACCTCGGAGATGATGTCCTGAATCCGTACAAGGTTCTGCTGAGTCGCCTCCATCTTCATCAGGGCGAGCCTCTTCCGCTCCTTATACTTTGCAATCCCCCCTGCCTCCTCGATCAGGAAACGGCGATCCTGTGGATTGGCATGGATGAGATGTTCCACCCGCCCCTGTTCCACAATGGAGTATCCGTTCACGCCGATCCCCGTATCGAGAAAGAGATCGATGACGTCCCTCAACCGGCAGGGAGTCCGGTTGATCAGGAATTCACTTTCCCCGGACCGGAAGAGCCTGCGGGTAATGGTGATCTCGCTGTAAGGCTGGTACTCCACAGGGGCGGTCCCATCCTCATTGGAGAAGGTGAGGCTCACCTCGGCCATCCCCAGGGGTTTTCTTCCGTCCGTTCCCCCGAAGATGACATCCTCCATCAATTTCCCACGCAAGTGTTTGGCGCTTCGTTCGCCAATGGCCCAGAGGATGGCATCGACGATGTTCGACTTCCCGCAGCCGTTGGGGCCGACGATCGTCGTCACCCCTTCCGGAAAAAAAATCTGGAGCCGGTCCACAAAGGATTTGAATCCGGTCATCTCAAGTGATTTGATCTTCATGGAATAATCCCTGGCTATGCATTTAACTAATCCTACTGCATCAAGTCAAACTCCAACCATCAAATCCCAATAACCAAATAATTACCAATGACCAAATTCGAATAACCGCAACTTTTGTATCACTTTAGCGCTTTGAAAAAAGTTATCTAATCCCCCTTCATCCCCCTTTGTCAAAAGGGGGAAATGTTTCTCCTCCCTTTGGCAAAGGGAGGTGGGGAGGGATTTTATGAAGGCTTTTTCAAAGCGCTAAATGATCCAATTAAACCAAAGTTAAATCTTGGTAATTTAAACACTGGTTCTTATTTGGTTATTGATTATTTCGCTCCAATATATTCCATTGCCCTTTGGAGCCTCTTGATCACCTTCTCCTTCCCCAGGGCCTCCATGACTTCATCAATAGGCGGGCTGACCGTCCTGCCCGTCAAGGCCACACGAAGGGGCTGGGCGATTTTGACCAGAGGCTCTCCGCGAGATTCGGCAAGCTCCTGTACCAGATGATGTCCTCTCCCCTTATCGAGAACTGTTGCCTTTGACAGAGAGGCAATGACCTTTTCAAAGACGGGAAACGACTCACCTGTCAGAAATTTTTTAGCGGCGCTCTCTTCATAGGCGATCTCCTCGCAGAAATAAAATTCTGAAAGGTGGGCCATCTCCACCAGAGTTTTGGACCTCTCCCTGAAAGAAAGAATCGCCTTCCTTAAAAGATCGAGATCGCCGATCGAATGCCCCTTGGCCTCAATAAAAGGCAACACCTTCTGGACCAGTTCATCCGGTTCCATCCTTTTGATATACTGGGAATTGAGCCAGTCCAATTTCCCCGGATTGATTGCAGCGGCTGCTTTGCCCACCGCCTCCAGAGTGAACTTGTCAATCAACTCTTGCAGGGTGAACTCCTCCTGATCGCCATAGGACCATCCAAGGCGAACGAGATAGTTCGCCACAGCCTGGGGAAGGTAGCCCATCTTCTGATACTCCATCACCGACTGGGCTCCATGCCGTTTCGAGAGTTTCTTCTTGTCCGGGCCAAGGATCATCGGGACATGACCAAACTTCGGCAAGGGACATCCTAATGCCTGGTAGATCTGAATCTGGCGGGGGGTATTGTTGAGATGGTCATTTCCCCTGATGACATGGGTGATCTTCATGGTGACATCATCGACCACCACGGAGAAATTGTAGGTGGGCAGCCCGTCGCTTCTGAGGATGACGAGGTCATCCAGTTCGGTATTGTCAAATTCCACCCGGCCCTGGATGAGGTCCTCGACCACGGTCTTTCCCTCATCCGGCGAAAAGAACCGGATCGCAAAAGGCCTATCAGGCCAGGCTGCTTTTCGCTGAAGGCAGGTCCGGTCATATTTGGGCTTTAACCCTGCCTTCATTGCGGCCTCCCGCTTGGCCTCCAGCTCCTCCGGCAGACAGCAGCAACGGTAGGCCTTTCCCCCGGCCACAAGTTGATCGGCCATCTCCCGGTAGAGGGAAACCCTCTCTGTCTGGTAAAAGGGGCCTTCGTCCCAATCCAGTCCCAGCCAGGTCATGGCATCGAGGATGACCTGAATCGACGCCTGGGTCGATCGCGCCACATCCGTATCCTCGATCCGCAGAATGAATGCTCCTCCGGTATGCCGCGCCAGGAGCCAGTTGAATAAGGCGGTCCGCGCCCCTCCGATATGGAGGTCACCTGTCGGGCTTGGCGCAAATCGGGTTCTGACAGTGGTCATGGTCGTTTATTCCTTTTATAAAGGGGGTTCTCTATCGGCTTTTGCATGGGCAACGCTCTCCCGATCACCCTGAGGCTCTCGAAGGGTGAATAATTGAATCGTTCATGCTTCGACAAGCTCAGCACGAACGGAATTGAGAGGTCATCACAAAAAAATCCCCCTTTCCTTCTGCCTGAGGAGGATGGGGGAATAATGGCCCACATTAAAATGATCAAATAAGATCGTCAATCGCCTTGAGCGCCTCGTCCAGTCGTTCAGGATCGGTCCCTCCGGCCTGAGCAAAATCGGGCCGGCCTCCTCCTGTTCCTCCCACATGGAGAGCGATCTTCTTGACCAGTTCGTTTGCTTTGAACCGCCGGGTGAGATCTTCGGTGACGCCCATCAGCAGGGAGACCTTTCCCTCACTCTGACTGCCCAGAAGGATGATCCCGGAACCAATCTTCCCCTTTAATTGATCGACATACTCTCTCAATCGCTTCGGATCTTTCCCGTCCAGCCTGACCGATAAAACCTTTACCCCTTTCACCTCCCTCACAAGAGAAAGGAGGCCGGAGATCTCCTGGTGCGCCATCTTTGCCTGAAAGGATTCCATCTCCCTTTCCAGCTCCTTCTGCCTCTGAAGCAGTCGTTCCACTTTAAGCGCGATCTCCCCGGGAGCCGATTTGAGAGCGGCGGCGATCTCTTCGAGCTGACGCTCCTCCTCCCGGGTAAACTTATAGGCTCCCTCTCCGGTGAGGGCCTCAATCCTCCTCACCCCTGCGGCCACACCTGTTTCATATAGGATTTTAAAGAACCCGATATCGCCTGTCCGGGAGGTATGTGTTCCTCCGCAGAGCTCGATGCTGAAATCCGAAACCCTGACCACCCTCACCTTCTCTCCATACTTTTCTCCGAAGAGGGCCATGGCTCCGGTCTGGAGGGCTTCCTCCACATCCATTATCTTTGTTTCCACCTTCATGTTCTGGCGGATCTTCTGATTGACCATGGCCTCGATCTGTTCAAGATTCTCTTTCTCGATCGTAGCGAAATGGGTGAAGTCGAACCTCAATCGCTCAGGGGCCACAAGCGATCCAGCCTGATGGACATGGCTCCCCAAAACCTCTCTCAGCATTGCCTGAAGCAGATGGGTTGCCGTATGGTTTAGGGCAATCGCCTGCCTCCGGTCCGGATCCACCTTCAGGGTCGCCTCCATCCCAACCCTCACCACTCCCCTCTTCACCCGCGCCTTATGGACGATCAGCTCTTCCAGGGGTCTGAGCGTATCCTCCACATCCAGGGAGAAGCCTTCCTGAAAGATCACCCCCCTGTCTCCGACCTGTCCGCCCGTCTCACCATAAAAGGGCGTCTTCTCCATAATGATTTCGACTTCCTCTCCTTCAAGTCCGGAGGAGACAAATTCATCGCCTTTGATCAGTTTCAGAATTCTCGATTCGCATTGGGTCTCCTCATGGCCGGCAAATACGGTCTTTATCCCCTCATTGGAGAGCCGGCGATAGATCTCCTTTGCCTTTCCTTCCCCCATTCCCTGCCACGCCTGTTTGCTCTTCTGCCTCTGCTCCTCCATCTGTGATTTGAAACCTTCCTCATCAAGGCTCAATCCCTCCTCCTGGAGGATCTCGGTGGTCAGGTCGAGGGGAAAACCAAAGGTGTCGTAGAGACGGAAGGCTACCTCTCCGGAGAGAATCTTCTCTTTTCCCTTCTTTATGGGGTCCAGCTCTTCTCTCAGGATCTTTAATCCTGAATCGAGGGTTTCTGAAAAACGCTCCTCCTCATTTCTGATCACCCTGGAGACGATCGCCTCTGTCTCCCTCAATTCGGGGTAGGCCTCCTTCATCAGATCCACCACCTTCAGCGAGGTCTGGTAAAGGAAGGGATGATCAATCCCGAGCATCTTTCCATGTCTCATTGCCCTTCGCATGATCCGGCGAAGCACATACCCCCTGCCCTCATTGGAAGG
Source organism: Deltaproteobacteria bacterium RBG_16_49_23 (assembly GCA_001798855.1). GTDB lineage: Bacteria > Desulfobacterota > BSN033 > BSN033 > UBA1163 > RBG-16-49-23. The sequence goes on along the minus strand of MGQQ01000090.1, from coordinate 2,819 downwards.
AAGAACGCCATCGTTGATCAGGAAGGCTGCCGCCCGGCTGTGATCGGAAATCACCCGGATGGAGATATCGGTCTTGGGATCCTTTCCATATGAAAGACGACTGATCTCTGTGATCTCCCTGATGATCGGGATGAAGAGGTCTGTCTCAAAGTTGCTCTTCACGCCCTGAAGGATGGCGGTGATCCGCTCCAGTCCCATCCCGGTATCGATGCAGGGTTTGGCCAGAGGGGTCATTTTGCCCGTGGCATCACGGTTGAACTGCATGAAGACGAGGTTCCAGAGCTCCAGGTAGCGGTCGCAGTCGCATCCCACCGCGCAACCGGGCCGGCCGCAACCCATCCCCTCTCCCTGGTCGATCACGATCTCAGAGCAGGGCCCGCAGGGTCCGGTCTCCCCCATGGCCCAGAAGTTGTCCTTCTCTCCCAGCCTGACGATCCGGTCCGCTGGAATTCCGATCTTCCGCCAGAGATGAAAGGCCTCATCGTCATCGAGGTAGATGGTGATCCACATCTTCCCGGCAGGCAGTTTCCACTCCCGGATGAGGAGGTCCCAGGCCATCTCAATGGCGCCTTCCTTAAAATAATCGCCGAAGGAGAAATTTCCCAACATCTCGAAGAAGGTGTGGTGACGGGCGGTCTTTCCCACATTTTCGAGATCATTATGTTTGCCTCCGGCGCGAACGCATTTCTGGGAGGTGGCCGCGCGGGAATAGTCCCGGATCTCTTCGGTTAAAAAGACCCCCTTGAACTGAACCATTCCGGCGTTGGTGAAGAGCAGGGTGGGATCATTTCTGGGGACGAGTGAGGAGCTTGAAACAACCCGATGCTTCCTCTCCTCAAAGTATTTGAGAAAGGCCTTTCGAATCTCATCCGGGGTCATTTTTTCAAACCCATGCCTCCCATCTTCGGATCGACCGGCCTTCCCGGCTTCAATTTCTTCTCCGCTTCTTTCTCCTTCTCTCTCTCCTTCTCAAGCGTCTCGAAGTCATCCCAGGAGGTATCGCTCGTGGCGAGAATTCCTTTTACTCTCAGGGCAAAGTCATCGGGGTTGGTGCAGTGCTTGAGAGCCTCCTCATAGGTGATGAGGTTCAGTTTCATCAGGTACATCAACGACTGGTCGAAAGTCTGCATCCCGTAGGAGGTCTGCCCCTTGGAAATGGCATCGTTGATTTCACCCGTTTTATCCTTCTCGACGATGCACTCCCTCACTCTGGCCGTGGAGACCAGGATCTCCACTGCCGGAACCCGCCCCATGCCGTCCGCCCTCGGAACGAGCCTCTGAGAGACGACTCCTTTGAGGAGCGCCGCCAGCTGGAGCCGGACTTGCTTCTGATGGTAAGGAGGAAAGACGGAGATGATACGGGTGATCGTCTCTGTGGCATTGAGGGTGTGAAGGGTGGACATGACCAGATGGCCTGTCTCCGCCGCTGTCAGGGCGGTCTCGATCGTCTCAAAGTCCCTCATCTCCCCGACCAGGATCACATCCGGGTCCTGCCGGAGGGCCACGCGCAGGGCGCTGGAAAAGGTGCTTGTGTCGGAGCCCACCTCCCTCTGGTCGACGATCGACTTCTTGTCCTCGTGGATGAATTCGATGGGATCCTCTATCGTGATGATGTGGCTGTTCCGGTTCTTATTGATGATATCGATCATGGAGGCCAGGGTTGTGGATTTGCCGCTTCCGGTCGTTCCGGTGACGAGGATGAGGCCTCTGTTTTCAAGAGCCACATTGCCGATCACGGGAGGCAGGTGCAGTTCTTCCAGGGATTTGATCTGATAGGGAACGATTCGGAGGGCGATCGAGAGCTTTCCCCTCTGCTGATAGACATTGACCCGGAACCGGCCCAGGCCATAGACCTCGTAGCCCATATCGACTTCCCGGTTCTTGATGAACCGCTCTTTCTGCCAGTCATTCATCAAGCCAAAGGCCATCTTTGATAGATCATTGTGATCGAAAGGTTTCACCTTTTGATAAGGCTTCAGGGTGCCATTCACCCTGAAGATGGGAGAGGCCCCTTCTTTAATATGAACATCAGAGGCTTCCTGTTCCAGTGCGTCTACTAGGATCTGGTTGATATCCATCTCAATCTCCTTCTTTGAGGTCTCTAAAAAAATACCCAAAGACCTCTGATTCCACAGATTTTCAAAATGATTACACGGATTTCTTAAATTGTTTTTTAATCGATGTAATCTTAACCTTAATCAATGTAATCAAAGATTTCTGGCTGTTCCAGAAATCTTCTCACTTCGCTGATCCGGCCCTCGTGAGGGCAACGCTCTCGAGGAGCTCCTTCTCCATCTGCTCCAGGATCTTCGAATTCTCTTTTAAAAACTGCTTTGCATTCTCCCTTCCCTGGCCGATCCGCTGTCCGCCATAGGTGTACCAGGTCCCGCTCTTCTCCACGATATTCTTATCCACAGCCAGGTCGAGGACATCCCCCTCTCTCGAAATGCCCTCCCCATAGATGAGGTCAAACTCCACCTCTTTAAAAGGAGGCGCTACCTTGTTCTTCACCACGCGGACTTTGGTCCGGCTGCCGATCACATCCTGCCCCTGCTTGATGGAGGCGATTCTCCGGACATCGAGACGGACGGAGGAATAAAACTTGAGGGCATTGCCGCCGGTCGTCGTCTCAGGATTCCCGAACATGACGCCGATCTTCATCCGGATTTGATTGACGAAAATGACGATCGTATTCGATTTGCTGATCGTGGCCGTCAATTTTCTTAGGGCCTGAGACATCAGCCTCGCCTGAAGCCCCATGTGGGCATCGCCCATCTCTCCCTCAATCTCTGCTTTGGGAACCAGGGCCGCCACAGAGT
>MGQQ01000089.1 GCA_001798855.1 Deltaproteobacteria bacterium RBG_16_49_23 | reverse complement strand
GGGATATGAAGTTGAAGCATCAGTAGCGTACAGGTATATGCTCCCATCGCCAGAAAAGCGGAATGTCCGAGGGTGATCTGACCACAGTAGCCGATGAGCAACTGAACCCCCATGGCAGAGAGAATAGTATATCCCACGACATTGGCAATCGAGATCACGTACATCCCTGCATACTGGGGGAAGAGGTAAAAGATGGTGATGAATAAGAAGATCATTTTCCCCCAGACAAATTTGGTCTGCCACCAGGCATGGTCCTGACGATAATATTGATGATAAACTCCACAAGGACGGTAACTCATAGAAACCTCCAATTATCAATAGTCAATTATCAATGATCAATTACCAATGATCAATTACCAATGATCAATTACCAATGATCAATTACCAATGATCAATTACCAATAAAAAACAAAATAAGAAACTTCTTCTATATTGAAAATTGCAAATTGATTATTGGTCATTGACCATTGATCTTTTAGACTCTTTCGATTCGCACCCAGCCCCATAACCCATAAGGCTTAAAGAGTAAAACAATGACCATCACTGCAAAGGGAAAAACCTCCTTGACCCCGCCCGGGGTGTAACGGCTCAAATAACCATCTGCCAGATTCTGAAGAATACCGATGGCCAGACCGCCGACGATAGCTCCCGGGACAGAGTTAAGCCCTCCCAGAACGACTGCCGGTAACACCAATAGACCCAGATAACCCACAGAGATATTGAGACCGTTGATATTCCCAAGCAGGGTTCCACCCACTCCTGCGGCCATGAAGGCTATCGCCCAGGCAAGGGCATAGACCACCTTTGCATTGACCCCTAAGGAAAGGGCAGCCATCTCATCATCAGCCGTTGCTTGCATCGAGAGTCCCCATTTCGTAAATTTAAAGAAGGAGACAAAGGCGACAAGGAGGATGATGGAGGCAACAAAAGCCCACAGAAATACCTGGCCGATGACGACCTTTCCGAGGAAGATGGGTTGAATTGGAAATACGGGGGGAGAGAATACAACGGTGTCTGTTCCCCAGACGAGCATGACCAGCCCCTTAAAGAAAAAGGCAAGCCCGACGGTTACCATGATGACGGCTAAATGGGGCTCTCCAATCATGGGCCTTAAAAAGAGGATTTCCGTTAAAATCCCTAAAATAAATCCAATCACCAGTGTGAAGAACAAGGCCAGGATGAAAGGAATCCCCCAGTGATAAAAGGTCAGGCAGACATAGGCCCCGATGAGTGTTAATTCGCCCATGGCCAGGTTGAGGACGCCTGAACATTTATAGATCAGCGTCCATCCGAGAGCCACCAGGGCATAGATACTCCCCACCAGAATCCCTGTAATTAAAAGCTGCAAAAAGATATCCATGTTGCCTCCTATTCAAAACTCAATTATCAATGGGCAATTCTCAATAATCAATTATCATTGTTAGGAACTTTCTTCTTGTTAATATACATTGACCATTGAACATTGGCAATTGAACATTGATCAATGGTTATTGACCCTTCTTTTTCTGGCTGTACTAACGCTTTTCCCGATGATGGCACAAAGCTCTCCGCACTCGTCTATCAGGGGTTGAACCTCTTTTGGAGGGAGCATTTGTGTCCGGTGGATCACTCGGAGCCAAAATCGGCTTTCTTTCAACTCCTTCAGAACGATACTCATTTTGTGGATAAAATCGGATCTTGATTCGGCACCACAACCCTCCTCATAGTTCGAACCGGAGGATGTCCCAGCACGTACCAATTGCCCACCGATATGTCTACCTGAAATTGTCTTTGGCAGGGCATCAGCAATTTTTATGATCTTTACAACAAAATCGAGCAAACGCTCCGAAAGCTGATCGCCTTTTCCGTTCATCTCAATCGTGGCTTCCAATCGATCATTACAGGTTGACCATCTATGTTTTGCTTTTCATTGATAATTGTCCATTGATCATTGCACATTGACCATTGATCTTTTATTGCGGCACTTCCATTACTTTCATGTCTGTTTTAATATGGATCACCCTTCCGTCCTCATAGGTGATGTTGGTGTCCATATGGACAGTATTCACATCTGAGTAAAGCCCATTCACAATATCCTTATAGCGTTCTTCGACAAATGCCCTTCTCAGTTTTCGGGTTCGGGTCAATTCATCATCATCCGCATCAAATTCCTTATAAAGATTGACAAACTTCTTCACCCGGGCAACCGGAGGGAGGTCACGGTTCATTTTGACGATTTCCTTCTGGATCAATTCATAGATTTGAGGGATCTGAGAAAGTTCAGGGTAGCTTGAGTAGACAATATTTCGGGCTTCTGCCCAATTGCCCACGACGGCATAATCGATGCAAATCACTATGGTGACATAAGGTCGTTTGTCCCCGATTGCCCAGACTTCCCTGATATAAGGGCTGAATTTGAGCCTGGTCTCAAGATACTGGGGGGCGAACTTCGTCCCATCGCTTAAGGTCATCACATCTTTGGTGCGATCGAAAACGACCAGATGGCCTTCGGCATCGATAAAACCGGTGTCGCCGGAATGAAGCCAACCGTCTCTTAAGGTCTTTGTTGTTTCCTCGGGCATCTTGTAATAACCCAGAAAAACAGAGGGGCTCTTGGAGATGATTTCTCCGTCAGGGGTGATTTTTATCTCGGTTTCGGGAATGGGGGTGCCTACCGTGTCGAATTTTATATCGCCATCTCGATGAAGAACCGAAATTCCGGCAATCTCTGTCTGGCCATAGATCTGCTTCAGATTGACTCCAAGAGCATGGAAGAACCGGAAATGGTCCGGGCCCATGGCTGCTCCACCGGTATAAGTGTCCCTTATTCTTGACAGCCCTAAATGGTCCTTCAATTTTTTGTGGACGCCCAAATAGGAAAGATAGTTGAGGGCTTTCCAGTGCAATGGAACAGGCTTTTTGGTAAATTTGAGCTCTGCCACATGATAGCCAATCTTCATCGCCAGTTCATAAGCTTTTCTTTTTGACCAGGAGGCATCGAGATATTTAACCTGGACATTTCGGACCATCTGCTCATAGACCCGGGGAGGCGCAAACATCACATGGGGACCAATTTCGCGGATATTCTCCTGGGCGGTTTCCGGCTCCTCCGGGAAGTTAAGGGTGAACCCAGCCTGAATTCCGCAGGAGATGGACATCATCTGCTCACCGATCCAGGCATAGGGAAGATAGGAGACAAAATCATCGGTCTCGAAGTAGGGGTCGACCCGCATCAGGTTCTGTCCCATGGTTAACATATTGTAGTGGGTGAGGAGCGCCCCTTTAGGAAGGGCTGTGGTCCCGGAGGTATAGAAGAGAAGGCAGACGTCTTCAGCCTTTCCTTTTGAAATCAAGTCCTCGAAAAGGCCGGGTTCTTTCTTATCCAGTTCCTCTCCGAGTTTCATCACTTCCTTGATACTCACCAGCGTGGGATCATCATAACTCCTCATCCCCTTTGGATCATCCCAGAGCATCTTCTTCAATTTGGGGCATTTATCCTTAATCATGAGATACTTATCGGCTTCCTCCTGGCCTTCGCCTACCATTAATTTGGCATCGGAGTGGTCGATAATATACTTCACCTCATCGATGAGGGAGTCCTGAAAAAGCCATACGCCCACACCGCCCACGCACATGGCGGCCATCTCAGCCCAGAGAGCTTCCGGACGGTTATCACCGATCATGGCCACCTTATCGTTTCGCTCAAGGCCGAGGGAGACCATTCCGAGAGCGATCTTTTTGACATACTCATAATACTGTTTCCAGGTGATGGGAACCCAGATGCCAAACTCCTTCTCTCGCATCGCTACTTTTTGATCCCAATATTTTTTAGCGGCCTCCAACCAGAGCTTGGGGATGGTTAAATCTTTGGTTATTTCAATTTCTTTCCGCTTAACGTCGTGTGACATAGAGATCCTCCGCCTCTCCTAAGTAGGCTTTAATGACATTGGGGTTTTTCTGCACCTCGGGTGGTGTCCCATCGGCAATCTTTTCACCAAAGTTGAGAGCTATGACCCGATGGGAGATGTCCATGACGACCCCCATGTCATGTTCAACCAGAACACAGGTGGTCTGCCATCTTTCCTCTTCGTTGATATCCAAAATGAACCGGGCCATATCCTCGACCTCTTCCAGGTTGAGGCCTGCAAGAGGTTCGTCCAGAAGGATGATTTTGGGGTTGAGGGCCAGCGCCCTTGCCAGTTCGACCCGTTTCTGGAGTCCATAAGGGAGCATTCCGACAATCTTATGCCGCATATGTTCTATTTCGAGAAGGTCAATGATCTCCTTTTCGATAAAGTCCCTGTGCTCGATCTCCTCCCGGGCTGTTTTCCCAAAATAGAGAGAACTGCCGAGCAATCCCGATTTAAGATGGATATGACGGCCGAGCCGGATATTATCGAGCACGGTTGCCCCTTTAAAGAGCTCAAGCTTTTGAAATGTCCTTGAGATCCCCCGCTCTGCTCTTTGATGGGGTTTTAAGTTGCTGATGTCTTTTCCATCGAATTCGGTTCTCCCTTTTTGAGGAGTATAGAGACCATTAATGCAATTGAGGAGAACTGTTTTGCCGGCGCCATTGGGGCCGATGATGGAAAAAATCTCACCCTTTTTTACTTCAAAACTTACCCCCATCAGAGCCTGAACGCCTCCGAAGGCCATATGGATGTTTTCGACCTTGAGTTGAACCTCACTGGTAACAGCCATCAAAAACTCCTTTCTCAAAAGAAATAAATGGTAATTGAATCGTGGAGTTAGGCAGGGAGTTTAATACTTGCGTGGAAAACGATGAAATGGGAATAGATGCGGACATGGATTGGCGGAGAAGACTCGATCTGCCCAAGGGAAGGAGCAAGGTTTTTCCCCTCATCTATGCTTGGCTCTGCCTCACGTTTGAGACGCTAACTTACGTCTCGGTTAAATCGTTTTACGTAAAAAACGAGGAGTGAAAAATTGAATTGAAGAAGACCACCCTGAAAAACGTTTCATCTTATTATCAGAACATTTTTTTTTTGTCAAGCAAAAAATTGCCAGTTTACGTAAGATGTGAAAAAATCATTTAGAAATGGAAAATGTTTTTTAAATTTGAGAAGTTAGACGAATGTCACATAAACTTTTTTTAATCTTTCCGAAACAACATGAAGGTTGTTGTGATGATGAATGAGACGGAGATCTTGACAAGCTACCCATTTATGTTTATGTCCGAATGAGGGGAAATGATTCATGCAAAAGAGAAGATTGATGATCCATCAGGCTCTTCTCTTCGGTTCAGGGGCGGTCAGGTGAGCCACCTCTTTCTCCTCTTATAATGTTTGACATCCCGGTAGCTCTTCTTCTTGCCCACCTCGGTGAGACCGAGATAGAATTCCTTTACATCGGCGTTCTCTTTCAGCTTATCGACCGTATCGTCTAAAACGATCCGGCCATTCTCCATCACATATCCCTGGTTGGCGATGGAGAGGGCCAGCCGGGCATTCTGTTCGACGAGCAGGATAGAGACCTTTTCCTGGCGATTGATTTGCTTGATGATCTCAAAGATTTCCGCCACGAGAAGCGGGCTCAATCCCATGGAGGGCTCGTCGAGAAGGAGGAGTTTGGGTTTTGCCATCAAACCCCGACCGATGACGAGCATCTGTTGCTCACCACCGCTCACATAGCCTGCCAGCACATTTTTCCGCTCCACCAGACGAGGGAAATAGTGATAGACCAGATCCATGCTCTCCTTGATCTCCTTATTTGATCCCCGGGTATGACCTCCTGCGATGAGATTCTCTTCGACCGTAAGGTCTTCAAAGACCTTACGGCCTTCCATCACCTGAAAGATTCCCATCCGGACAATATCTTCCGCATACTTCTTGTCGATTCGTTCCCCCATAAATTCGATTGACCCATCTGTCACCTCCCCATTCTCCGTCTTGAGGAGACCTGAGATGGCCTTGAGGGTGGTGGTCTTCCCCGCACCGTTATTTCCAAGGACGGTGACGATCTGGCCCTCTTCGACCTTGAGGGACATCCCTTTTAAGACGAGGATGACATCGTCGTAGACAACTTCAATATTGTTCACGCTTAAAATGGGTGGCATAGGGAGTCGGTTTCCTCCGTTTTAAACGATATTGATTAAGGGTCTCATAATTGGACTGATATAATTGTAAAAATCTCCCCTCCCCCCTCTTTGCCAAAGAGGGGAATTATTCCTCCCTTTGGCAAAGGGAGGTGAGGAGGGATTTTATAAATCAATGCAGCCATTATTCTAAGACTGTTAATAGAATAAACGTTATGCTCCTAATCTTGAATAGGTCATATCCTCTTCGCCCAGATAGGCTTTGATGACCTGTGGGTTCTGCCGGATCTCCAAGGGGAGGCCTTGAGCGATCTTTGAGCCGAAATCGAGAACACAGACCCGATCTGATATGTCCATGACGACCCCCATATCATGTTCGATGAGAACGATCGTCGTTTCCCACTCCTCGTTGACATCGAGGATGAACCGGGCCATATCCTCCGTCTCTTCGAGGTTCATCCCTGTCATCGGTTCGTCGAGGAGGAGGATCTTCGGCTTCATGGCGAGGGCGCGCGCCAGCTCGACCCTCTTCTGCAAACCATAGGGAAGGGTGGCCACGACCTTCTTGCGGATGGCCTCGATCTCCAAGAGGTCGATGATCTTCTCTTCAATCTCCTTTCTCAAAGCCATCTCCTCCCTGTGTCCTTTTCCGAAGTAGAGGCCTCCGGCGAGGATTCCCGTCTTGAGATGAACATGACGTCCGAGCTTAATGTTATCGAGAACCGTCATCCCTTTGAAGAGTTCAATCGCCTGAAAAGTCCGGGCAATTCCGATTGAGGCAATCCGGTGAGGGGAAAGATGCGTGATCTCGTTTCCCTCAAAGAAGATCTTCCCTTTCTGCGGTTTATAAAACCGGTTGATGCAGTTGAGAAGAGAGGTTTTGCCCGCTCCATTGGGGCCAATGATGGCAAAGATCTCCCCTTTTCTGATTTCAGTGGAGACACCGTTGAGGGCTTTCAGTCCGCCAAAGGAGAGATGGATATCCTCCACGCTCAGATGGATCTCAGCTCCGGGTTGGATGCCGGTTTCTGCCATTGATTCAACCATTCGATTTCTCTCCTTTACTCAACTGAACTAACAAAACTCTATTTTTTTGTCAAGGCGGACAGATTTTTTGACTTAAGCCTAAATTGAGCGATTCTTTTGAAAGGAACCTGTAGCCGCAGGCTTTAGCCTGCGGTTTCCTCTCACCCCTTGGGTGAGAAATCGTTTCCGATAAAATCACGCAACCTAAAGGCTGCGGCTACATTTAGGATAATAAATCGCTCAATTTAGGTTAAGGTTATTCATGGCTCAATTCCCACTCGTTGATCGTTATCTCCCTCAGTTTAAAACGCTGGACCTTTCCCGTGGAAGTCATGGGAAAGGAGGAGACAAATTTCATATATCTCGGAAAATATTTTTCAGGCAGCTTCCCTTCCAAAAACCGGAGGACCTCCTCCTTCGTCACCTGTTCTTCCTTTTGAGGGCGGATCCAGGCGGCGATCTCTTCATGATGATCAGGGTCTGGAACACCAAAGACCTGAGATTCCTGAATCTTCGGATGGGAGGAGAGGATTTCCTCGATGTCAATCGGTGAAATCGATTCCCCGTCTTTTAGAATCATCTCTTTGAGCCTTCCCTCAATTCGGACATAGCCCTGGGGATCGAGGGTGGCAAGATCTCCTGAATGGAGCCAGCCCTCTCTGTCGATGGCCCTGAGAGTGGCGGCCGGCATTTTGTAATATCCCTTCATCAGAAAACCTTTATAGCAGAGCTCGCCTTTCTTGCCGGCAGAAAGGGTTTCGCCTGTCTCCGGAAGGACGATTCTGATCTCGACAAAAGGAATAGTCTTTCCTACGGTCATCGCCCGTATCTCGATAGGATCGTCTCTCAAGGTCTGCGTGATGCTCCCCGAGCCTTCGGATTGACCGTAACTGATGGTGATCTCCTTTGCCCCCAAATTTTCCAGGATCCTTTTCATCAAATCGATTGGAATCATTGCTCCTCCCACCATTCCTGTCCGGAGGGAGGAGAGGTTGAATCGGGAAAATTGAGGGTGTTCCATCATCGCCACCAGCATGCTGGGAACCGCATAGATTGCCGTACAGCGCTCTTTTTCAATCGCCATCAGTGTCTTTTCAGGATCAAAGGTGTCGGAGGGACAGATGATCGCCGCCCCGTGGCAGAAAGATCCAAGAAGTCCGGTAATGGTGAAATTGTAATGGAAAGGGATGGCCGTGCAGAGGCGATCCATTTGTGTGAATCCCTGACCCAGGGTTCCGAAATATCCGTTATTAAGAAATCCGTAATGGGTGATCATGATACCCTTTGGAGTTCCTGTTGTTCCGGAGGTGAAGGCGAGATTGAGGGTGTCCTCCGGTTGGCAGGCCTGCTGTCTTTCGGCAAGGGCCTGATCCGGGACCCTCTCTCCCCTTTCAAGGATTTCCTGAAAAAGGAGAACGCCCGGAGGAGGAGGAGAAGAGGAAGGGATGAGGACCATCTCTTTAAGATGAGGGAAAGCCTTTAGAGGAGACTGCTTCGGTCCGGAATGGAGAAGGGAAGGGCAGAGATCCAAAAGCATCTTGAGATAATGGGAGTGTTCATCCCTTTCGAGAAGAATGAGGGTTCTGACATCCGAATACTGGAGTCCATAGCGGAGTTCTTCAACCTGATATTGCGGATTGAACGGGACGAGGATTGCTCCGATTTTTGCCGAGGCGAGCTGGACGATGATCCATTCGGGAATGCTGGTGGCCCAGAGGGCGAGATGTTCCCCTCTTCCCACTCCTAAGCTTAAGAGCCCTTTGGAAAACCGGTTGGCGATGGTCTGGATTTCCCGATAGGTATAGCGGACATTTCGATCCACATGGACGAAAGCATCCCGGTCCGGAAATGTTTCAGCCATCCGATCAAACTGGTCTCCCACGGTGATCCATAGAGGTTTCGGGCTCATCGCTTCTTCATGAGTCTCTGTTTCAGGAGGTATCTCTGGACCGTCCCTGAAGCCGTCTTTGGAAGGTCCTCAGTAAATTCGATCCATCTCGGATATTTGTAGGGAGCGATCCTTTCTTTGACAAAGGATTTTAAGTCTTCTTCCAGCTCTCCGGTCCCCTTCTCTCCTTTTTTCAGAACGATAAAACCATAGGGTTTGACCAGATCGTCCTCATCCTTGTAATCGATGACTGCGGCCTCTGCGACCGCCGGGTGCGCAAGGAGGGTCTTTTCGATCTCCATGGGCGAAACCCATTTCCCTCCCACCCGCATCATATCGTCACTTCGTCCCTGGTAGTGGAAGAAACCCTCTTCGTCTTGGATGTAGCGGTCTCCTGTGACGAACCATTCGCCCAGCATGTTTCGCTTCGTTTCGTCATGCTTGTTCCAGTAAGCGGAGGCAATGGTTTCACCTTTGAGCAGGAGGTTTCCGATTTTTCCTGTCCCCGCCTCATTTCCATCTTCATTCACCAATTTCCCCTCATAGCCAGGGACGAGCCGGCCGGCGCTTCCAGGCCGGACATTTCCGATCCGGTTGGAGAGGAAAATATGGCATGTCTCAGTGGAGCCTGTTCCATCCAGTATCTCCACGCCAAAGGCCTGCTTCCAGCGTTGGTAGAGTTCAAGGGAGAGGACCTCTGCCGAGGCGACACAGGCCCTGAGACTATCCAGCCTGCCGACGGATTTTCCCTCTCTCTCCTGGCTCTCTTTATAGTCTAATAAGGACCGGAAGAGGGTGGGAACGCTCATGAATATAGTGGGGCGAAATTTTTCAATCAGTTCGTAAATCTTTTCCGGAAGAGGCCGCTCCGGAAAGAGGACGGTGGCTCCGCCCACGCCGAAGGGAAAGTAGACGCCGTTTCCAAGACCGTAGGCGAAGAAGAAGTAAGAGGAGAGGACAATATCCTTCTCATCCATGCCCAGGATGGTTCTGGCATAATATTCGGTGCAGTAGGCCATATTCTTCTGGAGATGGATGGCTCCCATCAGCTCATCGGGTTTTCTTGCGCTGTAAAGCCAGAAAGCGGCATCGTCCTTCATCGTCTCAGCAGGCTCCAGTTCCGGAGAGTTTTCTTTGAGCAGGACTGAAAAGAGGGGATCATTTCCTCCCTCCTTCCCCACGACCAGAAGGGTCTTCAGATATTTTAGATTTCCCTTTATTTTTTCTATTTCCGGAAGGAAGTTCTGATCGATAATCAAAACCTTTGCCCGGCTGTCGTTCAGGACATATTCGAAGTCCGGGGCCCTTAACATGGTGTTGGTGGGGATGGGGATGGCTCCTATCTTGATGGCGCCGAAGAAACTGATGATGAATTCCGGAGAGTCCTGAAGAAGAAGGAGAACCCGGTTTTCCATTTCAACCCCAAGTGTTTTGAGGAGATTGCCGCAGCGATTGACGTTCTGATAGACCTCGTCGTAGGTATAGTTTTTTTCGGCGGAATAGATGGCAATCTTTTGGCCTCTTCCCTTACGGATGTTTTCATCGACAAAATAGTCTGCGGCATTAAAGCGCTCCGGAACATGGAAGGAATTCATTCGTCTCTCCTCGGATCAGGAAAGCTTAGATTTGTAAGAAAATCACCTAATAAAAGTATGTCCTCCCCCCTTGCGGGGGAGGATGGAGGTGGGGGGTAATTCAACCTACTCACCCCCACCCTCACCCTCCCCCGTCAATGGGGAGGAAATGTTTTTGGCAAATTGCTGGATTAGATGGGTTATGGGTAATACTGTTCAGTTAGACTGTCACCGTTCACCCTGAGCTTGTCGAAGGGTGCATCGCTAAGCCGTTCATGCTTCGACAAGCTCAGCACGAACGGCTTAAATGAACAGCATTGGGGTTATGGGTCTATATCCCGAAATACTTTGGGTCTCTACCGATATCGATCCAGTCGGAGACCGGGACCAGTTTGCCATCCTTAACCTGATACATCTTCGCTTTGGTGGCTGGAGCGTGGTCTTTCGCTGTAATCGTGATGGGCGGGACAATTCCCTTCAGATCAAAATCCTTGAGGTTTTCAAACTCCGCCTTGACCGCGGTCGACGAGAGGTCTCCTTTCTTGTCAGCCCCCTTGAGGACCTCGGAGATGACTAAAATATTGGCCCATCCTTCACAATAGACCAGAGTCGGTTTTTCTGCCTTTCGATACTTCACATGATACTCCATCATCGTCTTCATGAAGGCGACTTCCTTAGCTCCGTAAGGGGCCACGGTGGTCACACCGTAAGCTCCATCCGCCGCTTTTCCCGCAAGGAGGGGCAAGTTTTCGTCGAGGGACCGGATGTTGACGACAAACTGGGTTTTGACTCCGACCTCTTTCGCATCCTTGAGGATGACGGCCGCATTCATGGCCGTAGAGGTGATGAAGGCAAAGTCCGGATTGTACTCCTTCATGGTGATCATCTGAGATTTGGCATCGGCTGTGGGCCAGTGGACGATCTGATCCGGCCCGGTTTCGATCCCGATCTCTTCAGCATACATCTTGGCCGGTTTGAGATGGGCTCGGCCATAAGGATTGTCAGGGTAGATGTGGACGACTTTGGGCTTCCGGCTTTTATCCTTCCAGTTGTCCTTGATCCACTTCAGGGCGATCCTCGACATATCTTCATAGGTGGTCGTGACAATGAAGTTATAAGGGGTCTTGGAGGGATCCATCAATTTGGAAGTGAAGGAGGCTCCGAACATAGGCATCTTATCACGGGTGACCAACTCCTTCAGGGAGAGGGCTGTTCCGGTTGACTGGATGTAGAGGCCGGGGACCTGTTCCACATCTTTCAGGGTCTTATAATATCCCATTGCCTTGTCGATTCCGTAAGCGTCATCCATCACGATCAGTTTAAATTCCTTCCCGTTGATTCCCCCCGTATCATTAATCCAGCGGGCGGCGTCGATCTGGCCTGCGGCCTGCTGTTTTCCCCAGTCGGAGGTCGGACCGCTCAGGTCGATCAGAGCGCCCCATTTGACCACTTTCTGGGCCTGGGCTGTGCCCATGACCATCAGCATTACAAAACATAAAACCGAAAAAGTCATGATCCATTTTTTCATAAATCTATCCTCCTTTATATTTGGTTGGGAATTCAGTTTCAAAGCGAATGCATCACCTCCTTCATGGATCGTGATCGTGTCCGTGATTCGTGTCGATATTATCATCTTTAACGGTCACGGAAACGTTTATCAATAAGAGAACGGCCAGAGTTTCCAGTAAGCCTTCACCGTCCGCCACCGTGCCGCCAGTCCATCCGGTTCAAAGACCAGGAAGAGGATGATGATGAGGCCGAACATGATCTCCTTAATGGAGACGAAATAGGTGATGAAGAGCGGAAAGGAGGTGCTCAATTCCTTGCTCATCACCTCGAGAAGCTGTTCGAGGCCAACATAGAAGATGGATCCGAAGATTCCTCCCAGCACGCTTCCCAGGCCTCCGATGATCACGATGGCCAGATACTTGATGGAGAGATGAATGGTAAACTGCTCATAGATGATCAGCGCAATATAATGGGCCCAGAGCGCGCCCGCGATACCGGCGAGAAAGGAGCTGATGCCAAAGGAGAGGATGCGGTATTTAAAGAGATTCACCCCGATCAGTTCGGCGGCGAAATATCTGTCCCGGACCGCGATAAATGCCCTTCCGGGCTTTGTCCGGAAGAGATTCTTGGTAAAGGCGGTAGTGGCAATGGCCAGGACCAGGACGAGGTAGTAGAATTTCTTGTCATTATCAAAGACGAATCCCCCGAT
Organism: Deltaproteobacteria bacterium RBG_16_49_23; assembly: GCA_001798855.1. Lineage (GTDB taxonomy): Bacteria > Desulfobacterota > BSN033 > BSN033 > UBA1163 > RBG-16-49-23. Next base: position 82,067 of record MGQQ01000089.1, on the reverse strand, counting down.
GGCCGCATAGGGCACGAACATCCCCTGTGTCCCTCCGGTCAATCCTGTCCATCTCCGAATGGTAAACTCGATGATGAACTGGGAAGCGAGGGTGGCAATGCAGAGATAGAGTCCCCTCAGACGGAGAGAGGGAACTCCGAAGACCATCCCGACCGCCGCCGTGAGGAGGCCTGCGCAGGGAAGGGAGAGGATGAAAGGAAACCCCGCTTTGGTCATCAGGATGGCGGAAGTGTAGGCTCCTACCGCCATAAAGGCTCCATGGCCGAGGGAGATCTGGCCCGTATATCCGGTCAGGATGTTGATCCCATGGGCGCCGATCACGAAGATGCCGGTCAGGATGGCCGTATGAAGGACATTGAATCGGAGAATTTTATTGAGATCCGAGACAATGAATGGAAATCCGAAGAAGAGGAAGAGGATGAAAACCCAGAGCCAGCCTTTGACCCAGAGGGTCTGGAATATCCTCTCGTCATTGGAATAATTTTCATGAAAAAGTCCGGATGGCATCGGTCTCCTTTTAAACCCTTTCTATCTCTTCCTTTCCAAATAGGCCATAGGGCTTGATGAACAGGATGATCACCAGAACCACAAAGGGGAAGACTTCCTTTACGGCAGGGATGATGTGGTCCAGATATCCTCCGGAGTAATTTTCGAGGAGGCCGATGGTCACCCCTCCGATAATCGCTCCCAGGATACTATCCAGCCCTCCCAGGATCACTGCCGGAAAGACCTTCAAACCGAAAAAGCTCAGGGTGATCCCCACGCCACTGATATATCCTAAGATGATCCCCCCTACCGATGAGACCACGGCCGCCACACACCAGGAGATAGCGAAGACTTTTTTTACGCTGATTCCCATGGATTGGGAGACCTGCTGGTTGCTCGCTGTAGCCCGCATGGCAATTCCCGTCCGGGAGAGTTTGAAGAAGACGGCAAAGAGGAGAAGAAAGAGGATGGCCAGACCGAAACTCCAGATATAGATGGGAGCCATGGGGACACCGAAAACAGGAAAAGGGTTTCCGGCAAGAAAAGGGATGTCTTTCGGAAAAGGGCGGATATCATTACCCCAGAACATGATCACCATCCCCTTGAGGATACTGGAGAGGGCAATGGTCACCATGATGACGGAGATGATGGGCTCTCCGATCAAGGGCCGCAGGACGAGACGTTCGACAGCCAGACCGAGAAAGATGGAGAAGAGGAGGGTGATGAAAAAGGCCCAGATGAAATGGATTTGAAACTGGAGGATCAGGGAGAGACAGATATAGGCCCCCACCATCAAAAACTCTCCCTGGGCCAAGTTGAGGATGCTGGTCGATTTATAGATGAGGGCGAACCCCAGGGCGACGAGGGCATAGATGGACCCGAGGACCAGCCCATAGAGGCTTAACTCAAGAAACTTCGTCGGGTTGAGGGTGCAGAGGTAGGCCAGGACTCCCACGAACGAGGCCAGCAGGATCCACCCGATCGTATGGTAAAATCGTTCACCCATGGTCTAGTCCCAGAATTTCCACCACCGTTTTTTCATCATCGCTTCATATTCCTCGACGGATTTCATCGTCCTGACGATCAACCGGGTGCGGATCATTGCCGTCCGGCCGTCCTGATACCGAATCATTGATTCAATGGGGATGTTTTCCTCTTGGCCGTAAAGGGCTTCGATCTCTTTCTTATATTTCTCTCCGACAAACCCCCTCCGGACTTTTCTCGTCCGGGTCAACTCCTCATCGTCGGCATCGAGCTCTTTGTAGAGGAGGACAAATTTGTGAATCCGGGCTGCCTTGGGAAGGCTCCGGTTGACACGGAAAACCTCTTTCTCGATGAGTTCATAAATCTCTAATTTGGAGGCGAGGTCCGTGTAAGTCGTATAGCCGATGCGACGATCTTCTGCCCATTTGCCCACATTTTTAAAATCAATGCAGATAATGGCTCCGATGTAAGGCCTTTCGTGACCGACTACCACTGCCTCGACAATATAGGGGCAGAATTTAAGCTTGTTTTCAATGAACATGGGAGAGAACTTCGTCCCATCGCTCATGGCCATGAGATCGGAGACCCGGTCGATGACGACCAGATGCCGGTCCTCCGTAAAATAACCCGCATCCCCTGTATAGAGCCATCCCTCATGGACGACCTTTGCGGTCGCTTCGGGATTTTTATGATACCCCAAGAACACTCCCGGGGTCTTCACCTGTATCTCTCCCTCCGGAGAGATACGAATATCCGTTTCAGGGATTGGCCTTCCCACGGTGTCCACACTGATCTCTCCTGAAGGATGCATGGTGGCCACTCCGGAGAGCTCCGTAATCCCGTAGATCTGTTTCAGATTGACCCCAAGGGCGTGGAAAAATCGAAAGACATCCGGGCCGAGCGCAGCTCCGCCGGTCATCGCGCTCCGGATATGAGGGAAACCGAGGCGGTCTCTAAGGGCGCGGAATAGACAGAGATAGGCCATAGAGTAGAGAAGTTTCCAGAGCCAGGGAGGTTTCTTTCTTTCAAATTTAAAATCGGCCCAACGATACCCGATGGGAAGGCAGAAGTTATAAACGTGGCGTTTTAGGAAGGAGGCGTCGAGATGTTTGACCATAACGGATCTGGAGATCCCCTCCCAGATCCTTGGAGGAGCAAACATGACATGAGGCGCGATTTCGTAGAGATCGGCTGTGCCCGTCTCCGGCTCTTCGGGAAAGCTGATGGTATATCCTGTCAGGAGGGCTCCGAAGACGCTCATATATTGTTCTCCCACCCAGGGGAGGGGGAGAAAAGAGACAAACTCGTCCGTCTCATATTTGGGGTCGACCTTGTTCAGATTCCCCGCCATCTTGAGGACGCCGCGGTGGGTGAGAAGGGATCCTTTGGGGGAGCCTGTGGTGCCTGAGGTATAGGCGATCAGGACGACATCGTTTTCAGTCACCTGATTCACATTTCTCTCAAAGAGGTCGGGATGCTTTTTCTCCATCTCCCTTCCCAATTCCTCCACTTCAGGGAAGTAGATGAGAAGGGGATCGTCGTAGCTCCTCATCCCTTTGGGGTCAGTGTAGATGATCTTCCTGAGATTGGGAAGCTGATCCTTCATATGGAGGATCTTGTCCGTCTGTTCCTGATCCTCTGCCACCACAAATTTGGCATCCGAGTGGTTGATGACATAGGCCACCTCCGTGAGGATGGAGTCCTGATAGATTCCGAGGGGGATTCCTCCGGCGCACTGGACGGCCAATTCCGCATAAACCCACTCCGGCCGGTTATCCCCAATGATCGCCAGTTTGTCTCCCCGCTCAAATCCGAGATGGATCAGCCCCAGAGAGAAGTATTTGACATGCTGGAGATACTCTTGCCAGGTCACCTTCTGCCAGATCCCGAATTCCTTTTCGCGGAGGGCAACTTTGCTGTTTCCGAATTTATTTGCATTGTGGATCAGTAAAGAAGGCAAGGTATTTCCCTTGATCTCCATTTAACATTCCCAATGGTCAGAATCGGAATGGATTGCAGAATTTTTAAGTTTCTCAGGAGGCCCCCATCCTGAATCCATTCCTCCCGAGGATGGATAGATAAACTAAATCATTAACCTTTTTTTGTCAAGATGGAAGGAGTTTTAAAGTAATGCCTCAGTTAGGTGCAATTATTGGTTGTGGAGTTGTTCCTTTTATCTCGTAGCGTCCCGATTTAGTCGGGACGGACTCCGCCCTCAATAAATGAGGGCGCTCCATATATTATAAAAATCTCCCCCATAACTGAGGGCATACGTTTTAAATTTTCCCTTATCTTCCGGCGGAGATGAAGCCGGAGTGTCTTAAAAGTTTTCCGTCTTTGATGATGAAGATCCGGGATTCGACGCTGGGGCGATGGTCTTTTGCTGTAATATTGAGGGGAGGAAGAAGGCCTCCGACAACATAATTTTTAAAACCTTCGAAGGCCATTCTTACCCTTTCACGGGAGAATCCCTGTTCCGGGAGAGACCTCCCCAGAGCTTCTGCCATCACTTTGACCGTGACCCATCCTTCAACATAGGAGAGGGTATGAGAATCGTAGGGATGCCATTTCTGATGGCCCTCTTTGATCTCTGCCATCCCGGGGACATCTTCACCGAAAGGGGAGATGGGTTGAACTCCGAGAACTCCGTCGAAAGCCGAAAGAGTTTCATCGAAGGTTCTCATGCTGCAGATCCATCTTGTTTTGAGATCCATTCCCCTGACCTCCTGAAGGAACGCAGCGGCTTCCTTTGATGTCAGGTGCAGGTAGGCAAAGTCCGGTTGATAGGATTTCAAAGGCGCAAGAACGAGAGAGGGGGATTTAAGGGAAGCGATGTCCGGAATGAAGATGTCCGGTCCGATTTCCAAATCAAGCGTTTTCGCATAAGACTTCGCCTCATCGAGAAAGTATTTTCCAGGAGGGTCAGGAAAACTGACGAAGGCCACTTTCGGTTTTCTCATTTTTATATCGGATCTTTCCGAGATAAACTTCATGGCAATCTTTGTTAGATCAAGGGGGGTGGGAGTAATCGAAAACAGGTAGGGAGTCTTGGAGGTATCGGCAAGATGGACGGGGAAAGAGCTGGTCAGCGTGGGGATTCGTTGGAGATTGATATGAGGCAGGAGGGCAAGCCCTGTCTCGGTCGAATAGAGATAGAGGAGAAGAATACGGTCGGCCTCGTTTAACTTCCGAAAGGCGGCAATGAATTCAGCCGGCTGGGAGGAGTCGTCGATGAGGATGATCTCTAGGTTTTTCCCGAAGATTCCTCCGCGCTGGTTGATCCATTTTCCGGCATCGAGCAGCCCTCTTGCGCATTCCCTCCCGGAGTCTCCCCATCGGCCGGTGAACGGGACCAATGCGCCCACCTTCAAAGAATCCTTGCTGAAACCAGGGCTTGAATCTATCGCCAGGCATAACAGAAAGGAGATGAGAACCAGGGAAAGTTTTTTCATATTCGATCTTAAATAACCAATGACCAAGCACCGATATAATAACGCCCCCCAGCCCCCTCTTAAGTTAAGAGGGGGCTGGGGGGGAGTTAGCGTGTTTATCTATCATTTCACATGCCTGATGCATAGAGCACCGCTAAAATCCGGGTGATCTTATCCTGGTGACACTGGACCTTATGAGGAATGGTTGAGTCATAGTAGATGGAATCGCCAGGGGAGAGGATATCGGTATGATTTCCCAGGATCACTTCCATCTCACCTTCAAGGACAAAGATGAATTCCTCACCCTCGTGAACAGAGGTTTTGACACTCTTCACTGTAGCGGGTTCGAGGGTTATGATGAAAGGTTCCATATGGCGGTCTTTCTTGTCGAACCCCAGAGATTCATAAGCATAACCATACTTGACCCCATCTTTGGAAGCGAAGCGGGAGACCCTTTTCCGTTCATCCTTTCTCACAATGGTGAAAGGTTCTCCCTCTGTCTCGCCCCAGAAATCGCCCACCCTGACCTCCAGGGCTCCTGCCAGTTTGATGATTGTTCCAAGGGATGGAGAGACCAGATGATTCTCCATCTGAGAGAGCAGGGCCGTTGAAAATCCGGTTAACTCGGCCAGGTCTTTGAGCGAAAGTCCCTTTTTCTCTCTTAATTCTTTAATCTTTTCTCCGACCCGAAACTCTTCAACTTCTCTCTTCTCTTCTTCCATTGATCATCCTTTCCCCCTCACCCCACCCCTCTCCCGCCAAGGGAGAGGGCGCAATTGGGTCCGCTATCTATTCCCTCCCCCTGGACGGGGGAGGGTAGGGGTGGGGGTGAAACTTTTCTGGGCATATTCCACTCCAATCTGGATTGCCTTGATATTGGAGGGAATGAGAGCGTGGTGACGTTCATCAAATACTTTTTCAAGAGATTCGAACAGAGAGGACATCTCCACCCATTTCGTCTTTTCGATGAAGGCGCCTAATGCAATCATGTTTGCCAGTTTAGGGTTTTTGTTCTGGATGGCAATATCATTGACCGGAATGGCAAGCAGCTCGACATCGTTACAGGAGAATTCCTTAAGATCGATCAGAGAGGAATTAACCAGCAGCAGTCCTTTTGGCAAAACTCTGGGGCCATATTTTAGGAGGGAGGGAAGGTTCATGGAGATGACGGCATGGGGCCGTTGTACAATGGGGGAACCGATTTCCCTGGATGAAATCACAACCGTGCAGTTGGCTGTCCCGCCCCTCATCTCCACTCCATAGGTCGGAAGGAAGGTGACTTGTCTTCCCTCTTTCATGGCGGCATAGGCAAGAAGGTTTCCGATCGCCAGCACTCCCTGACCGCCGAATCCCGCAACAATCACATTGTGATAGAAACGATCGTTATTCATACTACCTCATAACTTATAATAACCAATAACCAAATCCCAAGCTCCAATATAATAACGCCCCCCTCTCCCCCTCTTAAATTAAGAGGGGGAGAGGGGGAGTTATTGTTTGGGATTTGGATGTTGGTTATTCTCATAAGTAGTCTGCCATCTTCCTTTCTTTCAAAATTCCTAGCGGAAAGTAGGGGATCATCTCCTCTTCGACGCGGCGGTTGGCCTCCAGGGAGGACAACCCCCAATTGGTGGGGCAGGACATTAAGATTTCCACAAATGAAAAACCCATCTCTTCGACCTGCATCTGAAATGCCTTTCGGACGGCCTTCTTTGCCTTCATCAGGTTAGCAGGATTGTTGACAGCCACCCTGGCAACAAATGCACTGCCCTCGAGAGTCGCCATCATTTCGGCCATACGAATGGGATAGCCATCATAGGTGAAGTCTCTTCCGTAAGGACTGGTCGTCGTCTTCTGGCCGAGCAGGGTCGTGGGCGCCATCTGTCCTCCCGTCATCCCGTAGATCCCATTGTTGGCAAAGATAAGGGTGATATTTTCACCCCGGTTGGCCGTATGAATCCCTTCACCGATTCCAATGGCTCCCAGATCTCCATCCCCCTGAATGGTAAAGACGATCAAATCCTTCCTCGCACGCTTCACCCCCGAGGCGACAGCGGACGCCCTTCCATGGGGAGCCTCAAGGACATCAATATTGAAGTAGTCGTACATAAAGACAGAACAACCCACCGAGGCAACCCCGATCGTCTTCTCCCTGATCTTAAAATAATCGATCGCCTCTGCGACCAGCCGGTGAGCAATGCCATGGTGACATCCGGGGCAGAAGTGGAAAGGGACATCGATCAGACATTCAGGACGCTTAAAAACGAGTTCCATTTTTAACCCCTCAAGTTCAAATGCAAAATCCAAATGCCAAGGGAATGACAAATGTCTAAATATCAAAAACGCAGCCCATTTGTGCTTTGAAATTTGAGCTTGATTTGAAATTTGAACTTTGGCATTTGACATTCATTTTCAGTAATATTTTTTTATCTCCTCCAGTATCTCTTCCGGCGGAGGTAAGGCTCCCGGTGGTTTCCCATAAAAAAAGACCTGTGCATCCCTGCCTACTGAAAGCCTCACATCTTCCACCATCTGCCCTGTATTCAGTTCAACAGTCAAAAATTGTTTAACCCGTGTCGAAATATCGTAAAGGGCTTTTTCGGGATAGGGGAAAAGGGTAATGGGACGGAAGAGACCCACCTTCATCCCTTCCTCTCTTGCCAGCTCCATAGCCGTTTTTGAGACCCTTGCCATGCTCCCGAAGGCCGCTATCACAAACCGGGCATCTTCCGTATTGACCGTTTCGAAGCGGACTTCCTCTTCTTTCATCTTCTCATATTTCTGGTAAAGCTTCCAGTTATGCTCAGTCAGTTCGCCCTCCTGAAGGTAGAGCGATTTTATTTTGTTAGGTTTTCTTCCCTTGGCACCGGTCAGCTTCCAATCCTTCGGTGGAAGGTCCATCTGTTGAGGTTTCCTTCGGATGAGAGGCTCCTTCATCTGGCCGATCAGGGCATCTCCAAGAATCATCGCCGGATTTCTGTATTTATCGGAAAGATCAAAAGCCAGGCAGGTGAGGTCATACATCTCCTGGACTGTGGAAGGAGCGAGGACGATCATACGATAATCTCCATGCCCCCCGCCCCGAGTCGCCTGGAAATAATCGCCCTGAGAGGCAGAAATTCCTCCCAGGCCCGGTCCGCTTCTTGAGATGTTGACGATTACAGCGGGAAGCTCGCTTCCTGCCATATAGGAGATTCCCTCCTGCATGAGGGATATGCCGGGGCTGGAGGAGGAGGACATGGCCCTGGCTCCGGTTGCAGAAGCTCCCAAGAGGAGATTGATCGAAGCGATCTCGCTCTCTGCCTGGATAAACTCTCCGCCCAGTGGAGGAAGGTGTTTGGAGAGATATTCCGGAATCTCGTTCTGAGGGGTGATAGGATATCCGAAAAAGAGGCGGCATCCCGCATCGATGGCTCCCATCGCAACGGCCTCGTTTCCCCTCACCAGTATCTTCTCAAGATTTTGATCCATACATATACCTGGAATAATGGAATGTTGGAATGACGGAATGAAAGACTGGAATGATGGAATAATGGAATGATGGAAAAAAAAGAGAACAGAAAATTGTTTGTGCCTTAAACCCAATATTCCAATATTCCATGATTCCAATATTCTGGTATTTTAGGATTCCAATGTTCCAATATTCCACTATCTCCCTAACTCCTAATCTCCCTATCTCCCCATCTATCTTTTATCCCTCCAGACCTGAATGGCCACATCCGGACAGATCTCTCCGCAGATCGCACAACCCGTGCAGGAGCCGTTATCATCCCAGACGACGAAAAAGTAGCCCTGACGGTTGATCTCTTCTCCGACCCGTATCAACTCCTTCGGACAGGAGATGGTGCAGAGTGCGCACCCTTTGCATCGCTCTTTGTCAATTTCGATTTTAGAAGGCATCACTTCACCGCAATTAAAATCCCAATAACCAAATTCCAAATAATAACTCTCCCCCTACCCCATCTTAGCTTAAGAGGGGGTAGGGGGGCGTTATTGGTGCTTGGAGTCTGGTGTTTCTTAAATAGTATGGGCTTCCCTGAACCGATCAATATCCCTCTCCGAGTATCCTATCTCTCTCAGGACCTCCACCGTGTGTTCTCCCCATTGGGGAGAAGGGGTCGGGACTGAAAAAGGGAAGGCGGAGGATTTAATGGGATTTCCGACCTGTTGGACCTTTCCCTCGACAGGATGCTCATAGTCTATGACCATTTTCCTGTGGAGGGCCTGCGGGTGCTGAAAAACTTCATCAAAGGTGAGAATAGGTTCACAGCATGCATCGACCTCTTTGAAAAAGTCAGTCCACTCCTTCTGGTTTTTAGTTTTAAAAAGATTTTTGATCTCTTCGATGATCCCGATCCTTTCCTCTCCTTCGATAAACTGTTTCAGGATGAGGTCCTTTCTTCCGGTGGCTTCACAGAAGTTCTTCCAGAATTTCGGCTCCAGCGCTCCCAGAGACATGTGCTTTTCATCCTTTGTGGGGTAGACCTGATAACAGGCATACCTCCCCGAAAGGTGCATTTCTCCCCTCTGTGGAAGTTTTTGATCCGTCAGATATCTTCCTGCATGGATGGAGAGCCAGGAGAGGACACCGTCAAGCATTGAGGCGTCGAGATGCTGACCCTCTCCCGTTTTTTGGCGGTGGACGATAGCGGCTAAAATAGCTAAGGCGGCCATCATTGCCCCTCCTCCAATGTCGGCAATTTGAACCCCCGGGATCACGGGACCGGTTTCCTTTGTTCCGGTTAATTCGAGGATGCCCCCCAGGCCGATGTAATTAATATCGTGGCCGGATCGGTCTCTGTAAGGCCCATCCTGTCCGTATCCGGAAAGGGAACAGAGAATCACGCCGGGATTTTTCTTTTTCAGCTCCTGATATCCGATCTCCAGGCGATCCATCACCCCGGGCCTGAACCCCTCCAAAACAATATCATAGGTTTCGATCAATTTACAAAAGATCTCCTTCCCCTCTTTGGACTTAAGGTTCAGGATCATGCTCTTCTTGTTTCGGTTCAATGCAAGAAAGTAAGCGCTATCCCTTTTCCGGACAGGGCCCATCTTCCGCATATAATCTCCCTGCTCAGGATCTTCTACCTTTAGCACTTCCATTCCAAGGTCTGCCAGAAGAAGAGAACAGTAAGGGCCTGGCAAAAGCCTCGAAAGGTCAAGCATTTTTGAGCCGTTTAAAGGGCCCGGCGGCATTCCTTTTTCAAACTTCATTGATTTTAAATAACATATCGGTTTCAAAAATAAAAGTCGTTGGTGACAAGGGGCACTCCGATAGATCCCCCATCCCCTTTCTCACCTCCCCCTTGAAGGGGGAGGCATTACGCGAAGCGCATGACGATTACCCTCCCTTTCAGCCTGCCTGCCGAAGCCTCGGCGCAGGCAGGGGTGGGGGTGGGGTATGCGAAAGCCTCGATTACACCAGTCGTATGTTCCCTCCTTGTGTCCAGCCTCCCGACTTAAGGGATACAGTCAGTTTAGCAAAGGGGGATGGGGGATTTGAGAGTTAATTTCTCAGACAAATAATGCTTGACGAGGAATTTTAAGAATGATATGGAATGAAGGGCAATCCGAGAAATATAGGACCATCAGATTTAAAGGGGGGGGGCTTATGAAAAAGGTTTTGAAAAAGAGTTCAAAGAAATCAGTAAAGAAGACTTCAAAAAAGACATTAAAAAAAGTTTCAAAAAAACCCTTAAAAAAAGCTACGAAGAAGATTAAAAAGATTGCTAAAAAGGTTGTAAAAAAACCTGTGGTTAAGCCATCCAGGAAACCCTCGAAGAAGGTCTCCATCAAGCCTGTGGCAGTAACTTTATCAGCTATAAAAAGCACAAAAACGCCTCTGTGGGTACCTTCTGAGGATCAAGTCAAGAAAGCCAACGTGACCCGCTTTATTGACTTTGTAAACCGGAAGCACGGGAAACAATTTAAAACGTTTGATGACCTGTATCAGTGGTCTGTTGATTCCATTCCTGATTTTTGGGCGGCCATGTGGGATTTTGCAGAAGTCAAAGCCTCAAAGAAGTGGGACCGGGTGGTAGAGGATTTAAATAAGTTCCCAGGGACGAAGTGGTTTTCCGGGGCGAGGTTGAATTTTGCAGAAAATCTTCTGCGGTATCGGGATGATCGATTGGCTTTCATATTCAAAGGGGAAACCCAAAAATATTCGACCATGACTTATAGAGAGCTTTATAACACCGTGGCCCGGCTGGCCAAATCTTTACGCGACATAGGAATTAAACCGGGGGATCGGATTGCAGGCTATATGCCGAACATGATGGAGACGGCAATCGGCATGTTAGCGGCAACCAGTATCGGGGCTGTCTGGTCCTCTTGCGCTACAGACATCGGGTCCCAGGCAGCTCTGGACCGGCTCGGTCAAATAGAGCCCAAGGTCTTGTTTTCGGTGGACGGTTATTTTTACAAAGCGAAACCCTTCAATACCCTGGGGAATGCGGCAGAAGTAGCCCAAGCCATCCCTTCACTGAAGAAAGTTGTCATCGTTTCCTATACGGGAACTAAGCCGGATATCGGAAATATTCCCAATGGCGTCCATTATGAAGACTTCCTGGCCCCGGAAAAGGAGCCGGCCCTTGAATTTGAACAATTACCCTTTGACCATCCCATTTTTATCATGTTTTCCTCCGGGACGACCGGCAAGCCCAAATGCATGGTTCAGGGGGCAGGCGGTATTTTACTCCACCATTTGAAAGAACTGATGCTCCATAGCGATCTCAGGCGTGATGATAAGGTCTTTTACATCACCACCTGCAGTTGGATGATGTGGAACTGGCTGATGAGCACACTTGGGGTGGGCGCCACCCTTATCCTGTATGATGGCAACCCGAACTTTCCCGATGCTGAGGCCATGTGGAAAATGGTCCAGGACGAAAAGATCACTTTTTTTGGCCTGAGTGCGAGCTATATAAACTATCTCCGGGGCGAAGGGATTCAACCCGGGAAAAATTACGATCTCTCCTCCCTGAGAGAGATTTCACAGACAGGTTCTGTTCTCTCGGCAGAGGGTTTTGAATGGGTCTACCGGGAGGTGAAGAAGGACCTCCATTTTAATTCCATCTCCGGTGGGACGGACATCAATGGCTGTTTTGCTGTTGGCAGCCCGATTCAGCGTGTCTATGCCGGGGAGCTTCAAGGCCCGGGACTTGGCATGAAGGTGAAGGCCTATGACGAAAACGGGAAACCGGTCTGGGACAAGGAGGGGGAGTTGGTATGCGAAGCCCCTGCGCCATGCATGCCCCTCTATTTCTGGAACGATCCGAATGGAGAGAAATACAAAGCCGCCTACTTTAACGACTACCCTGGTGTCTGGCGCCATGGCGACTATGTCGTCTTTCACAGTGACACGAAGGGGATCACTTTTTACGGCCGCTCCGACGCCGTTCTGAAGCCCTCCGGAGTCCGAATTGGAACAGCCGAAATTTATAATGTTGTGGAGAGGATAGAAGGGATTGCGGATAGCCTGGCCATTGGACAGAATTGGGAAGGCGAACAGCGAATTATCCTCTTTATCAAACCGGAGCCGGGCGCCCAATTGACGGACGGATTGAAGGATACCATCAAAAAGACCCTTCGGGGAAAGGCTTCCCCCCGTCACGTCCCGGCGATCATTATGGAGATGCCGGATGCTCCCTATACGATGAATATGAAAAAAGTGGAGAGCGCCGTCACCAATATCATCCACGGGAGGCCGGTTCTGAACCGGGATGCATTGAGCAATCCCCAGGTCCTGGATTATTTTGAAAAGATCGTCCCGGAGCTGCAAAAGTGATTAACAAAGAAACGAATGATAGCGAATGACTCGAATAGGGTATCCAACAGGATTCGTTTCCCTTAGAAATGAAATTGACTCGAAAAGAGTTTGAGGCGATTGCGATTTCAGCCCTGGAGGGGCTGCCCCAGTCCTTAAAAAATAGGATGGAAAATGTCGATGTGGTAATAGAAGACCGAGCCTCTCCAGACCTTCTATCGGAGATGGACCTTCGTTCTCCTTCCGATTTACTGGGACTCTATCAGGGGGTTCCCATCGATCGGAGGGGGTTTTATTATGGGAATGTCCTTCCGGATAAGATCACCCTTTTTCAACTCCCCATTGAATCGATCTGTCATACAAAGGAAGAGATTGGAGAGAAGGTCAGGGAAGTCGTGATCCATGAGGTGGGTCACTATTTCGGCCTGGACGAGGAGAAGTTAGAAGAACTGGAAGATGACTAATCCCTCCATACTCCCCCCTTTAGTAAACTAACCGTGTCCCATATCTCAGGAGGTTGGACATAAGGAGGGAACGTACGACTGGCGCAATTGAGGCTTTGGCATACCCCACCCCGCCCCTCCCCCCTGCCTTCGCCGAAGCGGCTACGCGCAGGCAGGCTGAAGGGGAGGGTAATCGTCACGCGCTTCGCGTGATTCCTCCCCCTTCAAGGGGGAGGTTAGGAGGGGGATGGGGGATCTGTCGGAGTGCTCCTTGTGTCCAGCGCCCTTATTTATGGGTAAGGATCAGTTTAGTAAAGGGGGGCGGGGGGATGCCCAGCGCCGATCCCTGGGTGGTTGCAGATGAATTGGGAAATGAGTTAGGCTTCAAAGTGATTGCTGCCAGCGACGGTTTAAAACTGGATTTGGAGAGAGATTTGAAAAACTAATACACGCTCTCTTGAATACACAGATTTCAAAAGATGATTACCTAGATGTCCTTCATTTACGAAGTGTTTCGTATCCGTGTAATCAGCTCCTAATCGGTGTAATCAGAAATTTCGAGGCGTTTAGAGAAATTTCTTGGAGGAGGTTTGAAGATGGAAAGGTGTGTGGGCGGGGATATGCATCCGAGTTACAGAATTCTTATGGGCCCTGGGCCGAGCAATGTCCACTACCGGGTTTATCAAGCCATGTCTAACCCGGTCATCGGTTATCTCGATCCACAAATTCTGGCCTGTATGGACGAGATCAGAGAAATGTTAAGAAATGTATTCCAGACAAAGAACCAGGCGACCCTGGCCATCTCTGCAACGGGAAGCTCAGGCATGGAGACTTCGTATGTCAATTTCGTTGAGCCTGGAGATGTGGTTGTTATCGGCGTCAATGGCTTCTTTGCAGACAGAATGACTCAGGTAGCCGCCCGGTGTGGCGCGAACGTCATTCGGGTGGAGGAGGAATGGGGAAAGAGGATTGAACCTGAAAAAATGATCAAGGCATTGAAGGAACATCCCGAGGCCAGGATCTGCGGTCTCGTTCACGGGGAGACCTCCACCGGTGTGAGGCAGCCGCTTGAGGAGATCGGGGCCTACTGTAAGCGAACGGACACCCTTCTTGTGGTGGATGCTGTGACCACTCTGGGGGGATATGATGTGAAGGTTGACGAATGGGGAATCGATGTCTGCTATGGCAGTTCTCAAAAGTGTCTTAGTGTTCCACCTGGGCTTTCTCCCATCACCGTGAGCTCTAAAGCCATGGATGTTCTCCGGTCGCGCACGACAAAGGTTCAGAGTTTTTATCTTGATTTGATTTTACTCGAAAAATATTGGGGGGAAGAGAGGGTTTATCATCATACGGCGCCTGTTTCCATGTTCTATGCGATGAGGGAAGGATTACGGATCGTTTTTGAGGAGGGGCTTGAGGCGAGATTCCGGCGTCATGAGATGCTGGGCGACCGGTTAAAGATGGAGCTGGAGGGTTTGGGATTTAAGCTTTTTGCGCAGGAGGGATATCGTCTGTCCATGTTGACTTCGGTGGTTCTCCCTGAGCGGGTCGACGATGCCAAGATACGGTCGAGGCTCTTAAATGAATACAATATTGAAGTGGGAGGAGGCCTGGGCTGGCTGAAAGGAAAAATATGGAGGGTCGGCCTCATGGGTGAGGCTTGCAGGGTTCGGAATATTCATTGCCTGATGGGAGCGTTGGGGGAGATCCTATCCTGATATTGAATTGCGCCCTGAACCATGTAAGGTTCAGGGCTTTGGCCCTGAATCCAATGTGGTTCAGGGCTGCCATGCACCCCCACGTGGTGCATGGCGGAATTCGGATTCAAATTTAATGTGAGAAAGGACTTTATCGTCTAATGGGATAGGACGGATAGCAATCGATGATATTCTCGCGCATGTATGATCCAATCGATTCTGATTTTAGAAATTCTTGGTAAACCTTTTTCGGGACCTCCTTGTATGCCCATGCCTTTCCACTTCTAAAAACCACTTCCAAGGTTTTCGACTTGAGGTCGTACCCTATTGCATATACCATACTGGAATTGACTTTCTTCAAGTTCATATATTCACTACAAACGAATCATGTCATTTCCTTTTCTCTATTCTTGTCCGAAGTTCCTCAAGAGATAAAAGGGTTCCGGAAGGAGATCCATACCGTCGAACATCTGAAATCACCGGTGGCTGTAAACCATTCGCTGGAGAGATTTGTTCGGCTCAATCATCCTCTTCTTCTGACGAACGAAGGACATCCATTGCCCCGTGAATGACGGCCAGAACGTCAATCTGGTCCGGCTTAATGTGGTAGATGATGCGGTAGGGACCTTCGATTACTTCACAAATCTGGTCAATATCGTATTCAGGAACTCTGCGGCCTGAGAATGGGAAGTCGGCAATCTGCTGAGATCTTCGGGTAAGCCGATCCACCGTTCGCTTGGCATACTCGGACGAATCCTGAGCAATGTAAGCGTAGAGGGCGTCGAGATGTCCCTCCGCTGTATCTGTCCAGTGAACTTTCATTCCGGCAAGCCGTACTTCGCCCGTACCTCTTTCACGTCTTTGGTGCGGCCTGCCTTGCTGTCGGATAACCCGCGTTCAATCGCCTCGCGGACGTATATTTCGCGCATCAAATCATCCCATGTGGCGCTTGAGGGCATTCGATCGATGAGTTTGTGGGCTTCCTCCTTTTCCATCACTGTTGACATAGCATTGCCTCCTGTTTTTCGCTTGATAGAATAGCACGGAATGAACCAGATATCAATTTCTCCCAAGCCCAACGACCTAAATCAACGACGGCTGTCAGCCATACGCTGGATCGTCAAGGTACTCTTCATTTCTCTTAAAGTCATAATCAAGTCAGACCCCAAACCTAACTGCTCACAGCTTCACTTCGAGCAGGCTTGTTTCAACTTCTTTGAACAATTCATCTAAAGTTTCTTGTATGGTGATTGTCTCTGCAATGGCTGTAATTACCCTGGTGTAGTGAGCTACTTCTTCGGATGAAAGCTGCCTGTCTTTACGGTCCTTGAGCCATTTCTCTGCAACCTGATAACCGCCAATGTGATATTCCCAGACCTCGGGGGATATCAGCGAACCGTTTCCTTGTCGCTTTGGCAATTTTATCCTTCGGGAGCATGATTTCAGATTCAAATACCCGGTACTAAGCCAAGACATCGTATTATTTATTGGGCATTCTTAAAATATTATACGAGTATTTTGGTCCAATCTGCAATCCGAAATTGTTCTTGACATTTGACGTCTGGACGTCTATACTTTCCACGTGAGTGAGAATGAGCCAAGATACGCGCCAGGCCGAGTCCGCGATGCCATCCTTCAGGTTCTCACGCTAACTTCGGAGGCGCTTTCTGTCAAGCAGATCGAAGACAGGGTGAATAAGGTCATGGGGCCAACTCCTGCTTCATCCATTCGATCGTACTTGCTCCTTAACACGCCTGCGCTATTTGTGAGAGAGGACCGCGGCATTTATCGGGTCAGGTCCGAATATTCCGGCGGAATGCAACGCGAGCTCTCCAGACTTTCAAACTGGGCACGACCGATCACCATCGGCAAAGCCACCCTATTCCACGCCGACTGTTTCGATTGGATTGAGAAACAAGAGGACAACAGCATTCACGCCGTGGTGACGGATCCGCCTTATGGTCTTCATGAGTACGCGCCTGACCAACAATTGAAGCTTCGCAATGGAAAAGGAGGGGTCTGGCGCATTCCCCCGGCATTTGATGGCCATGTAAGATCACCACTCCCCAGATTCACTACGCTGACGGATGACCAACGTGAGCAGTTACGGACCTTTTTCTTCATCTGGGCACGACTCCTGCTCCCAAAACTTGTGCCGGGAGCAAATGTTGTGGTAGCATCGAATCCCCTGCTATCCTATATTCTGTCAGGTGCTCTGGCAGACGCCGGGCTCGAACGACGAGGGGAGATAATGCGCCTTGTAATGACAATGCGAGGAGGAGATCGCCCGAAAGCGGCCCACGAAGAATTCGGGGATGTGAGTGTGATGCCCCGGTCAATGTGGGAACCATGGGTCATTTTCAGGAAGCAGATTGAGGGACGCGTACAGGACAACCTCCGGAAATGGAAGACTGGAGGATTTCGCCGTCAGTCCCCGGACAAACCCTTCGGCGACGTAATTCCTTCAGCTCCAACTAGGAAGAACGAACGCGCTCTTGCACCCCATCCGAGTCTTAAACCTCAGGCATTCCTGCGTCGGGTGGTGCGAGGTGTTCTGCCCCTTAGTGAGGGAACAATACTGGACCCTTTCGCAGGCACCGGTTCGACGTTGGCTGCTGCCGAGGTGGTCGGGTATCGAAGTATCGGCATTGAAAAGGATCGACGTTACTTTGAATTGGCGTCCGAGGCCATTCCGAAACTCATTAGATTTCAACCCACGGGACGGGGTTAAATCCTGTATATCCAGTTCTCGCGCAGCTTCTTTATGCCATCACGGTGGAGTGTGGCCGTCCGAGTGCCGAGTTCGCCGCGGGGATTGCGCCTGAAGTCTTCTACAGTGACCTGCCCCAGATAGATTTCGGTGAAACTCATGGGCTTTCTATCGCAAGCGGGTTCGGTCTCCATGTCCAGGTTGTAGACAAACACACACATCCACTGGTTTCTCGCGCCGTGCGTATCTACGGCACCTCCTGTCTTCCGGGTGGTCTTTATCTCGATCCCCTCAGTCCCCGCTTTGACTGCATTGCCTGGGTAAATCCCCTGCACGATCAAGTCTGGGTGGCCATTGAAATATTGGTTCTCTATGAGGACTTGCGAGTGCTTTGCCAAGCTTGCGGTCAGCATATCCGACAGAACGCCCGACATGATCGCCGGGCGGAGCATCTCGTCCAATCTCTGGAGGCCCTTCTTGGCAAGATATGAGTTCACGTCAAAGAAAAAATCATATACATCCTGCATGGCCATCTCGAAATCTCGGAGCCTCAACTCGTATGGCAGTTGGGCCACCTTATTGAATTTTGTGCGCTTCACAATGTTTCGCTCTATAGGCATCGCGTTGTTACCTTATCCTCTCTCGGATACGAAGTGCTACTTGAGGAAGTAATTTACCCAAGATCAGGAGGACATGTCAAATCTGAGTCAGTTATTCGTTGCTCATCTGTAATATCAATTGGTTAATTTGGTCTGACCCGGGCCATGGAACGGCAATCTCGATTTCATCCAGATTAGCTTTGGGCGGCTTTGCTTCAACGTAGCCGACTTGTGAGTGCTTGCCGTCCCAGACTCGAAAGTCCGGATTGCCTGCTTCGGTCTTCTTTGGCAGTACAGTGACATGGACTTTCTTTTTTCGCTTGATTTCGGAGAACTCTTCGAGAAGGGCCGCAAGGGCAGAATAGTAAGATTCCTCACGAGCATCTCCTCGCTTGGTGATCGATGCGA
This sequence comes from Deltaproteobacteria bacterium RBG_16_49_23, assembly GCA_001798855.1. Classification (GTDB taxonomy): domain Bacteria; phylum Desulfobacterota; class BSN033; order BSN033; family UBA1163; genus RBG-16-49-23. The sequence goes on along the minus strand of MGQQ01000089.1, from coordinate 63,538 downwards.
TTTTGTTGATATATGTGTCTATCATGGTCTATCCAATAAACGGCCCACAATCAATCGAAATATGGATTGGGACGCCAAACCTCACCTGACGTTATGAAGTAAACCCCGTTAGAAATTCCAGCGGGGCATTATTTCTAACGGGGTAAAATGGTAGTCAGGTGTAGCGACTTAGCCGCTATCATGCGGCTTTGTGTTTTGCAATTAGCTCGCGTATTGCTGGTACTATCTCTGTCGGGACTTCCATGACCGTTTGACCCAATGCTTCAAATGCTGCTTCGTCTTCAGCGACAGCTTCTTCTTCCGACTGTGATTCATAATGGGCTAACACCCTTTTCACACGGTCAGCGTCCCATCCTGGTGGAAATTCACTTTGTTTCATTTTTTCTTTCTCCTCCTACGGCGACGATATGCGATTAATGGCTTGCCTTGTAACTCATAAGCTGTGATTACAAAAACACTATTTGGGGCCGGATCAGGAACATAGATTACTCTAAGATAGCGTCCGTCTGACGTTCGTCCCATTGCAACTCTTGATCCTTCTCGGCCCGGTCGATCTTCTCCAGGATCGGAGAGAACTTCCTCCACCTCTGTTTCTTCAACATCATGTCGATAGATATGGGGTAGTTCTGTTTCCGGGTCGATATAATAACGGATATTCAATATACGGCCTTTTCTGTTATCATTTTATCAGATCATTACTCGCTAAATCTTACCATGTAAGATGACGATGTCAAGGATAACAAAAATTGGATAACAAAAATTGGAATCTACTGTAATCAAGCGGCCAGGCTCAGGTCTCTAATCTCAGTATTTGGATCAGGATGGATAGATTGAATAGGTGGTGAATGGAATCCATTTCTTCTGCTGATATTATGATGCTTCAATCTATTTTGAAGATCGGATGTGCAAATACTAAACATGTCGAAAAGAATTTTTCAAATGAAAGAGGGTCGAATGAATATCAAGCTGCTTCTTTGGTGGAGGGTCGTTCCCTTTCCCGGTAAAGGCGGGCGAGGAATTCGGTGAGGTTGTAGATTTCGATCTTCTGTTTTTGCCTTTTGGCGTTCCTGAAATTGTGAAGGCAGGAAGGACATTCGGTGAGAAGAATTTCAGCTCCTGTATCCTCGATGATTTGACTTAAACGATTTCTCGCAATTTTGACGGACTCTTTGGGAAAGGCTCCCCTGAACCCGCTTCCAGCCCCACAGCACATAGCATTCTCTCGTGTTCTTCGTGGTTCCACAAAATTGGGTGCAATCTTTTGGATGATCTGTCTTGGCTCATCATAGATTCCAGCATGGCGACCTAAATCACAGGGGTCATGATAGGTGACTTTTTTATCTGTTTTAACCCCAAAATCAAAATCCTTGAGAAACTGCGTGATATGTTTGACTTCCATTCCTAAGTCTTTATAAGCGGGATGTTCCTTGAAGACTCGATAACAATAAGGGCAGGTTGTGATCAGCGTCTTGGCTCCGGTTTTCTGAATTTCCTGGATATTTCGCCAGACTAAATCTTCCTTGATCTTATACCCCACATCTTCGAGTACCCCACTGCAACAGACCTCATCGATCAGGGTGAAATCAACCTTCAGAATATCGAGGAGTTGAAGGGTCTCTTTTACACTCTCTTCTTCCCGGTAAGCCCCTGCACAGCCTAAAAAAAGGGCATAAGGAGCCTTTCCTTTTCGATGACCCCAGTCGGACCTCTTCTCCTCTCCATAGATATTCCCATACTTTTCGACCACCTCGCCCATTGCCTTGAAGAGGTTGTCAAAACCCATTCCCACCATATCCCTTCGCGCCGCTTTGATAATCTCTTGAGGATCAACACCCGAGGGACAATTGACCGTGCAGTTCATACAGGCGGTACAACGAAGCATTGCCTTTGCCACTTCTTCGGTGGCGGGAAGTTTTCCTTCCAACACCTCTTTGAGGAGGATGATCTTTCCGTGGGCATTGGTGATGGGCCTCTTTGTCAGGTCGAAGATAGGGCAAACCGCCCGGCAGAAGCCGCACCGGGAGCACTGAGTGATCGCTTTGCGACGTTTTTCATCGAATTGGAGTTGAGTGGGCATTTAGCCTCCGGCTGCTTAAAAAAATATAAAATGTCAAAGCTCAAAGTTCAAAGGAAGTTCAAATCACAAATGTCAAAGAAGAATATAAAGTGGGGACATCGGAAAGAATAGATTTTTGGAAAAATTCTCGTTCCTCACACCTTTATCCCGTAATTTTATGCTTGAATTTTGAAATTTGACATTCATTTGGAATTTGGATTTTGACATTTGACATTCTCGATAGCCTTAGCTATCGAGAGCTCTTTTCCCTGGGTTCATGATGTTATTCGGATCCAGTGTCTTCTTAACCCTTCTCATCAAATCCATTTCAACCGGGTCATGCTCCAATGTCATATAGCTAGCTTTGGAGAGGCCGATGCCATGTTCTCCGCTCAGGGTGCCTTTGAGAGAGATAGTAAGCTTGAAAATCTCTTCCTCAACCTTTTTGGTTCTTTCGACTTGATCGGAATCATATTCATCGTAAAGAATCTGAGGATGGAGGTTTCCATCGCCGGCGTGGCCAAACGTGGCAACGACGATATTGTATTTTTTAGAAATCTCCTGAATGCCAACCAGCAACTCGGGTATTCGGGAGATGGGGACGGTCACATCGTCCAGCGTAAAACTGCTGCTTACCCTGGCAAGCGTCGCATAGGCGGACTTGCGGGCCTTCCAGAGATTGAGCCGCTCTTTTTCATCCTTTGCTGTCTTTATCTCGATGGGATGATTCTTTTTCAAAATGCTGAGAACCACCTCCATCTGAGCCTCGACCTCTTCCCAGGTGAAACCATCGGTTTCTGTCAGGATCATGGCCTCCGCATCCGGCAAATCGATGTCTGTATTTTCCCTGATCGATTTAAGAGTGACTTTGTCCAGGATCTCCATCACGCTGGGAATGACTCCGCTGGTCATTGTCTGGAAAATGGCTTTCCCCGCATCTTCGAGCCTGGCATAGGTGGCGACAGCGGTCATGGCATGGCGGGGAAGGGGGTTGATTTTTAATGTGACCTCCGTGATCACCCCAAGTGTCCCCTCTGCTCCGACAAAGAGTTTAGCCAGATCATAGCCCGAGACGCATTTCATCGTATAGGAGCCTGTCCGCATCAACTCTCCGGTGGGCAGGGCGACCTGAAGGCCCAGGACATAATCGCGGGTGGTGCCATATTTGGCGCCCTTGATACCACCCGCATTGGTGGCCACATTTCCTCCGATCGTTGAAACCGTGCTGCTTGCTGGGTCCGGAGGAAATACGAAGCCATGTTTTGCGAGTTCCCTGTTAAGGTCGTCACAAACCACGCCTGCCTCCACGCGGGCATAACGGTTTTCAATGCTGATCTCAAGGATCCTGTTCATTTTGGAGAGGTCGATGATCACCCCGCCCCTTATCGGAACCACCCCTCCGCTGAGGCTGGTTCCTGCCCCCCGGGGAATGACCGGTATCTTATGCTCATTGGCAAATTTGACAATGGCCAATACCTGTTCTGCCGTTTCAGGCCAGACAGCCGCATCAGGCCGGTGGATATTCATCGAGGCATCGTAGCTATAGGGCACTAACTCTTCTAATTGGTCGGTGAAATTCTCCTGACCCACAATCTCGATCAGTTTCTTAATCACGGAACACCCTCTCGTGAATTAATAACAGTCTAAAATTAAATTGAAATAAACATTGGAAAATCTCCCCTCGCCCCTCTTTTCCAAAGAGGGGTAATCCCTCCCTTAGACAAAGGGAGGTCAGGAGGGATTTTACAAATTAATGTCTTTACCATTTTGAGACTGTTAATAATTTGTTCTTCAAAAGAACGCACCCTTAAGGGTGCGGCTACTCATCCGTGGCCGGTCGCTTTTTTGACCTCGGACTCCACATAATTCAGGTGTTCAAGGGTTCTCTCCCTGGCTTTATCAGGAGAGTGATTCTTAATCGCATTGAATATTCTATAATGTTGATCAAGCAATTTTTTTATTTTTACACGATCCCTAAAAACTCTTCCTACCGATTCTCTGAGAAGATCATAAATCCCTGACATGATATGCATATGGATGGTATTATGGGTAGCCTGGGCGATGGCCAGGTGGAAATCAGCATCCTGTTTTTCCCAGGACCGGCCCTCTTCAAAAGCTCTCTTCATCTCCCCGATGATGGTGTCGAGTTGCTTAATGTCTTCCCTTGAAGCTTTCTGCGCCGCATGGTAGGCGGCCCAGGTTTCGATGGCCTTTCGCACTTCGATGAGGTCAAAAATCTTCTGATCGTCCGCCTTAATGAGCAGGGAGAGAGGATCCTCGATCAGTTTCGAGGAGACGGATTTGACAAAGGTCCTCTTGGCCTGCCTGACATCCAGAAATCCCATCGCCGCCAGAGCATTCAGAGCCTCCCTGAGAGAGGGCCGGCTTACGCCCAACTGTTTGATGAGTTCCCGTTCAGGGGGAAGCTGGTCTCCGGGTTTTAACTTCCCATCGATGATGAGGCGTTTGATCTGATTGGCAATGTCCTCAGAGATTTTGGTGTGCTTGATGGAATTAAACATATAAATGCTCCAATGGTCTTACCTCTTTTAAATTAAATTCCACTTCTTTGTCAAGATGGGAAAAGGATCTTCAGAATTTTCTGAGGAATTCCCCTCTTTGGCCGCCGGCCCATAGGGCCTCTGGCCCGGAGGGCAACCAGGGGATAGGGGAGATTTTAAGAACAATATGTCAATTTTGGACCATAAATAATCCGGTATCAATTTGGCGGTTTGAATTAAACTTTTTAAAATCCCTCCCCTGCCTTCGCCGGAGCGGCTTCGCGCAGGCAGGCCACCTCCCTTTGCCAAAGGGAGGAAAAACATATCCCCCTTTTGACGAAGGGGGATTAAGGGGGATTAGAAAAACCTTTTCAAAAAACTAAAATGATACGTAATCCAGGGGGTCAAAAAGGATTAAGGAGGTTGGGCGGTTTACCGGTGGTGAGGGCGGCTACAAGGTTCTCTGCAGCAAGCATGGCCATTTTGTGACGTGTTGCCTTTGACGAACTTGCGATGTGGGGCGCGAGAACGACATTTTTTAGCTCAAGAAACCCAGGATTGAATTTCGGCTCATTTTCAAAAACATCGAGGCCTGCGCCGGCAATCGTTCCTGAACGAAGCGCCTCAATCAGCGCCGCATCGTCCACTACACCGCCACGGGAGGCGTTGATAAGGATCGCCGTTGGTTTCATCTGTTCGAGTTCCCGTTTGCCAATGAGATGATGGGTCTCAGGGGAGTAGGGGACGTGAATCGTCACAATATCTGCGAGTGATAGCAATTCTTCCTTGCTCACAAATCTTGCCCGGCATGCCTGTTCAATTTCTGGAGTAGCCCGATGGACATCATGATAAATTACCTTCATCTCAAAGCCAGTCGCACGGCGTGCCACCACCTGACCGATCCGTCCCAGGCCAAAGATTCCTAATGTGGCATGATGGATATCCAGGCCAAGAAACTGTTTCAGTTTCCACCTATCCCACTGCCCTGCACGAAGGTAGGCTTCCGCCTCGGTAAGCCTGCGCGCAGTGGCAAGAATCAATGTCCAGGTAAAATCTCCGGTGGTATCATCCAATACACCGGGGGTGTTGGTTGCCATGACGTTTGCTTTACGGCAGGCTTCAAGGTCAATGTTATTATAACCGACAGCGATATTACAGACCGCTTTTAGGTTCGGACAGCGTGTTAAAAGCAGTGTGTCAATTCTATCCGTAAGGGTTATCATGGCGCCCTGCTTGTCAGAGAGCTTGGAAGCGAGGGTTTCAGAATCAAATGGGATATCCGATTGATTTGAGGTTACTTCAAAATATTGGGAGAGATATTCAAGCACATCATCAAATACTTCCCGGGTCACCAGTATTTTGGGTTTCATGGCTTTGTTTCTACCTTTTCTTTATTACATTTTTTCACTGTGCTATCTTTCTAACCCCATCCCTACCCTAACCCTCCCCTTGAAGGGGAGGAAAATATAGGCTTCTCCCCCTTCAAGGGGGAGGTTGGGAGGGGGATGGGATTGCGTGGGGTCCCGGTCATTATTTATATACCAAACTCGGCACCCATAACCAAATCTGCAGGAACAAGTACAGCAGGAATATCGCGATCACCTGGAACGGCATCATTCCCAATGATGCCGTAACTTCAGTGGTCTAACCAACCTTGGGAGCCTTCTTGACCCGGCGGTCTTTTGTAAGAATCTGCCCTTCAGCGAACAGAAACACAACGCCGATAAGACAGATAATGCTGCCGGCTAACGCACAGATAATTTGGATGAATGTCGGTGGTCTATAAACACTTATAAGATATAACACCATAACTGCAACAACTATGGTAGCGAGCCCACCCAGCTTTTCCCACATATGTAACCTCCCTGCATACGTGATTCAGAAAATTGAGCTAATCTGCTCCTACAACGGACGCGGAACACTAGAAACAGGTAAGTGTGAATCTATTTGTTCACCGTATTCAGTTTGTTCAGATCAACCCTTAGCGGACGGATTATTATCCGCTGCTTTCCCGAAATGCACGATGCTGTAAAGCATAAGACAGCCCACGGCAATCACAAGACAAAAAATGATCATTGAATGCACGGGCAGTTTGGTGATCAACGACCACAGAATGAAATTACCGACGACGGCGCCGACCACAGACAAAAAATGTCGCATCTTTCTCCTCCTGATGTAGGTTTTCGTGAATCAGGCAATTTACCCCCCCGCCGGGCGCTGAGATCCCGGCGCAGAAGCCTCTGCCATCACTTATACACCAAGCCCGGCACCCACAGACCGATCTGGGGGAACATGTAGAGTAAAAAGATCGCCAGAGCCTGGATCGCCATGAAGGGCATCATCCCGATGAAGATCTGGTTCAGAGTCACGTGCGGCGGCGCCACGCCCTTCAGGTAGAAGGCGGCCATCGCGACCGGTGGCGAGAGGAACGCCGTCTGGAGGTTCAACGCCACTATCAGGCCGAAGAAGAGTGGATCGATTTGAAAGTGGGCCAACAGCGGGATGAAGATCGGCATGAAGATGACGATGATCTCGGTCCACTCCAACGGCCAGCCGAGGAGGAAGATGATGAGCTGCGCCAGGAGCATGAACTGGGTCGGCGTCATGTCCATCGATTTAACCCAGTCGTTGATGAGCTCCTGACCGCCGAGGAGGGCGAAGGCCGCTGCGAAGATACTCGAGCCGACGAAGAGCCAGCAGACCATCGCGCTTGTCTTCGCGGTAAGGAAGACTGATTCCTTGACGACGGTGAAATTGAGCTGTTTGTACGCGGCCGCCAGAACAAATCCCCCGAAGGACCCCATCGCCGCCGCCTCGGTCGGGGTCGCGAGCCCCACGACGATCGTCCCGAGAACCCCGAGGATGATCAGGGCTAGCGGGAAGAACGATCCGAGGAGCATCTTGAAGATCTCGAGACGTGCAAAGGTGAAGATCACATAGAAGATCGTTGTCCCCGCCGCGAAAATGCCGAAGGTGATCCAGAACACCAGGGGGGCGGGATTGCGTCCGGGTGCGGCTGGTACCACTGGTGTCGCTGGCTTTACCTCAGCGGGCGGTTTCGGGGCCTCGGCCGGGGCAACCTGAGCAGTCTGACCGGGTTCGGCCGGGGGCTCCGCCAGGCCGACCGACCCCTCCGGTTCCTGGAGACCCCCCGTGTCGGTCGAGACTTCAGTGGTCTCCGTCGACTCCATGCCCATCGTCTGCAGGCCCGATGTATCCACCAGCGTGGGGGCCGTCGTCCAGAGGTAGACAATCAGAACGAGGAGAGAGGCCGCCATTAGGGGAAGTATGGCGATCACCAGGTGGGTGAGGAGCGTCTTCATCGGGACGTCGGCGTTCCGTTTCCCCTTGATCGCACCGATCAGTCCGACCATGACGTTGTTGGATTTCTTCGAGATCACCTCCGCGAACTTGGGCAGCTCGACGATCTGCTCCTCCTCGGAGAGCGGCGGGGCGGTTTTCGGATTGAGCTTTGCGGAGATGATGATGTAGCCGATATAGAGGCTGGTCAGCATGAAGCCGGGTAAAAACGCCCCGGCGTAAAGCTGGACGACCGAGACGCCCGCGGTCGCGCCGTAGAGGATCAAAAGGACCGAAGGCGGGATCAAGATGCCGAGGGTTCCCCCCGCGGTCACGACCCCCGCCGAGATGCGGGTGCTGTATCCGGCCTTGAGCATCGCCGGAAAGGCGAGAAGGCCCATGAGCGTCACGCACGCCCCGATGATCCCGGTGGCGGTGGCGAAGATCGCGCAGGTGATGACCGTCGCGACGGCGAGCGACCCGGGGATCCGGGAGGTCGCCAGGTGGAGACTCTTGAAGAGCCTGCCGATCAGGTTGGCCCGCTCGACCAGGTACCCCATGAAGACGAAGAGCGGTATCGAGATCAGTACGTCGTTGTTCATGACGGCATAGGCCCGCTGCGACACCAGATCGAACACGTGCACCACCGCTGTATTCGGGTTTTGGCTGTAATAGGCGAAAAAGGCGAACATTGATCCCATTCCCATCAGTGTGAAGGCGGTGGGAAACCCGAGCATGATCGCCACCACGATCATCGCCAGCATCAGGAGGCCCAGGTGGCCGTTGGTCATCAGCGACGGCGAGGGCATCATCCAGAAGACCCCGATCACCACCAGGGCCATGATAGATAATCCGAACCAGGCTCCTTTTCTCACTTGTTGCCCCCTTTCGTGTGTGTCACATACTCATCGAGCTTCGCGATATCCTCGTCGGTGACGTGCACCGTCGCCTTCAGTTTCTCGACGTCGACCTCCTCGACGTCCTGGATGCGCGAGGGCCACTTCCCATCCTTCAGGCACAGGATGCAGCGGTATATCTCGACGAAGCCCTGCACGAGGATGAACGCCCCGGCGATCGGAATGATCGTCTTGAAGTGATAGAGCGGCGGGCCGTCGGCGGTGATGCTCGAATGCTCCGTTATCCGCCAGGAGTCGCCGGCATAGTAGTAGCCGGCCCAGCAGAGGGCGGTCACCCCGGGGAGGAAGAAGAGGATATAGAGCGTCAGGTCGAGGGCGGCCTGCACACGCTGCGGGAAGAAACCGTAGAGGACATCGCCGCGGACCATGCCGTTCTTCGAGAGGGTGTAGGCGCCCGCCATCATGAACAGGGTCCCGTACATCTGGAGCATGATATCGAAGGCCCAGGGGTGCGGTGCGTCCATGGCGTAGCGGGCGTACACCTCGTAGGCGATCAGAAAGGTGAGCCCCACGATGAGCCAGGAGAACGCCTGGCCCACAAACGTGCTGATTTTGTCAATGGTAAGGAGTAATTTCTGCATATTCGAACCTTTTTAAAAATTTAGCTACCCGAACGCTAAGAGCCCCCGGGTAGCTACTCGATGATAGGGAGAAACTTTTTATGCCCCCTCACCTCGGTTGCGAGTCGAACCGACCTTCCCCTCTCCCCAGCAGGGAGAGGGAGGGGGTGGAGGAAAATTTCAAATATCTTTGGTTAGCCTTTCTTCGCTGGAGCTTTCTCTGGAGCCTTTGCTGGAGCCTTTTTGGGTCCAAAGTAATAGTTATAAGCCATGCGACGGCCGACATTGGTATCCATGTCCCATGCCACCGCCCGCTTGGCGAATGCTATCTGCGATTCGATGATCTCTTTGAACAGGGGGTTCTCCGCCGACTTTTTTGCCACGATCTGGTCGAAGAGTTCGAGCTGCTTCATGAGGATCGCATCCGGGGTCTTGTAGAACTTTACCTTGTCCACGGTCTGCAGCCCGATGTAGTCCTTTGAGTAACGATCGATAGACTTCCACCACATGTCTGCAGAGGCCGCTTCCACGGCGTAATAAATGATTGCTTTCATCTTTTCTGGCAGCGCATTATATTTGTCCTTGTTGAACAGAATCTCGAACTGCTCGGCGTTCTGGTGGAAGCTCTGCAGCATGCACACCTTCGACACGTCGGCGAAGCCGAGGAGGCGGTCGGAGGAGGCGTTGTTAAATTCCGCTCCGTCAAGCAGGCCGCGATCCAGCGCCGGGACGATCTCGCCGCCGGGCAATGCGTTCACCGCCAAGCCCATCGCCGTGTATAGATCAACGGAAAGCCCCACGGTCCGGAACTTCTGGCCCTTGAGGTCCTCCAGCTTGCTGATCGGCTTCTTAAACCAGCCGAAGGGCTGAGTCGCCATCGGTCCGTAAAGGAACGATACCACGTTCGCGCCGATGGACGCATAGAGCTTCGCATGCAGCTCCCTCCCACCGCCGTATTTATACCAGGCGAGAAGCATGTTGGCGTCCATGCCATAGCCAGGGCCAGACCCAAAGAGCGCCAGGGCATTCTGTTTGCCGTAGTGGTAGACCACCACGCCGTGGCCGCCGTCAAGCGTGCCCTTGGACACCGCGTCGAGCAGGCCGAAGGCCGGCACCACGGCGCCCGCCGGCAGCACCTCGATTTTGAGGTCCCCGCCGGTCATGTCATTCACCTTCTTGGCGAAGTCGAGGGCGAATTCGTGGAAAATGTCCTTGGTCGGCCAGGTGGACTGCCAGCGCATCGAAATCGGTCCCTGCGCTTTGACGATCGTTGGAAAGCCCATTGTGGCCGCTGCTCCTGCCGTCACGGCTGCAGTTTTCAAAAAATTGCGTCGTGAAACTTTTTCTTCTTTTGTCTTATTCTCTTTCACTTTTTTCATCATTCCTTCCTCCTCCTTAATAATAGACTTAGGTTAATAAACTCTCTTTTTTAAAAGTCTGATCTCCCTGGCTTTAAAGACTGGAAAGCTTCCCGATTGAATTAAGAAATCACCTCCTTTCCTTATTACATTAAATACATTCACATCAAAGCCCGGCTCATTATGTATATTAGGTTACATCTAAAAATGTCATTCCTGCCTGCGGGCCGAACCGCCCTTTGGCGGGCAGGCCTGTGAAAGCAGGAATCCAGGAGCTCTTGACATCACTGGACTCCCGCCGGAGTTTACCCCGCGCTTGATACGGGGCGGGAGTGACAAATTGATAATTAGTAGAGGTTCCCATAAAAATGTTAAGCACACATTCAGAGGCTGAATCCGTGAAAGGGTCGGTATAAAGTGTGCGGGGCTGAAAACTGGACAGACCATTAACTTCTTCTTAAGAAAATTTGTAATAATTCTGCAAAACTCCATAACATCGTAATTAATCTTTGTCAAGATGAAAATTTAAATAGGGGAACATGAAAAAGGAATAACACTTTAGCTCTTTGAAAAAGGCTTCATAAAATCCCTCCCCACCTCCCTTTGCTAAAGGGAGGAGAAAGACTTCCCCTTTGAAAAACTGACCGTGTCCCATAAGTTGGGGGGCTGGACACAAGTATGGAACGTACGACTGGTGCAATTGAGGCTTTGGCATACCCCACCCCCACCCCGACCCTCCCCCTGAAGAGGAGGGTAATCGTTATGGTCCTCCCCCTTCAAGGGGGAGGTCAGGAGGGGGATGGGGAATCTATCGGAGTGCCCCTTGTGTCCAGCGCCCCTATTTATGGGTAAGGATCAGTTTGAAAAAGGGGGTTTGAGGGGGATTCGGGATTTTTCGATATCTTGATCAGACTTCTTTTTTAAAAAACTAATGTGATACAAACGAAGAGTTCTATTTGGTTCCTCAAGATTCTCTGGGGCGCTCCTCCCTTTGGCAAAGAGTGGAACCCTTTCAAACCTGTCCCGCTCCCATTTTCAAAAGGGGACTCCCCAACCCATTGACTCTATCACTATCAAGAGCGGGTTGGTCTATTGGTCTTACCATTTTAATTTTATTGACAAGGCGTTTGCCATTTGTTATAAGAGAAAAAATTTTAATCCCCAAAGGCTGAAGAAGAGATTGGGAGGTCGTTATGGCTCGATTGTATGAATATCAGGGGAAACAGCTGCTCAAGGCGGCGAAGGTGCCGGTCCCGCAGGGGGAAGTGGCCGCCACTCCCCAGGAGGCGAAGAAGATTGCTGAGAAGATAGGGAAACCCGTGGTGATCAAATCGCAGGTTTGGGCCGGGGGCCGTGGAAAGGCAGGAGGGATTAAGTTTGCTGAACATCCTCTCGATGCAGAGATCACTGCAAACCAGCTCCTGGGGATGGAAATCAAGAATCTGAAGGTAGAAAAGGTACTGGTGGAGGAGAAGTTAGATATTGAAAAGGAATACTACGTCGGCGTCATCATCGATGCTTCAAAAGAGGCGAGAGCCCCGGTGGTGATGTTCAGCACGGAAGGGGGAATGGACATCGAATCGGTGGATTCGGAAAAGATTGCCCGGGTGACCGTGGACGTTCTCCGCGGCTTTCGTCTATATGATGCTCTCAACCTTTGTGTGGCATTGAAGGTTCCTACCCGGGTGCTTCCTTCCATTGCCCAAGCCATCATGGGTTTGTACCAGACATTTAAGGGATACAATTGCCGGACGGCAGAGATCAACCCTCTTGTGTTGACGAAGGCCGGGAAGATACTTGCTGCGGATTGCCGAATCTCCATTGATGACTCTTCCGTATTTCGCCACCCCGAGCTGGGCATCGACGTCGCTCGCGAAGCCCCCACGCCTCCCACCGAGTTCGACCGGATTGCATGGTGGATTGAGGAAGGCGATCTCCGGGGAACCTGTTACATCGCCCAGATGGCGCCGGATAAAAAGGGACCGGGTTATGTGGGTTACCATGGAATCGGGGGAGGAGGCGCCATTCTCGGAGTGGATGCCTTGAACCGGCAGGGTTTGAAAATCGCCAACTATGCCGATACGAGCGGCAATCCAACGGCCGCGAAAGTTTACCGGGCTGCGAAGGTGATTCTTTCCCAGCCGGATATTGAAGGATATATGCTCGGCGGCTTTATTGTCGCAAACCAGGAACAGTGGCACCATGCTCATGGGGTCGTGAAGGCCCTGAGGGAGGAGCTCCCCAAGAGACCCGGATTTCCCAGTGTGATTCTACTCTGCGGGAATAAGGAAAAGGAATCCATGGAGATTCTGAAGGAGGGGACAACGGACTTGCTGGGTCAGAACCCGATCGAAATCTATGGAAGCGAGAAAGTCTACGAGACGGAGTTTCTTGCAAAACGCATGAGAGCCCTCATCGATGAATATCGGAAGAAAAGAGAGATAAAGGGCTAAACTACTGTCTCAGAAATGATTTTACAAATCTTGCCATTCCGGACTTGATCCGGAATCCAGTCTTTTCGAAGAAAGATCCCTGCTTTCGCAGAGACGAGGTCTGGATTCCCGCTGGAGTTTACCCCGTACCTGATACGGGGCGTGAATGACAACTCTTAGATCATTAAGGAGGAAGGTTTATGCATTTTGAAGAGAGGACAATCAAGGTGGTTATCGACGAGAGCAAATGCGCCGGCTGCACGACCCACGCCTGCGTTGCCGGATGCAAACTTTTTGACCGGGGTATTTTGGTGTTGAAGGATGGGAAGCCCGCCCTGGGAGGAGACGCCGAATTCGCCCAGCGTATTGGGACAGAGTGTTTAGCCTGCGAGTATGAATGCTGGTTCAGGGGGAACAAAGCGATTACGATTGAAGCCCCGATTCCCGGGTTGGAAGAATATAAAAGGAAACATGGAGTATTATAATTTCAAATTTCGTATCACTTTAGCCTTATGAAAAGAAGAGTTTCATGAGTCAATTGGTCAAAAGAATCATCATAAAATCCCCCTTAATCCCCCTTTTCCAAAGGGGGAAACCCTTATCTCCTCCCTTGGCAAAGGGAGGTCGGGAGGGATTTTGCAAGGAAATTTTCAAACAGCTAAAGTGATACCAAATTTCAGATTTCAAATTTCAAATTGAAAAATGAAAAATTTGGGATCTTAACAAAAATATTTAAAATTTTCCTTCACCTTTCCCCTCTCCCCAGCGGGGAGAGGGGAACCCTTTAAACCCCTCTCCTTTGGGGGAGAGGGAAACCCCTTAAACCCCTCTCCTTTGGGGGAGAGGGAAACCCCTTAAACCCCTCTCCCTTGGGGGAGAGGGAAACCTCTTAAACCCCTCTCCCTTGGGGGAGAGGGAGAGGGTGAGGGGGGATATTAGGAGGATATGGGAGATGGCGATTCTACTTGAAAAGAATACGACGATTTTAGTTCAGGGGATTACCGGAAGGGAAGGCTCAGTGCGGGCCGCCTTTATGAAAGGTTACGGGACGAAGGTGGTGGCAGGAGTGACACCTGGAAGAGGGGGAGAAGAAGTAACGGGAATCCCTGTCTTTAACACGGTTGAAGAGGCCGTTCGGGCGAAAGGTCCAATTGATGCAAGCGTGACCTTTGTTCCCGGTCCGGGTCTGAGGGATGCGGTTCTCGAAGCGCTGGATTCCGGCATTAAGTTCATTGTCATGCCTGTGGAACGCGTTCCTCTTTATGACATCCTTGAGATGATGGCCTATGGGAAACAGAAGGGCGCACGGTTGTTAGGGCCAGGATCGATTGGCATTATCAGCCCCGGAATTGCAGCCGCGGGCTGGCTCGGAGGGACGCCGGAGTTTGCAAAGAAGGTCTTCGTGCCAGGCCCCATAGGCGTCATTTCGAGAAGTGGCGGGCAGTCCGGCACGGTGCCGTGGGCCATTCAGCAGGCCGGCCTTGGTGTGACCACGGTTGTCCATATCGGAACAGAGCCGGTTCTGGGGCAGTCCATGGGCGACCTCCTGCCTCTTTTTGAAGCTGATCCGGATACAAAGGCTGTTGCCGTCTTCGGGGAAATCGGAGGTCCCTACGAAGAGGAGGCAGCCGAGGCGGTAAGGACGAAGAAATTCACAAAGCCCCTTGTGGTCTATGTCGCTGGCGCCTGGGCCCCGGAGGGAATGCGGTTCTCCCATGCGAGCAGCATCATCGAAAGAGGGAAGGGGTCGGCCAAAGACAAAATCAAATCCCTGAAGGAGGCCGGAGTCCATGTGGTCGACCGGCCCGATGAAATCGCCCCAACCCTCAAAAAATTGCTGAAAAGCTGAAATGACGTAAGGCGGGAGTCGTTAGGCGGAAGGGGTTTACACCTTACCCCTAACCCTTTACGCCTCACGATTGGCTACTTCGAGTTTGGATTCGAATTCTATAGAATAGCCAAAATTAAAGAGGAGGTGTGGTTATGACTGTCATGCGATCTGTGTTTTACATTCCGGGAAACAATGAGAAAATGGTTTCGAAGGCCCCTGAGACACCGGCCGATATTATCACGCTCGACCTGGAAGACTCTGTCCCGCCGGCCGAGAAGGCAAGGGCTCGCGAGATGGTCCGGGAGAACCTGAAATTCGCCGGATCGGGAGGGTCCACAATCTATGTAAGGATCAATAACTGGGAGACCTTGATGACGAACGATGACCTGGAGGCCATCGTCTATGAGGGGCTTTCTGGGGTCTGTCTGGCCAAGACGGGTGGTGCGGATCATGTCCAGCGTCTCGACTGGAAACTGGAGGAATTAGAGCGAAGAAGAGGGTTGAAGGTTGGAAGCATTGCGATTCAGCTTCTTATTGAAACAGCCAAAGGCGTTATCAATGCCTATCCATCAGCCACTGCGAGCAAGCGGGTCAGCTCCCTTATCTTTGGCGCCGTGGATTATACGAAAGACATGAGGGTGAAACTCACCACCGAGGGGGACGAGCAATTCTATGCACGGGCTCATAACGCTGTCGCTGCCAGGGCAGCGGGTTGCATTGCCATTGACTGTCCCTTCGTAGCCTTTAAAGATACGGAAGCCTTTGAGAAGAACACCCGCTTCGGCCGGCAGTTGGGATATGAGGGAAGAATGCTCATTCATCCCAGCCAGATCGAGCCGGCCCATCGAATCTACACTCCGGCGCCGGAGGATGTGGAATGGGCGAAAGGGGTGGTAAAGGTCTTTGAGGAAGAGGGAATTGCAAAGGGCGCGGCCGCCGTCTCCTATCTGGGGAAGATGGTGGATACCCCGGTCTATGATAATGCAAGGACGATCCTTGCCACCGTAGATGAGATCGCCGCCTTTGATGCCAAAAGAAAGAAATAAAACTTTATAAGATGCTAGTGTGGTGTATCAGCAATGACTTAACAATGTTGTCATTCTGGACTTGATCCGGAATCCAGTGTTTTCAATCTGGATTCCCGCTTTCGCGGGAATGACAGCTTTCAAATCATTGTAAAGCCGTTATTGAGGCACTACACTAGAAGGGCAAAGCTCATCTCCCACCTTCGACCCACCCAAGTCTGATGAGCCTTTCCCTTCTTAATCTACAACACTTTAGTGCTTTGAAGAAACTGATCTAATCCCCCTTCATCCCCCTTTGGCAAAGGGGGGAAATTTTTCTCCTCCCTTTGCCAAAGGGAGGTTGGGAGGGATTTTACAAGAGGATTTCAAACAACTAAATTGATACCTTCATTTTAATAAGGATGAGCAATGAGAATCATCATTGTTGGTCAGGGCCCTTTCGGTGAAAAAGCACTGGAATCGTTGACTCAAAAGGGAGAGGAAGTGGTGGGAATCTTCTCCCCTCCGGATAAGAGGGGAGAACCGATAGCCTCTCTTGCTCAAAAGACGGGGATTCCTGCCTTCCGTCCTGCTCTGATGAAAAATCCTCAGGTCTATGACGATTATCTTGCATTGAAGCCCGATCTTGCCATACTTGCCTTTGTGACGGATATCATCCCGGAGAAGATCCTGAATATTCCCTCCCTTGGAACGATCTGCTACCATCCTTCACTATTACCACGGCATCGGGGAGCCAGCGCCGTCAACTGGGCCATTATCCAGGGAGACACCCGCACCGGTTTAACAATCTTCTGGGCGGACAGGGGGATCGATACGGGTCCCATTCTGCTCCAAAAAAAAGTAGAAATTGGCCCTGATGAAACGACGGGGTCCCTCTACTTCAATACCCTCTTTCCCATGGGCATCGAGGCTATGACCGAAGCGGTCAATCTGATCAAACAGGGCGTTGCTCCAAGGGTTCCTCAGGATGAATCGAAAGCCACCTACGAACCTCCCTGTGATGATCGGGTTGCCTCCATTGATTCTTCAAAACCGGTTAATGAGGTTTATAATTTGATAAGGGGTTGTGATCCCCAGCCAGGGGCTTTTATAATGTATAGAGGAAAAAGAATCAGATTCTACGATACAAGAAAAAAGAGTCTGCCGGCAAAAGAGGGGGCAGGACAAGTTGTGGCCATTGAAAGGGGAGGCATTGAAATTGCTGTTCAAGGGGGGATAATCACCGTTGGCAAGTTGAGGGTGGATAAAGGCGAGAAAATGGGACCGATTGAATTTACCCAATCGGTTGGCGTGAAGGTGGGTGACCGATTCGGAAATTGAATCAACCCTAAAGGGTTGAGTTACAGAAAGACGAAGTCTGTAACTCAAGGCTTTAGCCTTGATTGAAGGAGGATCCATGGAACGCGAGAGAATGGTTGAAGAGTTATCGAAGATCGTCGGAAAAGAGAATGTGCTTTCCTCGGAGACAGACCTGTTCCTCTATGGGTATGATGCCTCCCTTTTTAAGGCAAAACCCGATTGCATTCTGTTTCCGGGTTCAACGGAAGAGGTTTCTCAAATCGTCAAGTTCTGCCACCGTGAGCACATTCCTGTCATTGCAAGAGGTTCTGGAACGAATCTGAGCGGCGGGACGATTCCCACCCGGGGCGGGATTATCCTTCACTTTTCCAGGATGAACAAGATTCTCGAGATCGATATCGAAAATCAGAGGGCTGTAGTTGAACCGGGCCTGTTCACCCTTGCTTTAAAAAATCAGTTGGCCCGATATGGATTTGTCTATCAACCGGACCCTGCAAGTGAGAAGGTCTCCACCTTCGGAGGAAATTTTGCAGAGAATTCGGGAGGTCCTCACTGTCTCAAATACGGTGTGACGACGAACCACATCCTGGGAGCTGAGGTTGTTCTTCCGGATGGCGAGGTGATTCAGGTCGGTGGCAAAGCGCTGGATAATCCCGGATATGATCTGACAGGGCTCCTGGTGGGTTCAGAAGGGACGCTGGGAATCGCCACTCAATTAACTCTCCGGATCATGCCCAAATCCGAAGCGGTTAAAACGATGCTGGCCATCTACAATTCTCTGGAGGATGCAGGCAGAACGGTCTCTGCCATCATTGCCGATGGAATCGTTCCGGCTACGCTCGAAATCCTCGATAAACTGACGATCAAGGCGGTTGAGGAATCGGTCCATGCGGGTTTTCCTCTCGACGCAGAAGCTGTTCTTCTCATCGAGATCGATGGGCTCAAAGACGGGATGGAGAGGCTGGCGGAACGAATCATGGAGATCTGCAGGAAGAATAACGCCCGTGAGGTAAAATCCGCCAAGACGGAGGCCGAAAGAACACAGCTCTGGGCAGGCCGGAAAGGGGCATTCGGCGCCCTTTCGAGACTTCGTCCCAACTATCTTGTCTGTGATGGAACGGTGCCGAGGACCAAACTACCCGAGGTGTTGGTCCAGGTAATGGAGGTGAGCAAGAAGTATGGCCTTACCATCGCGAATGTCTTTCATGCGGGAGATGGAAATCTCCATCCCCTCATCCTCTTTGACGAAAGGGACGAGGAGGAGCTGAGGAAGGTGCATCTGGCAGGCTCCGAGATCATGAAATTATGCGCCGATGCAGGCGGGACCATAAGCGGGGAGCATGGGATTGGCACGGAGAAGATGAAGGAGATGTTCTTTATCTTCTCCCCTCAGGATATTGCCGCAATGAGAAAGGTGAAGAAGGCTTTCGATCCGGAAGATATCTGTAACCCCGGAAAGATCTTGCCGGAAGTTCAAGCGTAATACAATCATGGATGGTAATGCGAATGCGTTAAATAATGGAAAAATAACCAAACGCTAAATTTCAAACAATAACTCCCCCTCTTAAGTTAAGAGGGGGTTGGGAGGTGTTATTATGTTCGAGCTTGGAATTTGGTGATTGGTTATTGTTTTTCCGAATTGTAATATTCGAGGAGATTTATATGTCCAGAATTGAAAAACTAATTCCCAAGTTAAAAGAGATCGTAGGGGAAACCAATCTCATTCAAGATCCGGAAAAACTAAAAGCGTGTTCCGTTGATGGAAAGCGACCCAAGGTTGTTGTCTTCCCGGGCACGATCGCCGAGGTTTCAAAAGTCGTCGCCTATGCCAACGAGCAATCTCTGACCATTCTTCCCATGGGGAATGGGACGAAGATGGGGATAGGGACGATACCCGGAAAGATGGATGTCGTCCTCTCCACTCTCCGACTCAACCGAATGACGGATTGTGATTGTGATAATCTTACCCTTTCCGCAGAAAGCGGAATCACACTGGGCGAGGTTCAGAAAAAATTGGGGCAGGAAGGAAAAGGATATTTTCTACCCCTTGATCCACCCCACACTTTGAAGGCGACGCTGGGCGGGATCGTAGCGACCAATTCGAGCGGGCCCGGAAGACTAATTTACGGCACGGCGAGGGATTTAATCATCGGGATAAAAGCTGTTTTTCCCAACGGGGATATTGTTGCCTCGGGTGGAAAAACAGTGAAGAATGTCTCGGGCTACGACATGTGCAAGCTCCTGATCGGTTCTTACGGGACACTGGGAATCCTCTGTGAGATCACCTTTAAACTCCTCCCCCTTCCGGAGAGAGAGGCAACCTTGCTCCTCCCTTTTGTCAGACTGGAGGAGGCTGCTCAATTTGGACGTGAAATCCTCCAATCCCAATACCTTCCTTCATCCATTGAGATCCTCAACGGAATGGCTGTGAAGAAGATCAACCCTCCAATAGCCCAGCAGGGGAATTATCTCGTTGCCATAGGGTTGGAAGGTGTGGCTGAAAGCATTGAGCGGCAGGTCTCGGAGATAGGAGAAAGGGCGAAGAAGAAAAGCGCCCTTGAAATAGCGGTTCTCCGTTCGGAATCTCACTCCTCCTTCTGGAAGGCGATACGAGACTTTTCAGAGGGACTGGCGGAAGAGGGGTTAAATTTTATCTCCTTCAAATCCAATATTTTGATCTCGAGATGTGGAGAGGTGATGGGCAGCTATGAAAAAATCGCAAAAGAGTCCGGAGTCGATTGTGGACTCATCTGCCATTCGGGAAACGGAATACTTTACTCCTATGTCTTCGGCGGCAAAGGCGTGCGATCCAAAAAAGAATCCTTGCTCAACCTCATAAGAGAGTTCTCCTTAGTCGCCGTCAAAAACGAAGGTCACCCCGTTGTGGAGTCGGCTCCTCCTGACATCAAAAAGAGGATCGATGTCTGGGGGGAACCCAGAGGTGATTACGAGATCATGCGGCGATTGAAGAAAGAGATCGATCCGAAAGGAATCCTCAACCCGGGAAGGTTTGCGGGAGGAATCTGAAAGGATCAATGCAAATTGGTCAATTAACAATTATCAGTTAGCAATTGAAAGATTAGACGTGAATAAGTCGAATTAGTCAAGATCATTGCTAATTGCTAATTTTGCCACGCCAAGGCGTGGCTAATTTTGCAATGGTTTCTCAAGAAAATGGAGCTAAGTATGAAGACCGAACAACTCAAAACCCTGTTCTATGACGAGGTTGCCAAATGCAACCATTGCGGCTTCTGTCTGGCCCACTGTCCTGTTTATACAGTTACAGGAAGGGAATGGGCCACCCCCCGCGGAAAGAATGTGCTTGTGAAGGCGATCATAGAGGGCAAGATCGACTGGACACCTGAAATTGAAGAGACACTCTTCCGGTGCACGGGCTGCAAGCTCTGCACGCAGACCTGTTTCCCGGCGGTCGAAACCAATCAGGCTGTTCTGGCAGGACGGGAATGTCTGGTTGACCGGAAACAATACCCAAAGGTGGTTGACCGGGTGGTCGAAGCGCTGGAAACTCATTTCAATATTTCTAATGAGCCGAATGCTAACCGCACCCTGTGGATGGAGAAATTGGAAGACATCCCGGATCACAGGTTCCAGAAGGAGAAAGCGAGAGTGATCTACTTTGTGGGATGTGTGGCGGCTTTTTACCCGATGGCCCATAAGATCCCGCAGACCTTTGTTCAGATTCTGCATAAGGCGGATGTCGACTTCACCATTCTAGGAGGGGAGGAATGGTGCTGCGGATTTCCACTCATCCAGGCGGGCATGAAGGAGAAGATGCAGAAGCTGGTCGAACACAATCAGGAGAAGGTAAAGGAAATAGGAGCTGAAACGGTTGTCTTTGCGTGCCCCTCCTGCTTCCATACCTGGAAGGAGAAGTATCAAACGAATGCTGAACTGCTTCATTCGACTCAATTCATAGAAAGGCTGATCGGAGAAGGGAAGATCACTTTCCAGAATGGAGCTGACAGAGCCGTCACCTATCATGATCCCTGCGATCTGGGGAGGAACAGCAAAGTTTTCGACGCCCCCAGAAATATTTTAAAGCGAATCCCCGGATTGAACCTGGTTGAGTTAGAGGGAAACCGCCAGTTGAGCGTATGCTGCGGCGGAGGAGGAGACCTTGAGATGATTGATCCGGCGCTCTCCGCTGCCATTGCACAGAGAAAGATCGAAGAGATTCAGAGAACGGGAGCCGGGGAGGTTGTGACTTCCTGCCAGCAGTGCATCCGGACCATCTCAGGTTATGCAAGAAAGCATAAGATCAAATTGAAGGTAAGGGATATTACAGAGGTCGTTCTGGAGGCGATGGGATCGCCATTGTAAAGGCAATTCGGCACCGTCAATCTTTATAACTCATTTTGAGGCATCTAACTTTTTTAAAAAGGAGGAAAGATATGGAAAAGACCCGACGTGAATTTGTGAAGTTGGTGGGTGGGGCTGCCCTGGGTGCAGGAGTTATTCTTGCAGGCAAGGGCAGAGCAAGCGCGCAGACCATACCTGCAAAAGGGGCGCCTTCAGAGCCGATAAGGATTGGAGTCATGCCCGGTTTAACGGGTGTGATCGGAGTTCCCGGCACAGCCGCCTGGCGTACGACCCAGATCTGGGCAGACGAGGTCAATGCGTCGGGCGGAATCTTAGGAAGGAAAGTTGAGCTCCACATGGAGGAGGAAACGACCGCCAAAGAGTGCGTAGAGAGATTTAAAAAACTTACCCTGGAGAAGAAGGTTGACGTGATTGTCGGTCTCATGTCTACCGGAAACGGACTTGCCGTTGGTCCTCTGGCTGAGGAGTTAGGTCAATTGTGGCTTGCCTGGGATGGCACAACCCAAAAAGGCGTTGAAGAGACCATGCCCAAGACGAAATTTGCTTTTAAAAGCATCGATAACGAAGCGGAAGCAATTGGAGGGGCGATCCTGACAGCCAAGTATTTTCCTAAGATCAAGACCATCGCGGGCATCAATAACGATTATTCCTATGGCCGAGATTGCTGGGAATCCTTTCAAGCCGTCCTGAAACACTTCCATCCGAATGTGAAGGCCGTGGAGGCCCTATGGCCGAAGCTTGGCGAAACAGATTTTACTTCTCACATCGCCGCCCTTAAAAAGGCGAAACCGGATTTAATCATGACCAGTTTTTGGTCAGGAGATGTCCCCATTTTAATGAAGCAGGCAGCGGCTGTAGGCCTTTTCAAGACCACGAAAGGCTGTTTTACAACAGGAGGCGGAGTCCACTATACCCTCAAGAAAGAATTTACTCCGGAAGGGCTCATCCTCGGATATAACAGCATGTATTTCAAATGGACGGACACCTGGCCATTGCTTACAAAATTTGTAAAAACGTACTTTGATAAATATAAGGAATATCCTGTCTATGAATGCGATCACGCCTATTTTGTCCTTCAGGCTTACAAGACGGCCGTTGAGAAGTGTTATTCGATTTTGGGAAAATGGCCGACCAAGGAAGAGGTTGGAAAAGCCCTGAGCGGCATCCAGGTTCCTTCTCTGTCCGGATATCGCGGATACAGGGAGGACAACATTATGACCTGCAATTTTTTTATGGGGATTACCACTCACAAGAACCCCTATGACTTTGTGACGATTGATCCGGTGGAGGTCCTCACCCCTTCACAGATCATTAAACCCACTGCGGAAACAAAGTTATACGAATGGATTAAGGGTTGGAAGTCGTAAAGAGATTTTGAATCGGGCGGCCTCAGAAACCTTGAGGCCGCCTCGCTGTTTGGGGCAAATGAATGGAAACCATTGTCAGTATAATTTTCAGCGGCGTTTTTAATGCCTCGACGCTTTTTTTAGTTGCTGCAGGGCTTCAGGTCGTTTTCGGTGTCCAGAAAGTATTTAATTTGGCCTGTGGCAGCTTCTATGCCCTCGGGGCGTATTTTGGCATCGTGGTAGTAAAGAGTTTTGTTGCTGGAGGTTTTCCCAAGCCACTTTTTATCGTTCCATTGATTGGGGCTGGATTATTGCTGGGATTTATCGGTCCTATTGTCGAACGAGGACTGATCAAGTTTGTTTACGACCGGGATGAAACTTTTCAACTCCTATTAACCTTTGCGCTCGTAATGATGATCGAGGATGTCATCAAGTTTATTTGGGGAACCTCCCCACAAACCACAGGAGGAATTGACCTGATTTACGGTCGGATCAATCTATTCGGGGCCACGTTACCCGTTTACAACCTCATTGTCATCTTATGCAGCTTAATCATTGCCGCCCTGATCGGTTACATTCTTTTGAACACAAAGTTCGGCAGGATTATTCGAGCGACGGCGGACAAAAAAGAGATGGGTGAAGCCCTCGGGATCAATATGAAGATGGTTTACATTAAAGTTTTCACACTCGGAACGGTGCTTGGAACTCTTGGCGGCGCTCTGGTGATTCCTGCCACCGCGGTTGTTTCAGAAATGGGTGTAGAACTTATCGTGTTAGCTTTTGCCGTGGTGGTCATTGGCGGCCTCGGAAGCATGAAGGGAGCCTTTATCGGCGCTCTGATCGTAGGCGTGTTAAAATCGGTCGCCATTTCCACTTATCCAGAATTGGAAATGCTCACCATCTATATCATCGTGATTGCTGTTCTAGTGATTAAGCCGCAAGGGTTATTCGGAGGGAGTAAAGTTTGATGAAACCATGGCAGGAGATCTTGTCTCTCAAGAGCACGAAAGTATTGATCCTCATCGTTGTCGGTCTACTGTTTTTAGGGTTACCCCTGTTCGCCAGCCAATATGTCAGTTATCTAATGTTAACTTTTTTCGCCTATGCCGTCATGGTGCTTGGTCTTAATCTTCTCTTTGGATACACCGGCCTCCTCTCCTTTGGCCATGCTTTTTTTATGGCGATTGGAGCTTATACAGCCGCTTTCCTCACAGGCAAATTTTCTATTCTTTATATGGAAGTCATACTTGTTGTTGCGGTCATCATCTCTTCTATTCTGGCTGCATTGATCGGGGCCATCTGTGTGCGATACATCAAAATTTACTTTGCAATGCTTACCCTCGCCTTTGGGATGCTCTTCTACACGTTCTTGCTGAAGTTCTATTATCTGACCGGGGGCGACGAAGGAATGCGAGTTTTAAGGCCTTATCTCCTGGGGTTTAACCTTTCTGAGATTCCAAAAATGCAGTACCTCACAAGAAGCTATTATATCTATACTCTTGTTATTTTAGCGATCCTTACCTTCGTCATGTGGAAGATCGTCTCATCACCGTTCGGGCTCTGCCTGAAGGCGATCAGGGACAACCCTGAGAAAGCTGAATATCTGGGGGTGAGCGTAAAGAGATACAGATGGTATGCCTTTATTATATCCGGAGCCTATGCTGCGATCGGAGGAGCGTTATTGGCTCCTGCCATCGGCCAAGTGGATCCTGGGCTGACTTACTGGACACACTCTGGAACACTCGTGTTTATGACCCTCCTCGGAGGTTTCGAAAACTTTTTTGGCCCCTTGATCGGCGGTGTCGTCTATATTTTCCTTCAAGACAAGGTTATGTCTCTCACGACTTATTGGAGGTTTATCTTTGGGGCCATTTTGGCCTTTCTCGTTATCGTTGCGCCGGGTGGTATTGCTGGAGTGATCAGCTCTCTGGTGAAAAAAGAGAAAGGCGGCGAATGAGGAGATAGAGATGGTGATTCTCTCTGCGAGTGATCTTCGTAAATATTATGGAGAGTTCTGTGCCCTGGATGGGGTAAGCTTTAAGATTAATGAAGGGGAGTTTGTGTCCATCATTGGACCGAATGGGGCGGGCAAGACCACATTAATCAATGTCTTGACCGGATTGCTTACACCGAATACGGGGAAAGTTTTTTACAAGGATAAAGAGATTACCGGAATCGGTCCTGAAAAGCTTTCAAAACTGGGGGTTGCCCGGAGTTTTCAACTGGTCAATATTTTCCCAAATTTTACCGTCCTTGAGTTCTTAATGGTCGCTGTGGTTTCACGATTGGGGAAAGGAACCAACTTCTACTCCTCACTTCTCCGAGACCAGAAGGTGACGAGTGAGGCGTTGGAGGTGGCAATGCTCTTTGGATTAGTTGGAAAGAGAGATGTGCTAACAAAGAATTTACCTCAGGGCGACAAAAAGATGCTCGATGTCGCCTCCGCTTTTGCCCTTCACCCCGAGGTTATTTTGCTGGATGAACCCACGAGTGGCGTGAGCACCAGCGATAAGAACAAGATTATGGAAACCCTTGTATCGGCTTCGAAAAAGATCGGGATCAAATCGATCATTCAAGTGGAGCATGATATGGATATCGTTTTCTCCTTTTCGGATCGCATCATCGCCTTACACCAGGGGAAGATCTTATCGGATAGCGCCCCGGGAGAAATCGAGAAGAATGAAGAAGTGGTTTGCACCGTCTTAGGGCAAAAGGAATGTTTCAAGATTTTCAGCGCCCTGATGCATGAACATACCGGAAAGGGCGGTAAAGCATGATGCTCGAATTAAAAGACATCAATGTTTTTATCAAGGCCAGCCATATCCTGCAAAATGTGAATATCGAGGTGGGGGAGAAAGAAGTCGTCTGTCTCATCGGAAGGAATGGGGCAGGCAAGACCACTACTCTCAGGAGCATTATGGGATTTCTTAAACCCGAGTCCGGCAGCATCAAGTTCATGGGAAAAGAGATTACCGAGTTTTTTCCTCACGAGATTGCTCTTTTGGGAATAGGCTTTGCTCCGGAAGAAAGTGAAATATTTGCCGATTTAACCACCTTAGAAAATATTGAGATCGCGACCTGGACCCGAAAAACCTCGCGTTCCGCAGAAGAGAGGGTCCGGCTCGCTTATTCTGTATTTCCACCCCTGGAGAGGTATAAGGCGAGAAAGGGGACACAGATCAGTGGTGGGGAGAGGAAAATGCTCTCGATCGCAAGAGCGTTGGCCATGGATCCTCATATGCTATTGCTCGATGAATCCTTCGAAGGGCTCTCACCGGCCATCATCCCGCAGATCGCAGAGAGTATCCATGAGATTGCTAAAATGGGTCACTCCATCCTCCTCGCTGAATCGAACATTTATCATGTTCCCGATTTTACAGACAGGCTTTATGTCATTGAAAGAGGGGAGATCATCTTCTCGGGAAAACCTGAAGGGCTGATGAAGGATAAAGCTGTCCTGAAGATTGTCGCAGGAGCAACGTAACCAATATTATTGATATCCCCCCCTCCCTCACCCTTCCCCCTCGAGGCCTCCGGCTCAGAAGAGCCTCTGGCTCGGAGAGGGGAAGAAAAGGGTGGGGAGGATTTCTTGGGGAGGTCTAATATGCCTGAGATAACAACCCTGAAAGAGGAGCTTCAACAAGCCATCATCAAAGGGAAACGGGATGCGGTCGAACCATTGGTCCGTAAACTTTTGTTCGATGGTTTAAATCCTGAGGCGATCATGAATGATGTCATGATTCCGGCCATGGATGTGGTGGGAGATCAATATTCTCGAAACGAGATCTTCCTGCCGGAGATGATGATTGCCGCAAGAGCGATGAACATTGGCCTGGATATCCTCCGTCCCATGCTTACAGCGCAAGGGGCATTGGGCAAGGGCAAAGTGGTGATCGGGTCCGTCAAAGGCGACATTCATGATGTCGGGAAGAACATTGTCTCCATGGTTCTCCAGGGCGCAGGTTATGAGGTGATCGATTTAGGAATTGATGTCGCGCCGGAGAAATTTATCGAGGCCATTCACCAACATCAGCCCAAGTTTGTTCTGATGTCTGCGCTCATTACCTTAACCATGTCGATGATGGATGAAACGATTTGGACTTTTAAAAAGGCCGGGGTAAGAGAGAAAGTTAAGATAGGAGTCGGAGGAGCGCCTCTTACTCAGAAATTTGCGGACCAAATCGGGGCGGACTTTTATGGAAAGGATGCCCGCGCAGCGGTGATCAAGTGTAATACATTGATTTGAAGAGTCAACTCCTGAGGAGGAGGGATTTATGAAGGGGATGAAACCGAGGGATAGGATTTTGACCGCATTAAAAAGAGGGGTTCCAGACCGGGTTCCATGGATAGAGAATGATATTGAGGAGGGGCTCCAGGCGAGGATCATGGAGACGACCGAATTTACTCCGGGTCAGCTCTGCGATAAACTCGGAATGGACGGCTTCGGTTATCACTTCCCGATGGGGGGGCAAGCCACTGCAGGCCAGGCCATGCAGGCTGCTGTGGGTTTTAAGGAGAGTTATTATTACCCGAAAAAA
Source organism: Deltaproteobacteria bacterium RBG_16_49_23 (assembly GCA_001798855.1). GTDB lineage: Bacteria > Desulfobacterota > BSN033 > BSN033 > UBA1163 > RBG-16-49-23. The sequence goes on along the minus strand of MGQQ01000089.1, from coordinate 36,034 downwards.
ATCACATTTGATTTTGTCCCTCCCTGGATTGCAGAGATGGGGGTCATCCCCGAAACAGGCCGGACATTTGTTAAGCGGGGCCTGCTCACCTCCAATGACTCATTAAAACTCTTCGAAGAATATCTTCCTGATCCGGATCATCCGGCTCGTTACGAGCAGGTGTCTAAATGGATTGCCCAATTCAAAGGGGATTACGCCGTTTTTGCCAGAATCCGCTTGGGATCTGCTTCGATGTTAGAGAGCATGGGCATTGTGGAGTTTGCCTATAATGTTTATGACAACCCGGGTCTGATCAAAGAGATTCATCGAAGGTTTTCGGAATGGTCGGCGAAAGTGGTGGAACATCTGAACCGGATGGATTTTGATTATTATTGGGTTAATGATGACCATGCCGATACGAAATCAACCTGGATGAGTCGTGAACAGTACCAGGAATTTTTTCTCCCGTACCAAAAAATTGTGGCCCAGGCGATTAAGAAACCCTGGGTTTTCCATAGCGATGGAAACCTCCTGCCCATTTTAGATGATCTGCTGACATTGGGGATGAACGGTCTTCACCCTATCCAGCCTTCCGCTATGGACATCAAACAAATAAAGGAAAGATATGGGAATCGGGTTTGCATTCTGGGCAATATTGATCTCGATTATACCCTTACCTTAGGGACTCCAGATGAAGTGGATAAGGAGGTCAGGGAAAGGATTGCCGCGGCAGGACCTGGAGGGGGCTATATCGTCACGAGTGCGAACAGCCTGACAGATTATTGCAAGACTGAAAATGTCTGGGCGATGGCCCATGCCATCAAGAAATACGGGAAGTATCCATTGGACAAAGGTGAAAATCGTTAGAGGTTTGAGGATCGTTCTGCCGCAGCAGAACTTGAGGATAGAGGTAAAAGATTTTACCTCAAGCGAAGCGCTCCTCCAACCTTAAGCGTAGAGCGATCCTGTAACTCACTTTGTGAAAGGCCCCATGCTGATCATCGGTGAACGAATCAACGCTTCTCGAAAGTCTATTGCCGATGCTATTTCCTCCAGGAATGCAGCTTTTATTCGGAATGAGGCAAAAATACAGGCCGCGGCCGGCGCTGATTATATTGATGCCAATGCGGGGACTTTTGTCGGTGAGGAGGCGAAGCATCTCCAGTGGGTTATTGAGACCATCCAGGAAGCCGTAGATCTTCCCCTCTCCATTGACAGTCCGGATCCGGCGGTGATCAAAGCGATGATTCCGTTGGTGAAGAAAACTCCTATGATTAATTCCATCACCCTGGAAGCTTCCCGTTTGGAAGGCATTCTCCCGTTGGTGGCTGAACACAAGGCAAAGGTCATTGGTCTCTGTCAATCAGGGGACTCTATCGCAGATACAGCCGAAGCAAAGGTGAAAATGGCCGGGCAACTCGTGAAAAAGGTGGAAGCTTCGGGTGTTCCCCTGGATCACCTGTACATCGATCCCCTCGTCTATCCTCTTGCGACCGATGACCGGTCAGCGTTAGCAACGTTGGATGCTATTGAGACAATCATGAAAGAGTTCCCAGGCGTTCATACGACCTGCGGTCTCACCAATGTGTCTTACGGTCTGCCCAACCGGAAGCTTGTGAATCGGGCCTTTCTTGTAGCCGCTATTGGCCGTGGTTTGGATTCCGTTATTTTAGACCCAACGGACAAACAGCTTTTCGGAGCGCTCAAAGCGGCCCTCACGATCGCCGGAAAAGATGAATTCTGTATGCAATATATTGCCGGATTTAGGGAAGGAAGATTGGAATAAATTTCTTAGCAGGTAGCTTATAGCTGATAGCAGATGGCAAACACAAAATACCTCGTAATTGCCTGCAACATCATGAAAGATGAGATCCTCCGTTTCCAGACCAACGGAATCTCTTTCGTTTTTCTAGAACAATCCCTTCATCGGACTCCTCAAAAGATGAAGCCGATTATTCAGGAAGAGATCGATAGGGCTGCAGAGCAGGAATTAGATTATATTATTTTAAGCTATGGACTTTGTAGTAACGGGATATTAGGTGTCAAGGCCAACCGGCATCCCATGGTTATTCCAAAGGTCCATGATTGCATCGCTCTTTTCCTCGGGTCCTGTAACAGATATATGGAAGAACAAAAAAAAGAGCCAGGAACCTACTATCTCACCAAAGGATGGATAGAGGAAGGAAAATCTCCGCTTGGAATCTACAAGGAATACTGCCAACGCTACGGTCAGGAGACTGCGGAATGGGCGATCAAGGAGGAATTGAAGAACTATACGAGAATCGCCCTGGTGGATGTGGGGACTGATTTATCAGAAACCCATCGGGAACATGCCAGGGAGAACGCCCGGTTTCTTCATCTCAGGTATGAAGAGATGGCAGGATCGTTAGCATTTTTTGAGAAGATGCTTCGAGGATGGTGGAATGAGGATTTTATTATCATAAAACCGGGTCAGGAAGTGACCCAGGAATTGTTCTTAAATTTTTAGCCTGTCCTCCAGGCCATTTCAGACTTTTTTGAAGTTGAGCCATAGCCGTTTTAATTCCTCTTCAACGTCCTTTCCGGGTTTTTTTAATGGGAGTCTCGGATCTCCACCGAAGTAACCGGCAAGGTCCATAGCCGTCTTTAAGCCGCCAATCCCATATTTCACCGTCACCGCTTTGGCAAGCGGATTCAATTGGTTCTGCAAGGCCATTGCCTCGGCTATTTTACCCTGATGGAAAAGGCTCTGAATTCTGACACATTCTTCCGGCGCCACATTCGCCACAGCCAGGATTCCTCCGGTTGCTCCCACACAAAGAGCAGGGTAGAAGACAGGGGCCGACCCCACAAAGACAGCAAACCCTTTCCGGGAAAGGTGGATGATTTCATTCAACTGGCCGATGTTTCCTGAGCTGTCTTTGATTCCAAGGATATTGCGATGAAAGGATAATTTTGCTACCAGTTCAGAGTCCAGATTGATCCCGGTAAATTGGGGGACATTGTAGAGGAGGATGCCGATTCTGGAGGAGTCTGCAACTGCGATGAAGTGGTCGTAAAGGACCTGGGGTCTCATCGATCCCTTAAAGTAACAAGGGGTTACGACAAGAGCAAAATCGGCCCCAACTTTTGCTGCCTGATGGGTAAAACGAATCGTCTCCTGTGTCGATTCCGTCCCTGTTCCGACGATCATTACCTTTGTTTTGGGAATCGATTCCCTGGAGACTTCCATGACTTTCATCTTCTCTTTTTCGTTTAAATAGACTGCCTCTCCGTTGGATCCCAGGACAAGATAGCCGGAGAGTCCGGTCTTGTTCCATCTGTTAAAATTCTCTTTCAACCTGTCCAGGGCAAGATTTCCTTTTTGAAAAGGAGTGCTGATAGGGGGCATAACGCCGCTCAATTTCATTTTGATGCTCCTTTCTCTAACTCATTGTGGAGTGCGCCTGCCTGCCCTGCCTACCGCAGGCAGGCGCGGGCAGGGAATGCGAATTGTGGAATTAATATAATTCTTAAAAATTAGAACCCCGCAGCCCAAAAGATAGCATTTCCTCTGGGGTGTGGTCAAATGGTGATTTTCAACGATTGGAGGAATGGCTCCTCGGATAGTCGTGGAGGGAAACACGGCCGGTGATCATCGATTTTGTCTCTGCCCAGTTCTTTTTAATCAGAAGGGCAAAGTAGATATGGCCGATGAGGCTGGGGATAAGGGTGGCTGAAAAAAATCCATGAAGAAGACGGCAGTAAAAGATGAAATCCCAACCCAGGCCCAAAAGGAAAAGGGGAAGGAGATCGCGGAAAGGTTTCCAAATTACAAATCCGGTGATCGTCAGAAAGAAAAGGTTCCCCGCTACTGCCCAATGGAAGAAGATTTGACCTGGATGGTATTTGGTTGAGTAGGGGTAGAATTTGGAAAGACCGAAGAAATTTTTAAGGATGTCCAGAAATCTTTTCATTTCTCCTCGACTCACCGTCAGCGGATTCGAACCTTGGGCAATGAAACTTTCGTAGATGAGATGAAAGATGAATCCCACAAGAAAGAGCGCCACTCCCCATCGGTGGAAGATAAACCATAGGGGGGTCGTTCCTGAAAAAAGAAGAATTTTTTTGGGTTGATAGATCATCCAGCCAGAGAGGGTTAGTAAAATGACGGCACCTGCGTTTGTCCAATGGAAGACTCTCTGAGAAAGGGTGTGCCTCTGAAGCTCTTCTCCCTTTGCGTTTGTAGGAGTCTCAGGAGTTTCTATGGATCGGGGTTGACGAAAGGCCCTGCGCGCCGCATGGACTGCACAGAAGATCAGTGCGGCAAAAATGAGAGCCCAGAAGATTCGCTCATCAACGCGGTAGAAGTCATATTCAGCCATGGTGAAGGTTGGCAGGGAGAAGGGTTCTTCAGTCATGATCGTTGTCCCAGAATTTTTCTTCTCTGAAAATCCTCAGCCACCTCTTTAAGGTCCCACTGCTCTAAGGTCGAAGCGGTTGGAATGCCGGTCTTTACGTCCCATCCCATCCGACTGTAGTATTCACTTTTGGAACGCTCCAGATCTTCCCGCAGATATTTCCTACCCCCAGCATCCTCCTTTTCGAAATAGAGGTCATGGAGGATATCATCCTTGCGAGTGCGACCATCCCGCACGGCCAATGCCCTTTCTAATGTACAGAGCATCTCTCCTTTTTTGTAGGATTCCTCCAAACTCATCTCCATTCCGGTAACTGCGGAATAGAGACGGGATTCGAGGGTTGAGTCTCCAACGTGATCTGAGGAATTTGCATTAAAAAGGTATGGGAAGAGGATGTCGCAGACAATGTAGCTATCCTTCAGAAGTGAGTGTTCATGATACCTTTTCACAACAGGAGCAGTCCATTTCCAGTTGAGACTCTTTCCGTCGGCACGGAAGAATTCCGCAGCCTCGGCTGAACCATAAGCGGCCTTCATGACAGGTTTGAGAATGGGGAAAATCTTCTCCGGGACTGCGGTCAGGGCATTCTGTCCGATCGTAAAAGCCGCTCCCCAGAGCATAGAGATGAAACTGTGGGAAACGAGTGCGTCCCGGTTGTCAAGAACCCACATCAATGCGAGCGGAGGGACTGCATATCCTGTTGGAAAGCCCCCTAAATAGACCCAGTGCTCACGATACCCACCGAACTTTCCGGCACGGGGATAATACATCTGAGAAAGTTTTTCCGCCTTACCGCCGAGCTTCGCAGCCGCTCGCTGGCCACCTTCAGCCAGGAGATCACCAAAACCTTCCCGTTCAGCCATCTGATGCAGAAGCTTTGAGATGAAGTTCCAGGATCCGATCTCCTTGAGAGGAAGTCCGGTCCCCTCTTCAGTGATTAGCTTCTCCCGAAAGCAATCCGCCAGCCAGGGGATGATCGCCATCAGTTCATAAGCATTGATCCCATAGAGGTCAGCTAATTTGGCAGCCTGCCAGGTGATTTTGCTGTAGCCTTTTTCAGGCTGATGGACCAGAGATTCGAGGTACATATAGGATTGGGCACAAAAGGCAACCCCTTTGATAATATCTGGACCTTTTACATGGGACCGGCAGGAGACCGGACAGGCGAAACAACCCTCCGGAGTCTGGGAATAGCCAGAGGATGGGTCCTGACAGAGGTCGAGAAGTTCACCCTGAAGAAGCGAAAGGCTTCCCCGGCCGTAGCCTCCTCCCCAAATATTATATTTGAACCCTTTCTCTTCTGGCTGATAAGGATTGCTCTTAAGGGATTTGCGGGAGAAAAGACTCTGGATGCGATGGGTAATCTCCATCAGTTCTTTTGGCCTTGCAACAATTACACTCCCTGTGCCTCGAACCGCAATCGCCTTCAAATTTTTCGAGCCCATCACCCCACCGAATCCGCCTTGGCCCGATGCATCCCCGGAATCCGTCAAAATACAGGCGATCCGGCTTCGATTCTCTCCAGCCTTTCCAATGACCATCACTCTCGTCTTAGGGCCATGAAGCTTCCAAATCATTTGCTGGGTTCGATAGGTATCCAAACCCCAGAGACGGGTGGCATCGAGAATCTCTGCTTTTTGATCGGTTATCCAGAGATAGACCGGCTTCGGAGATTTTCCTTGGATAATGAGGGCATCATAGCCCGCCCATTTCAATTCAGGAGCCCAATGGCCTCCTACTCCCGAACGGCAGAAAGATTCCGTGGGGGCGGTCTGAGGGGATTTTCCGAGGACCATAAACCTTCCGGATGTAGGGGCCATCGTACCCTGAAGAGGACCGGTGGCAAAAATGAGTCGATTTTCAGGGTCGAGGGCTCCAACTTCTGGCGGCACTTCGTCCCAGTAGATTTTAGCCCCCAACCCCCGACCCCCTAAGAATTTGGGCACATAGTCAAAAGTAGAGATCTCTGAAATTTTCCAATTTGTCAGGTCTACTCGAAGAATTTTTCCAACCCATCCGCCTGATGGAGCCATTTCAATCCTCTTTGATCACGGGATAACCGACAAGCAGTCCCTTTTCTGACCTTTCCACTCGCAAAACGCCGAGGGGGCAAAATTTGACGCATTGAGGATCTCCGAAACAAAGGTGACATTTCACCGCCCTGTTTTTTTGAACATCAAACCTTGGCCGGGAAGGACGGAAATATTGTCGGCAAGCCTCGACGCATTTCTGACAACCGATGCAGGCTCTCTCATCAATGACACGGGCATAGGTGCCTTTTTGTCGATCCACTTGGAGAGCGGTTACTGGACAGACTTTCAGACAGGGAGGATCGGCACACTGATGACATACCTTCGGTTGGTAGTCTCCACCAAGATATTCTTTTTCCAGTAGAATCCTTGAGAGAGAAGCCGCGTTCCGTCCGGCACTGTTGAAATTAGCACAGACCATCTCACAGATGCGACAGCCTGAGCAGAGGGATTTATCCACAAGGATCACCCCTTTGGCCAACGCCACTTTTTGCCCATTTGGAAAGGTGAGGACTTCAAGGAAGTTACCCAAGCTGATGACACCTCCGAGACCGAATATCCCGACAGTGAATCCCTTGAGGATGGTTCGTCGATTTACTTCTCCGTTCATTTAGGATTCTTTCCTCACGGATGGGCGGAAATCTGAGCCCAAGATGTTACCATGCTGTTGCTTCGGGGTTGGCGGCTTCCAATGAGTTGCAGGAGGAGAAAAGAAGGGCCTCGTAGGAATCGGACCGAAAGATTCATTCGTTTCTTTAATGATGAGTTTGTAATAGTATTTTGCTTCTGCCCCCATGGTTTTATCTATATACTCATAGGCGCTCTTATCGGGGGCAAGAGCGACAGCGTCCACTTCCTTGTAGGGGCCCTCTTCAAAAGTATCTGCTCGGAAGATCTGAACCGTGATAGGACTTTTCAAGCCCTCCTTTGCCTTCCAGGTCAGCTTGGCTGCCCGGTATAGCGCCTGAACTTTGAAATCCACAATGGCGGAGTCTGATTTTTGAGATAAGGCGATGATGGGGAAAAGAAGGATTAAGATGGGGAAAAAGATTGTAAATTTATTCATCGACCGTTCTCCCAATTTTCCATCAAAAATTCCCCCTTCCCAGAACATCGGGAAGGGGGAATTTTAAACCTAACATCGAGAGATTAACCCAATACCAGCTTGATATCATCTTGCTTCCTTGCAAATCCCACTCCGACCTTTACAGCCTGAGCAATCTGCTTTTGATACCAGGCATACATTCCGATCTTATTCTGGGCCATGTTCGGGTACCACTCCTGAAGTATCCTTATTCCTATAACATCGGTGGCAACCTGGTCTCCGGAGGCGAGGATCACCCCGGGTTTGACCTGCTCCCCATGGGAGGGTCCTCCGCTGATCAGGGATCTTCTTCCATCCATGATGATCAGATCGGGTTGGAAGGGAAGATTGATCTCAGCGGCTTGCTCGGCCACGAAGAGGTGATTGAAAGTGTGGAGATGTGCCCCACGATCAGCCCGATGCAAAATCCCAACGGAGAGCTTCAAACTCATGGTGATTCCACCAAGGAAGTGGGTTTTCATAACCGGGGTATAAATCACTTTATCATAATTTCTGAGGTCATCGGGATAGGCTATCGTGCCATCTCCGCCTCCGAAACGGCCAAGAAATTCAGCCTTGGCATTGCGGATGTTCATCCATTTCTCGTTTTCCCAGGTCTTGAGGGGCGTGCCCGTCCGGCTGGATACAGAGTCATAGCCCATTTTCTTCATGACGCGTTCTGTGGGTCCCCAAGGTCCACAAGTGTCGGCTACAGTTAAGTTTGTATAACCTTCATCCTTGAGAACGAGAATAAGGGCTTCAAGAAAGGCAGGGTCAGTCCCTCCTTGCGGCCAGGGGTCTCCAGTATTCATGTTTGGTTTGATAAGGATCTTGTCAGTTTTTTTAAGAGATTTTTCAAAGCCTCCGATGAGCTTAACGGCCTTTTTAATATCACCCTTAAGTTCTTTATCGAGGGGAGTGGCCATGGTGAGGCCAAGCGAAGATTTATTGCCTTCTCCATACCAATTCGGATGGAGGTGAGACCAATTTACCGGCTTTCCTCCGTCCACCAGATTTTCAGGCTTCTTTTCAAAATAGTCCTTGGGGAGAGGTGCATTTTTGACAAATTCTCCATACTGCTTGAGCTGTGTATCCCTCATCCTCCAAACCCCTTCATGGGCTGGTGTATCCAGGTCATCGACCCCATGGACCCGGCCAGGCCCCATCATGCCCAAGGCGGCCACTCCCGCTCCACAGTATTTAGCCACATCTCCGAAAAATTTTCTTCTGGTAACTTCCTTAGAGCTCATAGTTTTGCCTCCTTTCGGTTAAGGTTAGGATAGAGATAGGTCACCATTAATTTAACCAGAAGCCTGAAGCTATTTTTTCACCTCCTTCGTTTTTCTTTTTAGTTTTTTTAAATCTGCCTGGAGTAGGATCCAAGCCCGAGAGAAATCCCCCCGGCTTTTCCCCTCGATGATCTTATATGGACGGTGAGTGCTTGTTTGGAGTAAAAAAATGTTAACACACTACCATATTTTGTCAAGTCTTTTTTTCCCATGATCCTATGAATAAGTGAGATGGACCGGTTGAATATATTTTCTCTTGACAATTTTAAAGAATATTAATCTAATATCATTCAATCACAAAGGAGGAGGGGAGCCTTGGTTGAAGAAAGAGTCAAGGATGCGACGAAGATCTTAAACCTTTTACGCTCCATGTCCGATTATAAACCCCACTTTGAGATTATCGGAAATTATCGTCTGATCGACGATGGCATCCAGCCTGAAGCCACCATCACCATCCGTGCGAGTGGAAAAGAGATGCATGAGGCGGATACGGGGGTGGGACCCGTAGATGCCCTGGCAAAGGTTTTAAAGAAGTCACTCAAATCTATTTTCCCTGAGGTCGCCCAGATAAAATTGATTGATTTCAGTTCCAGGATTTTTGATCCAGGCGCTGGAACTGCAGCAGGCGTGGAGGTGGAGATTCTCTTCGGCAATGGAAAAGATGCATGGAAGGTCAAAGCTTTTTCAGAAAATATTAATAAGGCCTCCTTTCTGGCCCTGGTCGACGGGTTTGAATATGGGATTTATATATCAAAGGAAGAAAAAAGGAAAGAAGGATGAAAGATCCCCCCTCACCCCACCCTCTCCCCTATGGGGAGAGGGTGGGGTGAGGGGGCCAATGGGAAGGAGTTGGGTATGGACCGTGAGAAAATAGAGATGGCTATAAAAGAGAAGGCGAAAGATGGCAAGATCCCATGCGCTATCTGTTTTAAGATCGCTGATGATTTTGGAATACCCAAGAAGGAGTTAACAAAGGTCTTGAATGAGATGAAGATCAAAATCGGCCAGTGCCAGCTGGGTTGTTTTGAATAGGCTGATGAAGTCGTTGTAAATTTCATATATGAATAAAATGACATTTTTTGTTCGGATTGGGCAATATTTATAGAGTCATTTTTAGACAAACATCCGGGTTATTAACCTAACATTTTGATAATATTATTGAATTTTAATTATCTCGCATTGGTATAATATTTGCTGTAAATAGCTTTTGTTTAACTTATTGTTTTCACTCTATTTTTAAAAAGGATTCAAAAATGTTAGTTTTATTCCAGCTTTTTCTGGCCGCTTTTGCTATCTATAGCGCTCTAACCTTTGAGGAGGAAGCACGACTCATCATACCGCTGGTCTGCCTTATTTTTATGTTTATTGTAGGCCGGGCAGATAGAAAGAACACTGAAAAAGAGAGGGCACGAAAGAATTTTTTAAAAGCAGAGATTGATAAGATTTCTCAAAAAGATTCGGCAACGATTAAAGAACAGGACTTTTTCACCATTGAGACCCTTCTCTGGCCTAAAAGTGAATTGCTTCTCCTCGATGCGGTCCACGCCATCTTCAAAGATCTGGGATTCATGATTTCGCCTGGAATTCATTATCAATCCGTAGACCGCATTGTAAAGATTCCGAATGCCCAGAAATCTTTTGGTCTGCAGGTAATGATGTGCCAAGGAGAGGCTGAAAAAAGTCATCCCAAGATCACCCGGCTCCTTCAATTTGAGACAGATAAGAAGGAGAATGAAAAAACCCTTATCATTGCAAGCACGCATATCCGCCTTCCCCTTTCGGAGAGAAACGAGATGAGCCATATCTCAAAGGACCTGATCGATCTCCTGATCCGGCAACAGATCAGTTTTATTACCGCCCACCATCTTTACAGCCTCTGGCAGAAGGCGAAAAAGGGGGAGATTGACATCTTCAAATTCTTTCAGAAGATCTATTTCCAGCGGAGCGGAATCTATCCTCAGAAAGGAATCGAAAATCTTTTTTCCCATTTCCCTGAAATACCCATCCAGTAAGTCCCGGACTTAATCATCCTCCGCCATTCCAGGAATCTTTTGATTTAATCTGAGACTCCGTTATAATTATGTCAATGAAAGTGAAAGAGGTCTTTGCAAAGACCGTTCTCACGAGAACGGCTATCGTTGGGTTTGATTATTGCCTCAACCCTTATGTGGGATGCGGGCATGGATGTAAGTACTGTTACGCCAGTTTTATGAAGCGGTTCACCGGCCATAAAGAGCCATGGGGTGAATTTATTGATGTCAAAGTGAACGCCCCCTCTCTCCTGAAGAAGCAGTTGCAAAGGGCAAAACTGGGAATGGTTGCCATCAGCACGGTGACCGACCCCTACCAGCCCCTTGAAAAAAAATATGAGATTACCCGGAGATGCCTGGAAGCCCTTCTGGACAAACAGTTCCCGGTTAACCTGTTGACCCGTTCACCGCTCTGTCTGAGAGATATGGATCTGTTTAAACGGTTCAATCATATTAAAGTAGGCCTCACCATGAGCACCCATGACGAAAATATAAAAAGGATCTTCGAACCGGGCTCTCCTGCAATTGAATCCAGAGCAAAGGCATTGAGAACCCTGCATCTGGAAAAAGTGAAGACCTATGCCTTTGTCGGCCCGCTGCTTCCCATGGATTCAAAAACATTGGTTCAAATGCTGGAAGGAGCGGTTGATGAGGTCCTCATTGATAAGATGAATTATCCCAATAAAGTAAAGGGGCTCTACCATAAACATGGACTGGACGACTATCTAAAAGAGGATTATTTTAATGTCATTGGAATCGATCTAAAGGAACGTTTTGAGAAAAAAGGGATTCCGGTAACGATGATCTTTTAACTTTAGTCACTTTAAATTACTTGTAACACTTTATCGCTTTTAGAAAATGATCTAATCCCCCTCCATCCCCCTTTGGTCTCCGACCCGAAGCGGTCTCTGACCCGGAGGGCAAAAGGGGGAAATATTTTTCCTCCCTTTGGAAAAGGGAGGTGGCCTGCCTGCGCGAAGCCGCTTCGGCGAAGGCAGGGGAGGGATTTTACAAGACGATTTCAAACAGCTAAATTGGTACGATCATTTTAGTTCAATTATCTTTTTCAGCGAGGTCAGTTATGACGATTGGACGATTCGGATTGAGAAGAAGAGAGTATGACTTTCCCCCTTTTCGGCCGCCGAGTGAAGCAAACAGCCTCCTGTTGAGGGTGACGAGAGGATGTCCCTGGAACCGGTGCACCTTCTGTTCCATGTATAAAAATATCAAATTCGAGCGAAGAGAACCGGAGGAGGTGCTTGAGGATATCTCCATGGCAAGGGAACTCTACAGCGATAGAGTCCGCACAGTCTTTATCGGGGATTCGAACAGCCTGGTTTACAAGACCGATGAGTTGATCAAGATTTTAAATGCTTTGTATTCTTCTTTCCCCCATATTGAAAGGGTAACCAGTTACGCAAGGGCAAAGACACTGGCCAAGAAGCCTGTCGAGGAGCTGGAAAAGCTCTTCAAAGCAGGATTGAATCGGCTTCATGTCGGTCTTGAGACGGGTGACCGTGAACTGCTCGAGGAAATTGAAAAAGGAGCCACTCCGGAGGAGATGGTCGAAGCGGGGAAGAGGGGAAAGCAGGCAGGTTTTGAATACTCTTTATATGTTTTGCTGGGCATCGGCGGAGAAAAAAAGTGGGAGCAACATGCGAGAGGGACAGCGGACGTTCTGAATCAGATCGATCCCCATTTCATACGCGTCCGGACCTTCATCCCCCAACCCAACTCCCTTCTTTATGAAGCCATGGAGGAAGGCCGGTTCCAGCCGGCATCGCCGGAGACGATTTTAAAAGAGACCAGGCTCCTTCTGAAAGAACTCCAGGTCACCTCCCAATTTTTAAGCGATCATATCTCGAATCTGGTTCCCCTCCACGGGAAACTGCCGGAGGAGAAGGAGGAGATGATTCGCTTGATCGATGAGGTTTTAAAAGGGCTTCAGGAAGATGTCTCGTTGAGGGAGGAGATGGAGGCAAGAAGGCATCTGACGAACCTCTAAAGGGAATAAGGGAATAATGGATAAATGGAATGATGGGTCAAAGAAAAAACAAATCATTCATTCGATGTCTTCTTTTTTAATCCCCCATTGTTCCAGTATTCCGGTATTCCATCATTCCGTGATTAAGAGCCACAGGTGGAACAGCTGCTGGAGGAACAGCCGCTGCAGGAGGGACTGGCGGCGCTCTTGAACTTTCCACCGCTCGAAAAGGCGAAGGCCGACATCATCCGGCTCACTTTTTTGCCTTTGCATTCGGGGCAGATGATCTTTTCAGAAGAGTTGAAAACCAGCTTTTCAAACTCGTGTTTACAATGACTGCAACGATATTCATAGATTGGCATCTCACAGACCCCTCTTAATTCATCCTAACATTTTTTTAATCTGATCGGCAAGGAGATGCGCCTTTTGGGCCAGCTTGGGTTTTCCCTCCTCGTTTAATTCCGAAGCCATCTTATGGCAGACCTCCTCGAGTTGCCTGGCATAATGTTTCTTAAAATTTTTCTTTAACCGGATGGAGATCAGTTTTCCCCAGGAGGACAGGGCCTCCGGGTAAGCATTTTTATAATAGGCATTCATCCCGAGGCTGAAGTAAAGCAGAAAACGAAGTTCATGATGGGGAGGCCCCAGCTTCAACGCTTTTGCAAAGTGGCGGGATGAGAGATCATAATACCCGCTCGAAAGATAACTGCGGCCCGCCCGGTCATAAGCCTCCTGCATTCCACCTTCAAAGATGAGACCGAAAACCTCCTTCCCTCTTTGAGAACCGTAAGCTTTCTGAAGAAGGGCGTGATGTTCCAGAAGGAATCGGACCAGATAGGGATTCCGGCCATTCTCTTTAAAGAGGTCGATCAACTGCTCCATGGCATCATGGAAAAGGGATCGCATTTCCGATACTCCCAGAAGCACTCCCTTTTCCGCCTTTGAGATGATCCGCTCAAATTGTTGCGAATAATCCCTTTCATAAGCCGATCTTCCAATATGGAGTTTATATTTATGATATTTGGGGCGATAGATTTCGAGTTGATAAATATTTTCCCTTAACTTCATGGCTTCGTGAAAGATGGATCCAATGACCAGGTCAAGGAGCCACTCTTTTTTCTGGAAAGGCTCTTTTCCCTTATTGCGGAAAAGGGAATGGGATTGTTCTTTCAGATTGTAGAGAGGGCTCTGACCCTTGTCATCCACCCAGTTTCCAATGTCAGGGAAGCGGAGCCGGCCCTTTCTGTACCTTTTGAATATTTCCTGAAAAGCGATCTGGGAGTGGAGAAGCGCTCGCACGATCTCCGATATATTCCGATCTCTGGTCATGTGTCCTTTTCTTTCCATAGCATCCTTTCTGATTGCCTTAATATAGCAGTAATATAGCAGTTTTTTCTTTTTTTAGAAAGATTGTGTTTGAACACCGTTTGAGGATGATATAATTTGTTTGAATATTCATGTTATCTTGCATACAATAAACTATTATTATTCATTAATGGCAATAGTTTAGCGCTTTGAAAAACCTGATCTAATCCCCCTTCACCCTGTTAGATAGCAGGTCTATATCCAATTATTGAAAGTGAAAAAAATTTATCTAACAGGGTGAATCCCCCTTTGGTCTCCGACCCAGAGCGGTCTCCGACCCGGAGGGAAAAGGGAGGTTGCCTGCCTGCGCGAAGCCGCTTCGGCGAAGGCAGGGGAAGGATTTTGCAAAGGCGATCCTGAGAATCCTCTCTCCTGGGAAGAGTTGATTGAGAAGTTCCACGATCTGAGCAATCGTCTCTGGACAAGAGAACGACGAGTTAAGATTGTTGAACAAGTTAGAAACGTTGAAAAGATTCGAGACCTGCGGAAATGGTCCTCTTTATTGTTACGAAATAGATAGCCAATGAGCCTGTTGCAGAAAGCCACTTTCCGTTCTTCGACAAGTCTGTCCTAAGCGAACTATATGCCCTTCGAGAACCTCAGGGCGAACGGTTTTTTCCGAATGTCCTGAGCGAAGTCGAAGGAAGGGCTCAGGACGAACTTGAAAAGTCAATGGTTTTAATTTAAACTCCGTTCACACTGAGCTTGTCGAAGAGTATTTTTAGCATTTGTGCAACAAGCTCCAATCATAAGGAGAAAGAGATATGGAAGACATCGGATGCAATTGCGCAAAGTGTGCGGTGGTAGAGAAGATCTGCCGGCTGGAGAAGGGCAGGGGGCCTTCCTGGTGTCCAACAAAGAAAGGAGAGTCAGCCCTGACGGAAGCCATGGAGAGATATGACGATCCGGAGATAAAAGAGTTTGCACGGACGGCCTCGGTTCAGGAGGGTTCCTGTTACGCACTGCGTGAAGCCAGACCGTTTGTGATGATTCCCACAAAAAGCAGAATGGAGGAGTTGATCGAATTCTCTCAGAGGATGGGCTATAAGAAGCTTGGTTTGGCCTTCTGTGGCGGCCTGACCCATGAGGCTGCCGTTCTCTCAGAGATTCTGGAAAAGCATGGCTTCGAGGTTATTTCGGTTTCGTGCAAGGTGGGAGGGATTCCAAAGGAGAGGATCGGTGTGAAGGATGAGGAGAAGATCTGTATCGGGGAATTTGAGTCAATGTGTAATCCGATTGCCCAGGCAAAAATCTTGAATCAGGCCGGGACCGATTTTAATGTCATGCTGGGACTCTGTATCGGCCATGATTCCCTCTTTTTGAAATTTATTAATGGCCTGACCACCGTCTTTGCCGTGAAAGACCGGGTCACAGGGCATAATCCGCTGGCTGCCCTCTACACCTCACGATCCTATTATCAGCGGCTGATGAAGATGGAGTTCGGCAGTCCGGGGGAGATGAAGAGCCTACTGGTTTCCGATGAAAATCCGTGAAAGGAGGTCATTGACAACTTCAATATAAACAGAGTGAGACAGAGGGGAATAATAAAGGGCTCTTCGTGTAAGTGGGTGGGTAAAAACCTCATAAAATATGACTATCATTCTTATGATCCCCTTTTAGCAAATGGCAAACACTAACATCCCCCCTTTGGCAAAGGGGGGCGAGGGGGGATGTTCAGAACAAATGCTTTCTTATTCATCCATGGGCGGTTAGATATTACAGGGAGAAGGGAATTACAATTCCGGACAAATTGATCTCACCTTGAATCCAATTCGAACGCAAGGGGAGAGGAACGATCTTTCCTCTCCCCGTCGATTTTCTTCCCGGAAAGATAAATCCTTCCAAATTTTAAGCTTGACAAATTTTTCCGTAGGCGTTAACGTTAACGCATAAAATTAACATTAATTAAATGATCCCTTTTGAGGATGGAAAGGAGGCTACAAGAATGGAAGGTATGGAGAAGGTGGCGAAAAAGCCAATCGGCATAACGGATACGACTCTACGCGATGGTCATCAATCCAATTTAGCCACGAGAATGCGGGTTGAGGATATGGTTCCCATTGCCGAGGAAATGGATCAGGTGGGATTTCATTCTGTTGAAGTGTGGGGAGGGGCGACTTATGATGTCTGCCATCGCTTTTTAGGAGAGGATCCCTGGGAAAGGGTAAGGATTTTAAAGAAGCTGATGCCGAGAACGCCCTTTCAGATGCTTCTCCGTGGTCAAAATCTGGTGGGTTATCGTCATTATGCCGATGACCTGGTAGAGGCATTTGTAGAGAAATGCGCTGAAGTGGGCATTGACATCTTTCGGGTTTTTGACGCCGTCAATGATGAGCGTAACTTTGAGACAGCCTTCAAAGTGATCAAGCGCTGCAAGAAGCATATTCAAGGAACGATCTGTTATTCACTGACTGAGACACGAATGGGCGGGCCAATCTATAATCTCAATTATTATCTTGAAAAGGCAAAGGTCCTGGAAGGGATGGGCGCCGATTCGCTCTGCATCAAGGATATGGCCGCACTTCTTGCGCCTTATGACGCCTATGAGCTGGTCAAGGGATTGAAGAAAACGGTGAAAATTCCCATTCAACTTCACACACATTATACGAGCGGGATGGGCACGATGACCTATCTGAAGGCGATTGAGGCAGGGGTGGATGTCGTTGATACAGCGCTCGCCCCTTTCGCGCTCCGTTCTTCCCAGCCCGCTGTGGAACCCATCCTCGTGGCTGTTCAGGGAACGCCCTGGGATCCGAAGCTCGACCTTTCGAAGCTCCTGAAGTTAGGAGAATATCTGGAGTCGGTTGCGCCTAAATATCGTGACTTTCTGGATACCACGAAGATGTCCGTGATCGACACGGGAGTGCTAAAACACCAGATCCCCGGTGGGATGATCTCAAACATGGTTAGCCAGCTAAGGCAGCAAAATGCCATCCATAGAATTTCAGAGGTCTATGCGGAGCTGCCTAAGGCCAGAAAGGACCTGGGATATCCTCCACTGGTGACGCCGACGTCACAGATTGTGGGAGTTCAAGCGGTGCTCAATGTTCTTTTCGGTCGTTATAAGATGGTGTCAAAGGAGACGCAGGACTATGTCTACGGTCTCTATGGAAGGCCTCCTGTGCCGATTTCAGATGAAGTCAAGAATGTGGTGCTCAAAGGATATAAGAAAGGGAAGGAGCCAATCACCTGCCGTCCAGCGGATGTTATTGAACCGGAGTTAGAGAAGGTGAAGGGGGAGTCGAAAGAGCTGGCCAAAGACCTTTATGATGCTTTGATCTATGCACTTTTTCCGCAGACCGGGGCGCAGTTCTTGAAGTGGAAGTATGGCCTGGAGCCTGTGCCGGATAAGGTGAAGCCAAAGACACTGGAGGATGTGAAGAGAGAGGATGAGGCAATCACTAAAGCCAAGGCAGAGGCTCAGAAGAAGTAAGCCTGATGGCTCCTTGGCAATCTTTCATGACGGAGCGTCATCTCCCGTTTATACGGGACAGGCTCAAACCATGAAAATCCCCCTCCCTCCGGGCCAGAGGCCCTATGGGCTGGCGGCAATCCCCCTTTTACAAAGGGGGATTAATTACTCCTCCCTTTGGCAAAGGGAGGTTGCCTGCCTGCGCGAAGCCGCTTCGGCGAAGGCAGGGGAGGGATTTTGAAAGTTTTTTCAAACAACTAAATTGTTACAGAATTTCGTATTTTCCGTTAACGCAAAAGAATGTATAAAAAGATCAATATTAAAGATATAGCGAGAATTGCCCAGGTATCACACACAACTGTTTCAAGAGCCCTCAATGATAAATCCCGGATTCGTCAAGAAACCAAAGAGAAGATCCTCTCAATTGCAAAAGAGTTAGGTTACCGGCCTAATTTCATAGCAAGAAGTTTGGTATTGAAGCGGACCCGGACTCTCGGCCTTGTCATTACGAATATTGCCAATCCTTTCTATACCGAATTAGCTCAGGGGATAGAGAAGACAGCTACAAAGTTGGGATATAGTATCATCCTCTGCAGCACCCAGTCTGACATCTCGACTGAAAAGCAGTATATTGAAATGCTACGAAGTAAGGGGGTGGATGGAATCGTTTTTTCCTCCGCCCATATGGAGGATCCCAATATCGTTGCATTAGCCGAGGAGGAATTTCCTATTACCCTGGTCAATCGAAGGACCTACCATCCGGTTGTCAAGGAGAAGGTCAATTATGTCGGCGTGGATAATATCCTCGGAGGGTTTTTAGCTGTGGAACATCTGATCAGACTCGGCCATGAAAGAATAGGGGTGATCGGCGGGTCTGCGGAATCCTCCGTCGGCCTTGAACGTCTCGAGGGGGGGAAAAAAGCGCTTTCGACCTATGGACTGGAGCAGAGAAACGACTATTTTCTCGAAGGAAATTTTTTAAAGAAGTCGGGTTATGAGAGGGGAAAACAGTTTCTTAAAATGGCAGAACTGCCCACTGCCATCTTTGCCGCCAGTGACTACATGGCATTGGGAGTCTGTCAGGCGATCCTTGAAGAGGGGCTCAGGATACCGGAGGATGTGGCGCTGATCGGATTCAACGACATCGAATTTTCATCCATGCAAGGGATCGAACTGACCACGATTGGCCAGAAAAAGTTTGAGATGGGAGCCATCGCCGTTGAGATGCTGGTGGAAAAGATTGAGAAGGGTGAGGAGAGGACTTCCGCGAAAGAGGTTCTTCTCATGCCCGAACTGATCATCCGGAAGACCTGCGGATTTCATTTGAAGGGTTATCAAATCGAATCAACAAACCCCTCACCCCCGACCCTCTCCCCTGAGGGGAGAGGATGAAGGTGAAGGGGGATTTTAATTGAGAGAGGAGGGACTATTATGGGAAGGAAGAAAATTTCCATTATCGGCGCAGGATTTGTCGGGGCAACGGCGGCGCACTGGGCTGCTGCAAAGGAGCTGGGTGATATCGTTTTAGTCGATATCCTGGAAGGGATTCCCCAGGGCAAGGCTCTTGATCTCTTTGAATCAGCGCCGATAGAAGGTTTTGATGCGAAGGTCATCGGCACCAACACCTATGACGAGACGAAAGGTTCGGATATTGTCATTATCACATCAGGCGTTCCCCGGAAACCAGGGATGAGCCGGGAGGATCTGCTCGGCATTAATCGAAAGATCATCGAATCCGTCGTTGCCGAGGTAACCTTAAGGTCTCCGAATGCCATCCTCATCATGGTGACCAATCCCCTGGACACCATGACCTATCTGGCTATTAAAAAGAGCGGATTACCAAGAGAGAGGGTGATGGGAATGGCAGGGGTTCTGGATACGGCACGATACAGGGCTTTCATTGCGATGGAATTGGGAGTCTCTGTTGAAGATATTCAGGCGCTCCTGTTAGGAGGGCATGGCGATGAGATGGTTCCTCTTCCGAGATACACCACGGTCAGCGGGATTCCTCTCTCACAACTTCTTCCCAAAGAAAAGATCGATAAACTGGTGGACCGGGCCCGGAAGGGCGGCGGTGAGATCGTCAATCTTCTCAAGACAGGAAGCGCATTCTATGCCCCTTCGGCAGGGGTGATTCAGATGGCAGAGGCCATCCTCAAGGATAAAAAGAGAATTCTTCCCTGCTGCGTCTATCTGAACGGAGAATATGGCCTCAAAGACATCTGCTTTGGAGTTCCGGTGAAATTAGGGGAAAAGGGTGTGGAGTCGATCATCGAGCTCGACCTGACCGTAGAAGAAAAGGGCCTTGTGGCGAAGTCCGCAGAGAGCGTGAAGAAGAGCATTGAGGAGTTGAAATTGTAATTGTAATGAATCAACCCTAAAGGGTTGAGTTACATATTCTTAAAAATTTGTAACTCAGGGCTTTAGCCCTGAATGGGGATGAAGAAATGCGAGAGATCGATGTCAAGTTGATCACCGAGAAGGTGAGAGACCTCTGTATGGAGGCAAACACCGATCTGGGAGAGGATGTGCTTCAAGCGTTTGACCGGGCCATCGAAAAGGAAGAATCTTCTCTGGGACTGGAAATACTGAGGGAATTGAAAGAGAATGCCCGGATTGCAAAGGACGAAAAGGTGGCCCTCTGTCAGGATACGGGATTTGCAGTGGTCTTCCTCGAATTGGGACAGGATGTTCATCTGGCCGGGGGGGACCTGAAGGAGGCGATCTTTGAAGGGGTTCGCCAGGGATACCGGGACGGGTATCTCAGGAAGTCGATCTGTCATCCTTTCACCCGGAAAAATACCGGGGACAATACTCCCGCCATCATCCATACGGAGATCGTTCAGGGAGATAAAGTTAAGATTACCGTGGCTCCGAAAGGGGGCGGCAGTGAGAATATGAGCCGAGTGGTGATGCTGACGCCATCCGATGGGATTGAGGGAATCAAACGCTATGTCGTCCAGAGGGTGAAGGAGTCGGGCTCCAATCCCTGTCCACCGACCATTATCGGAGTCGGAATCGGAGGGACATTTGAGCTGGCCGCGCTTCTTGCGAAGAAGAGCCTTCTCCGTCCTCTCGGAAGCAGGAATCAGGACCCGGAGCTGGACAGACTGGAGTCGGAGATTCTGGAGGAGATCAACAGGCTGGGCATCGGACCACAGGGTCTGGGAGGACGGACCACCTCGCTGGCGGTTCACATTTTGATGATGCCCTGCCACATCGCCAGTTTCCCGCTGGCAGTTAACATTCAGTGCCACGCCCAGAGACATAAAGAGGTAATCCTATAGGGAGATGAGGAGATAGGTAGAAAAATAATCATTGCAAAGTGATCAATTAGCAATTATCAATGACCAATTCCCAATAACTAATAAAGAATAAATAAGCTTTTTTAATTGCTAATTTTGGATTGTTAACTTTGCAATTTTCATTGTGACATTTGTTGTCACCCCATCACCCAATCCCCCTATCTCCCCATCATTAGTTTAACGGAGGATTTATGGCTGAGCCTATTCGTTTGAAGACACCCCTGAGTGATGAAGATGTGGAAAAGCTAAAGATCGGCGATCGCATTCTGCTCAATGGGGTCATCTATACGGGAAGGGATGCCGCACATAAAAGGCTTTCCGATCTTTTGAAAGAGGGAAAAGAGCTCCCTTTTGACATTCGGGGCCAGGTCATCTATTATGTCGGCCCAACACCCGCCAGACCGGGACGGGTCTTCGGGTCAGCAGGCCCTACAACCAGTTACCGGATGGATGCCTATGCTCCCGCTTTGATTGAGAAGGGGTTGAAAGGGATGGTTGGAAAAGGCATGCGGTCCGATGCGGTTAAAGAAGCGATGAAGAAGTATAAAGCTATATACTTTGCAGCTACCGGAGGCGCCGGGGCTCTTCTTGCCAAAAAGGTGAAGAAGGCAGAGATAGTGGCTTATGAGGATCTTGGCCCAGAGGCCATCCGGAGGCTGGAAGTTGAAGACCTTCCGGTGATCGTCATCAATGATGTTCGAGGAAACGACCTTTATATTGAAGGGGAGAAGAGATACCGGCAAGGATGAGGGGAAGATAGACTCGTTTTATCACCAACGGTGTTTTATTATTAATATGTACGCAATAAATGAATTTATATGGAATGTAGGGTGTGTTCCCCGAACACACCGTTTAAAGGCATGATCGGAGATCATGCCCTACAAAATATTTAATGCGTTTTTTTGGAGATTCATCATGAAGATCGAACTGACGAGACAGAAGGTCCACAATGAATTTGCAAAGAAAGTGGAGCTGATCAGCGGGCAGAATCTCTTCGCCTGTTACCAGTGCGGAAATTGCACAGCCGGCTGCCCGGTGGCTTTTGCCATGGAGGTTGGTCCTCATGAGGTCATCCGTTATACGCTTCTCGGCCTCGAAGAGGAGGCGCTCGGAGTGAATACCTTCTGGCTCTGCGCTTCGTGCCTCCAGTGCACGTCGAGGTGTCCGAAGGGGATCGATATCGCCAGGGTGATGGATGCATTGCGAATGGTCATCCTGAGGAAGAAGGACCGGAAGGATCATATTCAGATTTCCGAATTCCAGGAGGGGTTTCTGGAGAGGGTGCCGCAAATCGCATTCATCAGCGGCTTCAGGAAATTTTTATCTTAAAATAGAAAATTTCCCTCCCCCTGGCGGGAGGGGATGGAGGGGAGGGGGATGAAGAACTGATTCACCCCCACCCGTACCCTCCCCCGTCAAGGGGGAGGGGTAAAAGGATGGGGTCGATCATGGATTATCTCTACTTTCCCGGATGCACGCTCTACACCAAGGCTAAAAATCTCGATCAGACGGCCCGGAACTGCTCCCTTCTCCTCGGGTTCGAATTGAAGGAACTTCCCAACTGGACCTGCTGCGGAGCAACTTTTCCATTGGCCACGGACAATATCATGGCCCTTCTTCCGCCTTCGAGGATTTTAGCCAGGGCGAGGCAAGAAGGAACCACCCTGACGACCCTCTGCGCCATCTGCTTCAATGTGATTAAGCGGACGAACCGGTTGATTCAGAATGACGGAGAGAAGAGGGAGAAGATCAATAACTTTATCGAAATGAACTACCAGGGCGACCTCCGTGTCCTCCACTACCTGGAGATCCTGAAACAGGAGATCGGGTTTCCTCAAATCAAAGAGAGGGTGAGGAAGCCGCTGGCCGGGCTGAAGGCGGCAGCCTATTATGGATGCATGCTCCTTCGCCCGTTTGACGAGATGGGGTTTGACGACAAGGAGAGGCCCACCCTGTTCGAAGAGTTCCTGGAAGCCATGGGCGCGGAACCGGTCGATTTTCCCTACAAGATCGAATGCTGCGGGTCTTTTCAATCCGTGGGATCGCCGGAAGTGGCCACGGAATGCGGCTATAAGATTCTGGGCTCCGCCATTAAGAACGGAGCAGAGGTCGTTGTTTCAACCTGTCCGATGTGCACCTTCAACATCGACCATAAACAGTCCGACATCAAGCAGAAATATCTGGACTTCAAATCGATCCCGGTCCTCTATTTCACACAGCTTCTCGGGATGGCCATGGGACTCGATTATCAGACCCTGGGGTTTGAACAGAACTTTGTGGATCCTTTGCCGCTCCTAAAGGAAAAGGGTTTTATCTAAGATGAAGGAGAATGGGAAATTCATCAAAAGGGCGATGGTGATCGGCGGAGGCATTGCCGGCATCTCGGCATCCATTGACATCGGAAATGCGGGTTATGATGTTGTTCTGGTGGAGAAACTTCCCTCCATCGGAGGAAGGATGCTCCAGCTCTCAGAGACCTTTCCGACGCTTGATTGCGCCCAGTGCACCCTGACTCCCAAAACCGTCGAGACAGGCCAGCATCCTCATATTAAACTTCTCACCTATTCGGAAGTGGACAGAGTGGAAGGGAAGGCCGGCAACTTTACCGTGAAAATCCGCAGGAAAGCGGCCTATGTGGACTGGGAGAAATGCACGGGGTGCGGCCTCTGTCAGGAGAAGTGCCCTTCGAAAAAGCCCTCTGAGTTTGACCGGGGCATGGGTATGGGAAAGGCGATCTATACGCTTTCACCTCAGGCCGTTCCGAACAAGCCTGTCATCAACCCTTCCAACTGCCGCTATTTCCTGGAGAAGAAATGCAGAGTCTGTGAGAAGGTCTGTCCGGTTGGAGCCATCGATTACGAACAGCAGGACCGGTTTGTCGAAGAGAGAGTCGGAGCCATCATCACCGCCGTGGGTATTGACCTGATTCCAAAGGAGACTTTCGGGGAATATGGTTATGGGACGATTCCGGATGTGATCGACGGCCTGGCCTTTGAGAGGCTCAATTCCGCATCCGGGCCGACAACGGGTGCAATCAGAAGGCCTTCGGATGGGAAGGTCCCGAAAGAAGTTGTTTTCATCCAGTGTACAGGGTCGCGAGATCCGGAACGGTATATGCCCTACTGCTCACGGGTCTGCTGCATGTACACGGCCAAACATGCGAGGCTTTACAAACATAAAGTCCATGACGGGCAGGCTTATATCTTCTATATGGATATCCGGTCAACAGGCAAGGGTTACGAGGAGTTCATCCAGCAGGGGATGGAAGAGGAGGGGATCCTCTATCTCCGCGGCAGGGTTTCCCGGATCTTCAGGGATGACGGAAGGGTTGTGGTCTGGGGTGTGGATACGCTGACCGGCAAGAAGGTGGAGATCTCTGCGGATATGGTCGTTCTGGCTACTGCCATCATTCCGCAGGGGGGGACGAAGGGGCTGGCTCAAAAACTGGGAATCAACACGGATGAATACGGGTTCTTTACGGAGGCGGAGAGGAAACTCCGGCCCGTGGAAACCAATGTGGAAGGAATCTACCTCGCAGGCTGCGCCCAGGGACCGAAGGATATTGCCGATGCCGTGGCTCATGCCAATGGAGCCGCGAGCAAAGTCCAGGGATTGTTTGCAAAACACTAACGGCGTAAGTCGTCAGGCGTAAAGCGTGAGGTGAAAAAGAGTTGTTTTACCCCTTGCGCCTTACGATTTACGATTCACGGATTATGAAGAAGCTGGGTGTTTTTATCTGTCATTGCGGAGTGAATATTGCGGGCACCGTCGATGTCAAATCGGTGGCCGGCAAGGTGGGAAGCGTCGGGGATGTCGCCCACAGCACAGACTACATCTACATGTGCTCTGAACCCGGGCAACAGCTCATCAGGGAGGCGGTTCGGGAGAAGGGGTTGGAAGGGGTCGTCGTTGCCTGCTGTTCGCCGAGCATGCATGAGAACACCTTCAGGAAGGCGGTCAAGTCGGAAGGGATGAACCCCTATCTCTGTGAGATCGCCAATATCCGGGAACAGTGCAGCTGGGTTCACCAGAAGGAGAAGGAGAAGGCGACAGAGAAGGCCGAGGAGATCATTCTGGCGACGCTTGAAAAGGTGAGAGAGAACGAGAAGCTTGAGGCCATCTCCGTTTCCATCAACCGCAGCGTCCTCGTGATCGGCGGAGGGATCGCCGGAATGACAGCGGCCCTCGACCTGGCCGAGGGAGGTTATGAGGTCATCCTGCTCGAGAAGGAACAGGCCCTGGGCGGACATATGACCCAGCTCTCAAGAACGTTTCCCGACCTCCATCCCGCCCTTCCGGATCTTCTCACAAAGGCATTGGAGATAGAGAAGCATCCAGGGATCGATCTCCACTGTTATTCGGAGATGGAGGATGTGAAGGGCTATGTGGGGAATTTCGAGCTGACGATACGGAAGAAAGCAACCCATGTGGATTGGGAGAAGTGTAATGAATGCGGCCTCTGCATCAGGGATTGTCCCGTGGAGTATGTTTCCCAGTTTGAGAGAGGCTTGGGAGTTCGAAAGGCGATCGATCTGCTCTATCCTCAGAGCGTTCCCCATAAGCCGGTTATCCATCGCAGCCACTGCCGGTATTTCATTGATGGAAGTTGCAGAAGATGCGAAGAGGTCTGCCCTGAGAAGGCCATCCGGTTCGAGCAGGAGGATGAACGAATCGGAAAGAAGGTCGGAGCCATTGTCGTGGCCACAGGATTTGAACTCTATCCCAGGGAACGGCTCGGAGAGTATGGATATGGAGAGATTCCGGATGTGATCGACGGCCTGGCTCTGGAACGGATGCTTTCAGTCGATGGGCCTACAAAGGGAAGGATCATCCGGCCCTCCGACGGGAAAGTCCCGAAGGAGATG
Source organism: Deltaproteobacteria bacterium RBG_16_49_23 (assembly GCA_001798855.1). Taxonomy (GTDB): domain Bacteria; phylum Desulfobacterota; class BSN033; order BSN033; family UBA1163; genus RBG-16-49-23. The sequence continues at coordinate 10,312 of MGQQ01000089.1, read as the reverse complement.
GTCTTCATCCAGTGCGTGGCTTCCAGGGACCCGGACCGGTATATGCCTTACTGTTCCCGCATCTGCTGCATGTACACAGCCAAGCAGGCGAAGATTTATAAGGAGCAGGTGCCGGACGGACAGCCCTATATCTTCTACATGGATATCCGGTCGGATGGCAAAGGCTACGAAGAATTTTTGCAGAAGACGATCGAGGAGAAAGGGCTTCTCTACCTCAGGGGCCGTGTCTCCAGGGTCTTTCAGGATGATGGGAAGGTGAGGGTATTAGGAGTGGACACCCTCACAGGAAGAATGGTTGAAGTGGCCGCAGATATGGTTGTATTGGCCACAGCCGTCGTTCCAAGCGACGGGGTGAAAGATCTGGCCGCCAAACTGAGGGCTACCGTTGATCGCCATGGCTTTTGGACAGAGGCCCATATCAAACTCTATCCTGTGGAGAGCTCGACCAAGGGAATCTACCTGGCTGGTTGCGGTCAGAGCCCGAAGGATATCTCGGATACGGTCTCGCAGGCTTCGGCCACGGCCAGCAAAATTCAGGCCCTGCTTTCGACGGATAAGCTCCTTCAGGACCCTTTGATTGCTTTTGTGGATGAGAATATTTGCAGCGGATGCGGCATCTGCGTTGAGATCTGTCCCTATGAGGCGAGGGAGATGGATTCTCAGCGGGGGATTTCGGTCGTCCATAGCGCCCTCTGTCAGGGGTGTGGCGCCTGCATTGCGGCTTGCCCAAACTTTGCCTGTGAGTTAAGAAATAATTCGTCGATCCAGACCCTTCGGATGCTGGATACGTTTGTAACAGCAGGGGCGAGGGAGTAGGGTACAGGGGGTAAGGGGTTTTTAAACCCTACACCCAACACCCTTAGCCCTGAAATGTGAAACACAAAGGAGATAAAATTGGAAGCTATAACCGAAATGAATAAAATGGATGCCACTTTTCTGGAGGAAGCCAAAAAACGGAGCGGGGAAGACCTCAGCCTTTGCTACCAGTGCCTGAAGTGCACGGCAGGGTGTCCCACTGCCCCTATCATGGATATCCGGCCTAACAATATCATCCGGATGATCCAGATGGGGATGAAGCAGGAAGTCCTGGGAAGCAGCGCCATCTGGCTCTGTGTCTCCTGTGAGACCTGCGGGACCCGGTGTCCAAATAAGATCGACATCGGCGTCCTGATGGATGCCTTAAGAGAGATGGCCATTGATGAGGGAATCCACGCAAAGGAGAAAAATATTCATCTCCTCCACGAGGCATTTATCGATAGCATCCGGAGGGGCGGAAGGGTCCATGAGGCGACGATGCTGATCGATTATAAACTTCGCAGCAAAGACTTCCTGACCGACCTCGTTCCCGGCATGATGCTCTTTATGAAGGGGAAGATTCCTCTCCTTCCCAGTTTGGTCAAAGGAAGAGGAGAAATCAAAAGAATCTTTGAAAGGTGTAAAAAATAAGAACGAGGAATAATGGAACAATGGAATATCAAAATATGGAATATTGGAAAGGTGGAATATTGGAATGATGGGTTAAGACCACTCTGTAATGATGAAATATTTGAACACTGGAAGAATGGCAAAAATCTTCGCATCGATTTTTCGCTGGTCCAGGTTTTCTCCTTTATTCCATTGTTCCAACATTCCATTATTCCAGTTCTCAGGTTTCCAGTATTCCAATATTCCGTGAATTACATTTTGGAGGCATAGAATGAGATTCTCATATTTTCCGGGTTGTACGGATCATTCCACATCGTATGAATACGGGCGTTCCACGGAGGCTGTCCTCAAAACATTAGGAGTAGATTTGGTAGAGATCGAAGACTGGAACTGCTGCGGCGCAGCAGCCACGCACAGCATCAATCACCTTCTCTCCCTCTCCCTTCCGGCCCGAAACATCTCAAAGGCTCAAGCGGCTCAGGCGGGGCCTCTTGTGATCCCCTGCGCCGGATGTTTCAATATGCTGAAACGGGCCGAGTATGCGCTTAAAAATGACGAAGCCAGGCGAAAAGAGATTGAAGATATCGTTCAATTTAACTACGATCCCGGATTAGAGATTCTGGCTTTGATCGATGTGGTCCTCAACCGGGTAGGACTCGATCAGATTCGTGAAAAAGTGAAGAAGCCCTTAACGGGGTTGAAGGCTGCCTGCTACTATGGATGCGCGCTGGTCCGGCATCCCAAGGTGACCGGGCTGGATGATCCTGAGAACCCTCAATATATGGACCGGATCATGAAAGCCATCGGAGCAGAGCCGGTCGATTGGTCGTATAAGATTGACTGTTGCGGGGCGGACCTGGCTCTGACCTACGGGAATGTGGTCCAGAAGATGGTGGGAAAGATCGTCGCCATGGCTAAGGAGGCAGGAGCACAGTGTATTGTCACCTCCTGCGGCCTCTGTCAAGCGAACCTTGAGATGAGGCAGGATGCGGGCCTTCCTGTCTTCTACTTTACCGAACTGATGGGAGTGGCCTTTGATTCTGAAAAGAAGAACACATGGTGGAAGAAACATATGATTTCTCCGAAAGGATTACTGGAATCGCTGGGATTGGGATAGTGGATCAAATTCGCGTTAGGGTTGAGGCAAGAGATTTTGCCTAAAGCGAAGCGCTCCTCTAACCTCAATCCTCTAACAAAGACCGCCTCCAACCTCAAACAATTTTCAGAGGATGACAATGGCACAAGGAAAAATGAGGGGTGACAAAAGTTCGGCGTTGGTGATCGGCGCAGGGATAGCGGGGATGCAGTCCGCGCTGCTGCTGGCAGAGATGGGAAGGAAGGTCTTTCTCCTGGAACAGGGACCGGCTATCGGAGGCTATTTTCCGCTCCTCGACAAGACCTTTCCAACGAATTCGTGCGGAGTCTGTTTCATGAGCCCCACGCCTCCCGCCTTCTGCCCGATCTATGAATGTCATCTGCACGACAATATCGAACTGTTGCCCTATTCGGAAGTGAAGAAGGTGGAAGGGACAGGAGGGGATTTTAGGGTCTCCATCGTCCGTAAGCCCAGATTCGTGGATCCGAAGCGGTGCACCCTCTGCGAAGCCTGCATCAAAGTCTGTCCGGTGGAGGTGGAGAGGGAATTCGGAGGCGGCCTGGAAAAAAGAAAAGCGATCTATCTTCCCTATCCTCAGGCCATCCCTCACAGTCTTGTCATCGATCCCAGGACATGCACTCGATGTGGAGAATGCGTAAAAGCCTGCGCTCCGGGCGCCATCGACCTCGACATGAAGGAGGAAGAGGAGGAGATCGGGGCAGGAGCCATTCTCCTCGGATTTGGATTTGAACCCTTCCTGGCGCAGAAGAAAGGGGAGTATGGTTTTGGCCGGTACGAAAATGTGTTGACCAGCGTCCAGTTCGAAAGGCTCATCTCCACATCAAGCCCCACACAGGGATTTCCGGTTCGGGTCTCCGATGGAAAGAAGATGGAGAAGATTGCCTTTATCCAGTGCGTCGGATCGAGAGACCCCTCCTGCGGCCAGGACCACTGTTCCACGATCTGCTGCATGTATGCCACCAAGCAGGCCATGATCGCCAAAGAGAGGGCCTCCGGCTTGAATGTGACCTTCTTTTATATGGACATCCGGCCCATGGGGAAAGATTACGAGCGGTATTATGAGAGGGCGAAGTCCGAATACGGAATTGAATATATCCGGAGCGCCATCTCCTCGGTGAAGGAGCTTCAGCAGACGAAGAACCTTTTCATCACCTATTTGAAAGAGGATGGCATCTTTGAGGAGAGGGAATTCGACAGCGTCATTCTTTCTGTAGGATTCACGCCTCCACAGAACATTAAAGATATCGCCGGAGGGATGGGCCTCCTGTTGAACCAACAGGGGTTTTGCCAGACCGACGAGTTTCATCCAGCCCAGACATCGGTTGAAGGCATTTTTGTTGGAGGCGCATTCCGGGGCCCCAGGGATATCCCGGAGACAGTCGTCGAAGGCTCAAGTGCGGCGGCTGCCGCCGCTTCCTTCCTTGCTCCCAATGCATCTTCTCCTTCCAGGAAAGAGTATCCCATGGAAGGGGCATTGGGTGAGGAGATTCCTAAAATAGGGGTCTTCATATGCCATTGTGGCGAGGAGCTGAAGAAAAGCCTCTCTCTTTTTGATCTCATCCTGGGAACAAAGTTGCTGAGAGAAGTGGTTCATATTGAAGAGGTAGGTTTGGCTTGCCTTCCGGAAGATTTAGATCTGATCAAAAAGAGAATCGGGGAGCATGGTCTCAATCGAATCGTGATCGCCGGTTGTTCCCACCGGGAGATTCGGAAACCAATGGAGGAGATGGCAAAAGGAATGGGTTTCAATCCATACCTGATCGAATATGCCAATATACGGGAGCAGTGCGCCTTTGTTCATAGAGACCTTCCAGAATTGGCGACGGAAAAGGCAATGGTCCTGATCAGGATGGCTGTGGAACGGGCGAGAAGAATTCAGCCCATCCGGAAAGGAAGCCAGAAGGTTGAGAAGAGAGGATTGGTCGTGGGCGGAGGGGTCGCCGGCATGACAGCTTCCCTGAGGCTGGCCGAACAGGGTTACGAAGTCTGTCTGATTGAGAAGGAGAGGGAGCTTGGAGGAAATCTGAGGGATTCCTTTTATACGTTGAGGGGATCCAATCCCCAGTCTCTTTTGCAGGATCTCATTCAAAAAGTGAAGAACCATCCTTCCATCCGGCCCTATTTCGAGACGGAGATCATCGGTTTTGAAAAGAGAAACGGCCATTACAAGACGAAGATCCTCCGTCCGGATGGGGAGGAGTCTCTCGAACACGGAGCCCTCATCCTTGCCACCGGCGGAAGGGAGGTTGTTCCGAAAGAGTATCTCTACGGAAAAGATCCGAGGGTCATCACCCAGAGACAACTGGAAAAGATGATTCACCTTAAGGATGAGGGATTGAAGGAAGTCCGCTCGGCTGTCATGATCCAGTGCGTGGGATCGAGGGATGAGGAGCATCCTTATTGCAGCCGGATCTGTTGCGGCCATGCGGTAAAGAATGCTCTTAAACTAAAAGAGCAAAACCATTCGGCCCAGGTTTATGTCCTCTACCGGGATGTGAGGACCTATGGATTCTATGAAACCTATTATCACGAGGCACGGGGCAAGGGAATAGTCTTCATCCGTTACGATCTGGAGAAGAAACCGGAGGTGGCGCTTGAGAATGGCCGGCTTTCCGTTTCGGTTTTTGATCCTGCAATGGGAAGCCGGGTGAGCCTTCCCGCGGATCGCCTTATCCTTAGCGCCGGCGTCGAACCAAATGATAACCGGGACCTGGCAAAGATCTTTGATGTCGATCTTAACCCGGATGGTTTCTTTATGGAGGCCAATCCGAAATCGGCCCCCCTCGATTCGGTGGACCGGGGGAAATTCTTCTGCGGTCTCTGCCACTCGCCCAATTTCATCGAGGACTCCATCTCCCAGGGGAATGCATCGGCTGCCCGGGCAGGAGCGCTTTTATCCAAGGAGGCTGTCGAGGAGAAGGCTTACTTAGCCAATGTGATCAAAAGACTCTGCTGCGGGTGCGGACTCTGTGTGACGGTCTGTCCCTATGGCGCAAGGGCGCTCAATGAAGAGGAAGTGAAGGCAGAGGTGATGGAGTCTCTCTGCCAGGGATGCGGGAACTGTGTTGTCGCCTGTCGCAATGGGGCCTCGCAACAGCGGAATTTTGATAAAGCATTAAATCTGGCTGTTCTCGATGCAGCCATCGACTAATACAACGTAAGGCGTCAGGTGTAAGGCGCAAGGGGATGGAAACAAAAAAGGTTTAAACGCCTAACGCCTCACGACTTACGACTAACGGAGGTAAGACATGTCTGAATTTGAACCGAGAATCGTAGCCTTTCTTTGTCACTGGTGCACCTATACCGGAGCGGATCTGGCCGGAACCACCCGGCAGCAGTACCCACCCAGTATCCGCGTCATCCATCTGATGTGCTCCGGAGCCGTCGATTCAATCTATGTGCTCAAGGCCCTGATCGACGGTGCGGATGGCGTCCTGATCGGAGGATGCCACCCCGGAGACTGCCATTACCAGACGGGAAATTATAAGGCCCGGAGAAGATTGGCAATTCTAAAGGGCATTCTTAACCAGATGGGTTTTACCGAAGATCGTGTCTTGTTGAAATGGATCAGCGCCAGCGAGGGAAAGCTTTTTGCCGATACGGTGACGAAGATGACCAATGATTTGAAGAAAATGGGACCCAATCCCATGAAACAGTTATGGAATGCCTAATCCCCCTTTTTCCCCCTTTATAAAAGGGAGAAAATCCCTCCCTTTGGCAAAGGGAGGTTAGGAGGGATTTTATAAATGTAGCCGCAGTCCCGCGCGTCGCGGGATTAGCCTGCGATTGGGCAGATGATATCACGAAAGGAGAATTTCCGAAGATGGCAAAGCAGACGGTGTTAAAGGTTTCGGAAGGGAGGCCAGAGAAGGCCATTCAAGGTTTTCTTAAATCTCTTTTGGAGAAGGAGGTTGTTGAAGCCATCCTCGTCCCCAAAGGACTTCCTTCCGGGGATGGGTTTGCTCAAACATTGATCCACGACCCTGAAAAGATGGATGGCATGTGCGCCCTTTCCCTTACCATGCCGGTTCAATCCGCAAAGGTCGCCTCCCATCTTTCCATAAAAAACTTAAATAAGAAAGTCGCCGCCGTATTGAAGGCCTGCGAGATCAGGGGCATTGTGGAGCTCGCCAAATTTCTTCAGGTCAAGCTGGACAATCTCCTTCTTATCGGGGTGGACTGTCCGGGGACATTCGAGGTCTCCGACTATTCAAAGATGGTACAGGAGGGAAAAGAGGGCGAGAAACTGGCGGGAGAGATTCTCACAGGAATGGAGAGGGGCGAGACGGTTGCTCCGCAGGGATATACTTTCCGGCCTGCCTGCCGGATGTGTGAATATCCTATTCCGAAGGCGGATATTCACATCAAACTCTTCGGGTATAAAGCGGAGGAAGAGGTCGGTCTTGAGATCGAAGAAAAGCTGGGGAAAGAGCTGGAAGAGAAGGGACTCCTCTCCTTTTCAGGAAATGAACCTTCATCGAGAAACGAAGTCGTGGGCAAGGTTGTTGCGGAGAGGACGAAGAAGAGGGACGCTGTTTTTCAGGAATTCAGGGGAATAGTCAAAGACCTTCAGTCCTTCCTGGACCGGTTCTCAACCTGCATTCGATGCCACAATTGCATGGTGGCCTGTCCGATCTGTTATTGCAAGGAGTGTGTCTTCAAGACGGCCGTCTTCGAACATGAGGGGGACCAGTTTTTGAGATGGGCCGACCGGAAAGGAGGGATACGGATGCCCACCGATACCCTCATTTTTCATCTCATCCGGATGTCCCATATGGTCACCTCCTGCATCGGTTGCGGGCTCTGCGACAGCGCCTGCCCGAGCCGGCTGCCCGTTGCCACGCTTTTCCGGAGTGTGGGAGAGAAGATTCAGAAGATGTTTAACTATGTTCCCGGGAGAGATGTGAATGAGGTGCCCCCTGTAGCCACCTTCAAAGAAGATGAACTGAAGATCGAATCTGGAAGTATTTAATAAATGACAAATGTCAAAGTTCAAATACCAAATGAAATCCAAAGCCCAAATGTCGAAAAAGGAAAATTGGAATGATAGAACGTTGGAATTCTACGTTGACGAAAAATATTTTGTTTTTCGTGCACGATTCCGTTTTGAAATTTGATATTCATTTGACATTTGAATTTTGAAATTTGAAATTGAAAAACGCCGGCTCAAATATTGGCGGGCAATAAGGAGGAGAGGCCCATGGAAGGTAAAACGAAGGAGAAGGAGGAGCTGGTTCCCATCTTCATCATGGGAAAGCGATATGAAGTTCCTGCTTCCTTCACCATTCAGAAGGCGATGGAGTATGCCGGGTATCAACTGATCCGGGGATGCGGATGCCGCGGAGGGATATGCGGGGCTTGTGGAACGGTCTACCGGTTTCCTGGAAGTTATAAGATCGAGGTGGGGCTGGCCTGCCAGACCGTTGTCCAGCCAAACATGTATCTTACACAGATCCCTTTCTTTCCAGCGACCAAGAGTGTCTACGATATGGAGAAGATCAAACCTTCGATCGAGACACTGGTAAAAAATTATCCTGAACTCCTCCGGTGCCTTCAGTGCAATACCTGCACCAAGTCCTGCCCGATGGATATTGAGGTGATGGATTATATCGCTGCCGGAATGCGTGGGGATATCGCCCGTTTGGCAGAACTCTCCTTCGACTGCGTGATGTGCGGCTTGTGCACCTCGAGGTGCCCCGCAGAGATCTGTCAATACAACATCGCCATCCTGGGCAGGCGGCTATACGGGAAGTACATTGCCCCCAGGGCCGAGCATCTGGCCTCGATGGTGGGAGAAATTGAAAGCGGTAAGTTCGATTCGATGCTGAAAGAACTGATGAAAGCCGATGAAGAAACATTGAAAACACTCTACACGGCGAGGGAGATGGAACCCGAGCAGGCGGATGAAGACTGGACACCAAAAGACAAAACATATTTATGAAAATGGTTAATTAGGGTGTCGGGTACAGGGTGTAGGGTGTAGCTGAACCCTACACCCAACCCCCTGTACCCTAAGTTTTGGAGGAATCATGCCATACACAGCAGAATTAAAACAACTGATCAAGAGGGTTGAGGCGACCCGGCCGGAAAGATTTGAGCGGAAGAAACGGGGCGAGGAGTTCCCCCTGCTTTCTCTCAAAGAGAGGCAGGAGCGTCTGGAGAAGTTTCATCCGGATTACAAGGCGGGCGCCAGAACAGAGATCCGGGTGGGTCCCAGCAAGGGTTATGCGATTCAGCCCGAAATGGTCAATCTTCTGGAGGCTCGGAGTCGCATCGATCCGGATAAGATCGATTTAAGCAAGGTCGACTTCGACACGGATGTTCTCATTCTTGGCGGAGGGGGAGCAGGAACAGCGGCCGCACTGATGGCTCAGGAGTGCGGCGTTCGGGTAATGATCGCTACCAAACTCAGACACGGCGATGCAAATACAATGATGGCCGAAGGAGGGATTCAGGCTGCCACCAAGGAGACGAAGGATTCACCTTATTACCACTATCTCGATGTCCTCGGCGGCGGGCACTTCAAGAATGATCCGGAATTGGTTCATACGTTGGTCACTGGGGCGCCAAAGGTGATCGCCTGGCTCGAGAGTTTGGGCTGCATGTTCACCAAAAATGAGGACGGCCGGCTCAGGACGCTCCATGGGGGCGGGACGTGCCGGAAACGGATGCACTATGCAGCGGACATCACCGGCGCCGAGATCATGCGAACCCTGAGAGACGAAGCCAGAAACAGACCCGATATCAAAGTTCTCGAGTTTATGCCCGCCGTGGAGCTGATCTTGAACGAGCATGGTCACTGCGGCGGCGCTGTTTTGTATAATTTGGAGACAGAAGAATATTTCATTGCAAAGGCGAAAGCAGTGATTCTGGCCACCGGCGGGTCCGGAAGACTTCACTATCAGGGATTCATGACTACCAATCATTATGGGGCAACAGGAGATGGCGTGGTCCTTGGCTACCGGGCCGGTCTGCCAGTCTGTTTTCTCCACACCTATCAATATCATCCCACAGGCATTGTTTTCCCTGAGCAGTCGGAGGGAATCCTCATCACCGAGAAATTCAGAGGCGCGGGCGCTAATGTGCTCAACATCGAAGGGGAGCAGTTTGTCAATGAACGGGAGCCGAGGGATGTGGAATCGGCCTGCTTTATCCGAGAATGTGTCGAGACAGGGAAGGGAGTGCCTACAGGTTCAGGAAAGGTGGGAATCTGGCTGGATTCCCCGCTGATCGAGATGCTGATGGGGAAAGGGGCTGTCAAACGTGAGTTCCCGGGAAAGTATATTCTGCTGAAACGTTTCGGCATCGACATCTCAAAAGAGCCGATGCTGGTTTACCCGACGGTCCACTACCAGAACGGCGGATTGGAATACAACAGCAGGTGCGAGACCGCCATCCCCGGCCTCTACTCCTCAGGGGAAGTATCCGGCGGGGTTCACGGGGAGAACCGCCTCATGGGGAATTCCCTTCTCGATGTCTGTGTCTTCGGAAAAATTGCCGGAATGAGCGCCGCAGATTATGTGAAAGAGAAAGCAAGAGATGGCAAATTGAGTTTAGACCATGTCCGGAGATATCATAAAGAACTGGAAGAAGCAGGAATCGTGACAGACCGTGTAGCTCCCATGCTCCTGCCGGATTACTCCAATCCCAAAGTGAGAGAGCGTCAATTAACTGCCCACTAGGTGGGTACAATCCGGTAGTCCCTTTATCCAGCACCTTCGAGAATACCCCGCAGCTTGCGGGGATGAATGGCTTAAGATAATCTTCCTG